>NZ_JBFTMT010000011.1:0-172891 GCF_056397105.1 Microbacterium sp. 05N427
ATCAGCCCGAGCGCTTTCTGCCCGTCGCCGAGGTCTTCCCGCCACACCCGCCGGTGCTCCTGCGCGTCCCGGTGCCGGTCGGTGAGGCTGCGCGGGGCGAGGCGTTCCGCGACGCGTTCCACGACCCGTTTCGCCCGATGCGGAGTCTCGCCCTCCGAAGCGGCGACCGCGACCTGCTCGAACTCCGCCCGCACGTCGTCGTCGAGGCGGGCACCCGCGTCCTGGATGACCCGCACATGCGCGGCGTTGATCCGCGCGTTCCCGAACGCCCCCATCGTGGCCGGGAACCGGGTCATCAGGTCCGCGGCGCGTGACATCCGGGCCTGCACGACCCGGTCCGACATGTGCAGCACCCCGGCCAGCTCCGCCGCGACCGACCGTGTCGCGAGATCCACCGCCTCACCCCGCACCGCCCCGGCACCGGAGTCTCTGGCGGCCAGCTCCTCGGCGAGCCGTTGCGCGGCCCCGAGCTGCGCGTCCCGCAACGCCTGAAACCGGATGATCGTCGCCTCGGCCGCCGCCAGCCCCTCCCTCAACAGACGCAGCACCATGACCGGATCCACCGGGTCAACCCCAGGATCCACCACCGCACCAGTCGAGTTCGTCATGACCCCAGTCAACCCCGAACCACCGACATTCCCACCCCGAATTCACCAGATCAGCGGGATAAACCTCCTCAACCAGAGTCGTCCCTGTCAGCGCACGCCATAGCAGCACGGTCGTGTGACGGGGCGCCGATCAGACGCGGGCGTTCTGCCGGGGGATCCAGACCTGCTTGATGATGATCAGGATCGACGCGGTCACCGGGACGGCGATGAGCGCGCCGAGGAGGCCGAGCAGCGTGCCGCCGACGAGCGCGCCGATCACGACCAGGGATCCCGGGATCGCGATCGCCCGGTTCATCACACGCGGGGTGATGACATACGCCTCCACCTGCATGTAGACGAGGTAGATGACCGCGAAGATCAGCGCCATCAGCGGTGAGCTGAACAGGGCGATGCCGGTGCCGATGATCCAGAACAGGATCGGGCCGACCAGCGGGATCAGCGTGATGAGGAAGGCCACGGTGGCCATCAGCGGCGGGAACGGCAGCCCGAGCACGAGGTAGAGGACGAAGACGAGGGCCGCGTTGATGAGCGCGAGCACCACCATGCCCATCACATAGCCGCCGACCGAATCGGTGATCTKGGTCGTGATCCGCGAGACGTTCTTGCGGTCGCGTGCGGGAGCCAGCTGCAGCAGGCCGCTCTTCATCGACGGCAGCGTGGCGAGGAAGTACAGCGTGAGGACGATGACGATCAGGCCGCCGGAGATGCCGGTCGCGATCGCCGTGCCGACCTGCAGCGCCGCGTTGCCGACCTGCAGGGCGCCGCCGCCGAGCTGCATGAGCTTGTTCGGGTCGCTGAGGAACTTCTGCACCTCGCCCATGAGGTCGCTCACCCCGCCGCCGAACTGGCCCTGGATCCAGTGGTACAGATCGCTGTGCAGGAACTCCTGGATCGTCGCCGGGATGGACTTGACGAACTCCGCGATCTGCGTGACCACCACGGGGACGATCGCGAGGATGACGAGCACGAGCGCGAGCGCGAAACCGACGATCACGATCACGACCGACCACGCGCGCGAGGCGCCGCGCCGTTCCAGCCAGCGGACGGCCGGATCGAGGCCGAGCGCGGCGAACAGCGCGAACGCGATGTAGATGAGCACGGTGGACAGATTCGTCAGAGCGAGCCCGAGCAGGATCGCGACGAGGCCGCCGAGCGTGACGAGGAAGCCGAACGCGAACGGGCGGTCGATCCGGGTCCAGAACGAGGCACGAGGCGTCCCCGCCTCCGCGACAGGTCGGGGCGTGTAGTCGTCGGAGTCGTCGTCGGCCACGATGGTGTCGGCCTGAGCCGCCGTGGCAGCGTGTTCGCTGGCCTCAGCCTCTGCGACAGTGCTGTTGTCGAGCCCGGAGTCGTCGCTGGTCATGGCTTCACTTTAGGGGAGGGGTGCGACGTCCCGAGGGCGGTGGTGCGCGCTTCCGGGTTCTTTGACGCGTCACGGCGGGGGCGACTCAGGGCGGGACGGGTTATCGTCGGAGGGTTCGCACATCCGCCGCCCGGTGAGGAGCCCCGATGTCCGCCCCCGATCCCCGCACCGAACTGCTGCGACTGCGCGCCAGCATCGACAACATCGACGCCGCGCTCATCTTCATGCTGGCCGAGCGATTCCGCTGCACGCAGCAGGTCGGCGTGCTCAAGGCCGAGCACGACATGCCCGCCTCGGATCCGGGCCGTGAGGAGCAGCAGGTCGCGCGTCTTCGCGCCCTCGCGGAGGAGGCCCACCTGGATCCGGAGTTCGCCGAGAAGTGGTTCAACTTCGTCGTCGCCGAGGTCATCCGCCACCACACCGAGGCCGCCGAGTCCCGCTGACCCGACGGCCCGAGGGCGGATCAGCCCGCGTAGCTGGTGTCGTTGACCGACTGCACGGTCCAGGACCCGCGGGCGTAGCGGAGCTTGTTGACGGCGCCGTTCTCCATGGCGCCGTCGACCGTCGCACCGAGGGATTCCAGCAGGCAGGTGATCGACATCCCGCTCGAGACGGCGAGGATGCTGCCGCCGTGCCGCATCGGAAGGGTGCGATCGGTCGCGGCCGTGGTGAGCGCCAGGTTCATGCGCGCGGCGACCTGTGCCCAGGTCTCGGCCGGAAGGGTCTTGTCGGGGTTGCTGGCGACGAACGCGTCGATGATGTGCGCGAGTGTGTCCAGGGGGCCCGCGGCGGCGAGCTGCGGGAACGCGGTCGACTGCTTCTCGCCCTCCCAGCCGCCGTAGGCGACCTCGCGCAGGCCGGCGATCCGCGTCGGCGTGAGCTTTGAGCCCGCTGCCGAGAGGATGCCGCTCGCGGTCTGGAAGTGGCGCATCATGTCGGCGGAGTAGGCGGCGTCGAACCCGCCGATCTCCGCGGCGAGATTGCGGCCGACCGCCTCGGCGGTCGCGACGCCCGCGTCGGTGAGCGGCGAATCGGACCAGCCCTGGATCCGGCCGGCCTGGTTCAGCCAGGTCCTGCCATGGCGCACGAGGTACACCGTGACGGTGCGGTTGGGCTGTGCAGTCGGTGCGGCGATGGCGGGGGTGGCTCCGGCCAGGGCGAGCGTGCCGGTCAGGGCGGCGCCGCCGAGTGAGAGCAGGGCGGTGCGACGGGACAGATCGGGCATGTCATCTCCTTTGATGGATGGATCTCGAAACCCTTACAACGTTAAGGTTTCGGATGGCGAAAGCCTAGTGCTGTTCGAGTTTTGCCCGAGCACGGGTTTCCGGATTCAGTGACGGAAAATGCTTGTTTTGACGTAAGATCGAGCAAGGTCACGCATTGGACGGGGCCGGAGCCCGCCGAGGAGGACCCATGACCCACCCGAACGAGAATCTCGCCCCCGGCGCTCACATGCGCGCCGAGCTCGACTCGCAGCCCGAGATGTGGGAGCGCGCGGCCGGCATGACGGCGGAGCAGGCGCTGCTCCCGGCGAAGGGCCAGCGCGTCGCCGTGATCGGCTGCGGCACCTCGTGGTTCATGGCCCAGTCTTACGCCGCGCTGCGCGAGCGCGCGGGCTTCGGCATCACCGACGCCTACGCCGCGAGCGAGGCGTTCATGGATCGTGGCTACGACGCCGTCGTCGCCCTGACGCGCTCCGGAACGACCACCGAGGTGCTCGAGCTCGTCGACGAGCTCAAGGGATCCGGATCCGCGCCGCGCGTCGTCGGGGTCATCGGCGACGTGACCTCGCCGCTCGTGGGCATGGTCGACGACGCGATCCTGCTGCCGTTCGCCGACGAGCAGTCCGTCGTGCAGACCCGCTTCGCGACCACCGCGCTCGCGCTGTTCCGCGCCTCGCTCGGCGAAGACCTCACCGCCGCCATCGCCGACGCCCGCACCGCGCTCGCCGACGTGGATCCGACCCTCGCGGGCGCCGATCAGTACACGTTCCTCGGCCGCGGCTGGACGATCGGGCTCGCGCACGAGGCAGCCCTGAAGATGCGCGAGTCGTCGCAGTCGTGGACCGAGTCGTACCCCTCCATGGACTACCGCCACGGTCCGATCGCCATCGCCGCCCCCGGCCGCATCACCTGGCAGTTCGGCGCCGCGCCCGAGGGCCTGGACGCCCAGGTCGCCGCGACCGGCGGACGCTGGGTGCAGCACGCGATCGACCCGATGGCCGATCTCGTGCGCCTGCACCGTGTGGCGCTCGACCGCGCGCTGGCGAAGGGCCTCAACCCCGATGAGCCGCGCAACCTCACCCGTTCGGTCATCCTCGAGGACTGAGAGCCGGCGATGACGATCCCCTCCGGCGACGCTGCCGCGGACGACGCCCGCGCGCACGAGGCGGCCGAAGCGGCCCGCGCCGTGCCCGACGTGATCTTGGATGCCTCCGGGGACCCCCTCATCCCCCGTCAGGCTCCGGGATCGGCGGCCGAGCTCGGCGCGGGTGCCTCCGTGCTCGCGTTCGACGTGGGCGGCACCGACATCAAGTCGGCCCTGTTCGATGCCTCCGGCGTCATGCTCGGGCTGCGCCGCACGTCGACGCCGGATCCGGGGCCCGACCTCCCCGAGCGGCTGATCGCCCGGCTGGTGGAGCTCGGCGCGCAGCTGCGCGAGGAGCACCCCGGGGTGGATCCGGTCGCGGTGGGGCTGGTCGTGCCCGGCATCGTCGACGAGGTCGCCGGCATCGGCGTGTTCGCCAGCAACATGGGCTGGCGGGATGCACCGATCCGCGCGCTCGCGGAGGAGGCTTTCGGGCTGCCGGTCGCGTTCGACCACGACGTGCGCACGGGCGGCTGGGCCGAGCACGTGCTCGGCGGTGCGCGCCCCTATCCGAACTCGATCGTGCTGATCATCGGCACCGGGATCGCCGGGGCGCTGCTGCTGGGCGGTGTGCCCTTCACGTCCGGCGGCTACGCCGGTGAGGTCGGGCACTCCCCGGTCGCCGATGAACCGCTGTGCCCGTGCGGAGCGCGCGGCTGCCTCGAGGCGATCGCCTCCGCAGGGGCGATCGCCCGCCGCTACACCGAGCGCAGCGGGATCGCCGTGGAGGGCGCGAAGGAGGTCATCGCACTCGCCGCCGAGGGCGATGAGGCCGCCGCCGAGGTCTGGAACGAGGCGCTCGACGCGCTCGCGCTGTCGCTCGCGCAGCTCACCGCGGTCGTCGCACCGCAGGCCATCGTGATCGGCGGCGGGTTGTCGCGTGCCGGCGGGGCGCTGTTCGACGAGCTGCGCGCGCGCCTGAGAGCGCGCCTCAGCTTCCATCGCATCCCGGACCTGGTGCCCGCGCAGTTGCTCGGAAACGCCGGGATCCTGGGCGCAGCGCTCCGCGCGAGGAGTCTCTGATGATCGTCACCGTCACGCCGAATCCGGCGCTGGATCTGACCTGGCACGTCGATCGGATCACGCCGGGCGGCACGCACCGCGCCGATGCCGGCGTGGCCAGGGCAGGCGGCAAGGGCCTGAACGTCGCCCGGGTGGCGCAGGCGCAGGGGGCTTCCGTCTTCGCGCTCGCGACCTCGGGAGGGGCGACCGGCGCCGAGTTCGCCGCCGAACTGGCCTCCTCGCCGGTCCCGCATGAGCTCGTCCCCGTGCAGGGAGCGACCCGCCGCAGCGTGGCGCTGGTCGACGAGCAGCTCGGCGACACCACGATCGTGAACGAGCGGGGCGTCAACCCGACGACGAAGGAGTGGGAGGCGCTGAAGGCCGCCGTCCTCCGCGCCCTGCAGGCCTCGACCGCCGAGAGCACGAAGCCCGTCCTCGTCCTGTCCGGATCGCTCCCGCCCGGCGCTCCAGAAGACCTGCTGTCGGCGCTCATCCGGATCGGCCGCAACGCGGGCGCGATCGTGATCGCCGACACGTCGGGACCGGCGTTGCTGGCCGCTGCCGATGCCGGAGCGACCGTGCTCAAGCCCAATGCGGCTGAGCTGGCGGAGGCCACCGGCATCGCGGATCCCATCGCGGGGGCGTGCGAACTGCTGCACCGCGGAGCATCGCTGATCCTGCTCTCCCGTGGGGCGGGGGGGATGCTCGCGGTCACCGCCGACGAGGTCGTGCGCGCCCGGCTGGCGCACCCCCTCGCCGGCAACCCGACCGGCGCGGGGGACGCCGCGGTCGCCGCCTGTGCCGTGCTGATGGCGCAGGGTGAGAAGGATCCGACCGCCCTGCTGCGCCGGGCGACCGCGTGGTCGGCCGCCGCCGTGCTGATGCCCCTCGCGGGCGAGATCCATGCGTCCTGGCGGGACCTCGAGTCCTCCCTGATCATCGACAGCCCGCCCCTGACGGCGCTGAGTCGACCGTCCACCGAAAGGACATTCCGATGACCCTCGTCTCCGCCCGCGACCTCGTGCACGACGCGGCCCGCCGTGGAAGCGGCGTCGGGGCCTTCAACGTGATCCATCTGGAGACGGCCGAGGCGCTGGTCGCCGCGTCCGCGCAGGCCGAGCTGCCCGTGATCCTGCAGATCTCGCAGAACTGCGCGGACTACCACGGCGGGCTCGAGCCGATCGCGCTCGCGACCCTCGCGGTCGCCCGGCGCGCGGCCACCCCCGTCGCCGTGCACCTCGATCACGCCGAGCGTCCCGAACTCGTGGACGAGGCCATCGCCCTGGGCTTCGGCTCCGTGATGTTCGACGGGGGCGCGCTCGACTACGCCGAGAACGTCGCGCTCACCGCGCAGGTCGTCGAACGCGCCCACGCCGCTGAGGTGTACGTGGAAGGGGAGCTCGGCGAGGTCGGCGGCAAGGACGGTGCGCACGCGCCGGGCGTCCGCACGGATCCGCAGGAGGCTCGGGCGTTCGTCGCGGAGACGGGCGTCGACGCCCTCGCCGTGGCCGTCGGTTCCTCGCACGCGATGACCGACCGCACCGCGGCGCTCGACCTCGACCTCATCGCGCGCCTGCGCGAGGCCCTGCGCGGCGCGGGGGAGGACGGTGTCGACGTGCCGCTCGTGCTGCACGGATCCAGCGGCGTGCCGGACGACGCGATCGCGGCGGCGGTGCGCGCGGGCATGACGAAGATCAACGTCTCCACGCATCTGAACGGCTTCTTCACGCGCGCGATCCGGGAGAAGCTCGAGGAGGATCCGCGTCTCGTCGACTCCCGGAAGTACCTCGCGCCGGCCCGCGACGCCGTAGCCGGCGAGGCCGCGCGCCTGCTGCGCCTGTTCGCCGGATCCGAGGTCGGTCGATGAACAGGGCGAACCGGTTGACGGCCATCCTCGACCTCCTCGCCGCGCGAGGGGATGTGTCGGTCGAGGAACTCGCGGAGCGCTTGGACGCCTCCGCCGCCACGATCCGACGCGACCTGGACAGCCTGTCGGAGCGGCGGTTGCTGACCCGCACGCATGGTGGGGCGGTGGCGCAGTCCGTCGCGTACGAGCTGCCGATCCGCTACAAGAGCCACCAGCGCACCTCGCAGAAGGAGCGCATCGCGCAGGCCGCGTCGGCGCTGGTGGCGCCCGGATCCGTGGTGGGCCTCTCGGGCGGCACCACCACGACCGCGATCGCGACCGCGCTCGCGGCCAGGGAGGACCTCGCCGACCAGGGACTCACGGTGGTCACGAACGCGGTGAACATCGCCGCCCAGCTCGCCACCCGCCCCGACATCAAGGTCGTGGTGACCGGCGGGGTGATCCACTCCCGCAGCTACGAGCTCGTGGGTCCGTTCGTGGAGCAGCTGCTGGCGGGCATCGCGCTCGACATCGCGTTCATCGGCGTGAACGCCATGTCGGTCGAGGGCATGGCGAGCACGCACGACGAGCGCGAGGCGGCCGTGAACCGCATGATGGCGAGCCGCGCCCGGCGCGCGGTGATCGTCGCCGACTCGTCGAAGGTCGGCGCCTCGGCCTTCGCCGCGGTCGGTGGCCCGGACCTCTTCCCCACGCTGCTGACCGATGACGGCCTCGCCCCCGCGGACCGGCGCTCCCTCACCGAGGCCGGCTTCGACGTGGTCTTGGCGGACTGAGTCCTCGCTCGCCTCGCGGCAGGTGAGGCTGCCGTTGCAGCCCAAGGCGACGAACCCGCAGGCGCCATCGACGAATACGACGGTGACACTGGCATGGGCGTTACAGGCTGGCTGTTCGGGAGGATTCTCGGCGTCTTCAGTAGCGTCGGCACGGTTCTCGCGATCCCCGGCGACTCGTCCACTGCCGGAACTTACGCCCTGTCGGCGGCAAAGGAGGCTGAGCGAACAGCTCCCGCTATTCCTGATTGCAAACCGGGGAGCTTCTTCTCGATCTGCGATGACAAGAATCCTGTCGAGCCCCAACTCAAGAAGCAGGGTGACCCTCAGGTGAAGACGTGACGGTACAGTTTGGCCATGGCGCGAGAGACCTCAAGGGGACTGGGCTCGAGCAGGCGGAGCCCATACCCTGCTCGACGAAACGATCAATGTGGGAACTTACCATGTGCCCAAATGAGGCAAATTCAACTCAAGATCTGATCCACGGGTTGAGCCTTCTTGGAAGGCTTCTAGAGCGCCGGTTCCAGGGCGCAGCTGAACTGCGCCAACAGATGAATCTTATCAATGCAGAGGTGATCGATGAGAATGGAAGTCTTGGCCTTCATCCAACGGTCGAGGTTTTCGCCGACGTGGCGCGCCGAATTCCTGTCGAAGCATCGTATGACGATATAGATGGTATAACCGTTCACGTACTGGTTCACGTCATTGCCGGTCTTCTCAACGAGTTGGAAATATATCGAGAAGACTTGGCTTTGGTGATGCTGCCAGCCGCTAACGCGCCTGATCTGCGAATCGAGGACTGGACTTAGGCCGGCGGCGCCCACGGATCTATGTGGAGCTTTGGATATCAGTTCCTGTATGCTTCCCAAATTCCAGTTCGTCAGAGTTGATACGGACACAACAAGGTGCCAATCTGTAATACGTTCTTTCGCCACAGATAAGGGGGCGCGGTGCGATTCTTCTTGGCCGGGCTGGCGTATGCCTTCACCGCCTGTATCTGCACACTTGCAATCTATGTCATAAACTTGACAGGACTGTGGTCCGGTATCCCAACGGGCGACTCTGCCGGCCAGATAATCAAGCGGCTCATGCTCGCACTCATCCTGTTTCTCAGTGTTTCGCTTGTCGTGGCATTCCCGGCCGTGGCAATGTGGCGCAGCCGAACGTCGCGTGCGGCACGCCTGCTGACGATTCTAGTTGCGGCGGCAATTCAGGTCCTGTCCTATTCCGTCGCGTTCTGGTTTGCGATAGACCCTCGAATCTTGGCTCAATACGGCCTGCTCTGGGTCATTCTTGGCGCTTGCGCATACGCCGTGCTTTCCGCACTCTATCCTTTCCGCCCGCGGGTATGGACCGGGATCCCAAGTCATGTTCCCGAAAAGACAAGATGATGACTGGATGGTTGCTTTCAGTCAGCCCGGAAAAGTTTCAACATGCAATGGTAGTGTCCGAGATCATGATAGATCGGGCGCATGCTTTTTAGTGCCCGTGGCGGAGGCGACTGAAGAATCTGCAATACATCGTCGGAATCTTGACCCACTGCTCTGAAGGGTAACATCGATGACAAATTTCCCTCAAGCCCAAAGATGGCAATTCCTGTCGGCTTTGGTGCGCACATGTTCTGGAATGATCATCGCGGGAGTCGCCTGGAGCGTCGGGTATCAGATCCTCTACATCAATTCCTTCCCGATCCTGAACCCGCCTTCGGTTTCGGAATCGGTTCAGAATGCCGCAAAGATATCTCTGATTGTTTGCGTACTCGGCTTGATTCCGGCGACCATTATTGCCGCGATCTTGACTGGCGCCTCGCGAACGAATATGGCGCGTATTCTGGTCGCAGTTGTTCTGGTGAACCTTGGTGCGGGTGTCCCGCTGTTCTTCATCGCTGGCTTGGTGCCGTCAGTGCTACTCCTGATTCCGCTCGGCGTCGCTGGCATGGTATTGGCCTTGATGGTAGGGGGTAAGAAATCACAAACGATCCAAGGCTGAATGAATCAATGCGACGAACAGCGGTCCGTCAGTGCACGATCTAGTCGTGCTCCGCTCGGCCGTGCTCCCAGTACCTCAAAGCCAGTTGGTGAAAACCTCGTTCCGCAAGGCTCTAATCGCTATATTGTCGCTCGTGGTCTGTGGATCTGTCTTGCTAGGTTGCAGTAGTCTCGAAGGCTCGAAGAGGGTGCGCGATCGGGACCTCGTCGGTCAATGGGTCCTTGACGGAGGCAGCGAGCATGCCCAGTTTTCCCTGCTCGGCGACGGGGGAGTGAGGGCGCAAGACTGGCCCTCGGCGGTGCTTTGTGATCCAGCTGCACCCGGGGAGATCATTCCCGCAACGGAAGGTGAATGGCACAGCGCGGAAACGGGCGACGGCACGGGCGTCTATCTGATTCTTGGTGCTGCTTGTGGCGCGGGGAGGCAGGGATTTGTCTATGAGCGTGATGGGATAGTGGAGATCAAATTCTTCCCCTTGACCGCGGATCTTGATGATTATCCCTCGGCTGAATGGGTATTCCATCGCATCGTCGGTGTGCATGAATGAAGCGAGTTCCCTTATGGCCCGCGAGTGCGGATTGGAGTTGGGCCGGCACTCCGCCGGCGACAATCTTTGGGAGGCTGATGCGTCATACACGGAAAGGATCCACGAATGCTGAGAAGCGGAGTTCGTTTGATTTGTGGTATCGGCTTGCTGTCCGCCAGCGCCTTCGCTCTCAGTGCCTGCTTTGCTCTACCGCAGGTTCCTCGTGATGTTCCGATGTCCATGACGCTCGACGCGACAGATCCAATGCTCTATTGGTGCGGAGAAGACGTCGTCGTGCTTGACCTCAAGATATATGTGGGCGTCAAGGTTCGAGATGACTCGCGCCTGGTTCTCGAGGATACAAGCGCTCTGACGATGGAATCTGGGTCCTCTCTTGACCTGAATGAACGCGTCCGGGCGAGTGCGAATGCCAATCTGCATAGCATCAACCTCGACGGCGAAAATGACCTGATCGGCGTCATACTGACGTATCGTTCAGTTTCTGGTAGACCTGATGGCACGGTCATGGCCGAGTTTCATATTCCGCGGAGTTCTCCATTGAGAAAGGGCGACGCGATGACATGGCTTTGGGCAAACAGCGACCTGTCGAGTGCCCCTTGCGGGATGCCAAGTGCGAAGTAGAGGGAACGCGACCCATCGCAGAGTCAGGACTAGATCTGTCGGCGTCGGCGTCGGCGTCGGCGTCGGCGTCGGCGACGGGTGTCCTTTGCACCCTACACATAGTTGGTGGATATGAGTTCGAATGCGATCTGCGGTCTTATCGTAGTTTTGGCCGGAGCTCTTGCTATTGTATTTCGCCGCCAACTGACAACGTCACTTTCTCGCATGGCGCGCAAGTATATGAAGGATGAAGCTGACTACTTCTTCGATCCGCGTGCGCAGAAGTACGGCGTGATTATTGCCGGTTCCATGTCGGTTCTTCTTGGAGCCGGTTTGATTCTCTCAGCTTTTCATGGATACTGAGCGGGGCGTGAGTTGCGCTGCGATCGGAGGAAGCGATGGAGGCGAGGTCATATTTGACATGGGGCGCACATGGACATGGAACTGAGATACTTCTGGCACGATCTGCTGCCGGGAATCTGTCTTGTCGTGTTTGGTGCCATTGTCATGATCTTCTGCCGACAGATATTCGAGGGTATGAGCAAACTGGCGCACAAGATCTTCGGAAACGAAGCCGACGGATATTTTGGCGGTCATTCAAACCCCAGGTCGTTCTTTATCGTTGGCTTGTCGGCGACGATATTCGGGCTGGCTCTCCCATTGATTCCTCTGTTCTCGAGGCATTGAACAGGTCATCATGGCGCGTGTCCTGTGCGCCTTCGACCAGCGTTGGCGGCTGTCGGGGCGAGTGAAGCTGTCGCCGTCGTGTGGTCGGTATCGGTAGATGCTGCGATCAGCGGGTCAGCAGGAGCACTCCAGGCGTCATGAGCGCGGCCATGACCGCGAGGATCCCGCCTGCAGCCCACGCCCGCCGCCGCCGGAACGCCGCCACGACCTCGGCGCGTAGCGCCGCGAAGGCGGTGAGGTCAGCTTCTGGAAGCGGGGTGGCGCTCCAGGTCGCGGGGAGGACGGCCACCCGGACCAGCGCGGTGACGTTCTCCGGCGTGAGGATCCGCGGGGCTCGCTCCAGCCGGCGCACCACTGCATCGGCGCGCAGCACCTCGACCCGCGGCGGCTTCTCCCGGATCTGAATGCTCTTCGCGCCGACGATCGCGAGGATCGGCGTGACCTCGACCGTCTGGTGCGTCGCTCCGCTCAGCACCCTCGCGGCGCGCGTCGCCTCGAAGTCCGCGTTGCGCAGATGGTCGGTGCGCTGTCCGTTCACGAGGATGCGATGGCCGCCGACCCAGACCTTAGCGCCGTCGTGGTGCTTGGTGTTGATCGTGAAGACGCCGCCGGGGCCGATCACCACGTGGTCGATGTCGCTGCCCCGCTTCCCGATCGGCACGGCATGCAGAGCGTGCCATTCGGCGCCGAGCCGGTCGAGGATCCTGCCGACCTCGAGTTCACCGATCGCGCCGAGGTACCAGCTCTGCGCATCCGGTGAGAGCGGTGTCCTCCCGAACAGCCGCTGCGTCCTGGTCCTCGGTGGCGTCGCCGACTGCACGCGCAGGGTCTCCGCGATCACGGCGGTGCCAGGGGTGCGGAACCGCAGCGCGTCGGGGAGCACGGCGGCGGCGCCGATCGGCGGGTCGCGGGGAACTTCGGGGCCTGCGGCGAGCGGCTGTGTGTTCGCGCGTTCGTCGTCGACGACGGTGGGCCCCTCCGGTGCTCCCACCGACTCCTCACACGCGAGGCAGCACACGGTCTTGGCATGAGGCTCGTACACGGCCTCGGTGCCAGCCGGCAGGTCCGTGCCGCAGACCCGGCACCGGCCCGCGTAACGCAGCCGCATCCGCTTCGCGGACGGATCCTGAGTCGTCATGCCTGGAGCGTAACGACGCGGGACCGCGGGCGGCAGGGGGTTCGCGAGAAGGTGGGGTGTGGAGCGAGGACGGTGATGCGTCCGCCTGCCCCACACCCCTCGCTCACGGCGTCGCGCGGCGCAGGACGAGGTACGAGATCCCGGCAACCGTCGTGTTGCGACATCGCGACTGGCGATTCGCGACCGATCGGCCATCTGAGGCGCGGGCGGCGTAATCGGAGGAGGGCTTTGTGGTCTCTCATGTGCACGGCGTCCGCAGGCTGAGACCCCTGATCTCGGTCTGCGGATTCCCATCGCCGTGCTCGCTCGCTGCTGTTCGTGGACCCGAATCCCGTAGATGCGGAGCTTGGGACTCGTTGGATGAGGCGATACGCGCGGTATCAAGATGAAGGAGAACCCCTCGTGAGCGGGAAACGAAGCAATAATCGTGGCGGGAGCAGGGGGAGCGTCCCGTACCGCCGCCATTGGCTCTTCGACGAATCCGCTGGAGCGCCTGTCTGGAGCATGTTCCTCTTCGTCCTGATCCTCATCGGACTGGGGATTCTCGTACTCGCTGTGGCGCGACTTTGGTAGCGCGAATCGGCGACGGACCCGATGAACCAGATCTCGACCAAGCACAGATCTTGACCAAGCATTCACCGGGGCGGAATGACCATGCACGAGGGCACTGATCTTCTAGGGCTCGAAGACGAAAAGGAATGGACGGAGGGCGGCACGCTCCGCGGGGCGGCCACCTGGCTCGCCGCGATGATCGGCGTTCATCTGATCGGCGCCGTCATCGTTGTAATCGGCATCGTCGGGGCTTGGGCCCTCGTTGCAAGCGCTTTCGGGCCGTCGGCTGCAGCGCTCGGGCATTCCCTCGGATTGGGCTGATCCGGCGCCTGCGTGCTCGCCCCGCCCTCAGCGCGCAGGATGCTCAGACGTCTCCGTGCGGATCCAGGCGGTTCAGGGTCGCGACGGTTTGCGCGTAGTCGCCGCGCACCTCGCCGAAGCGGAGCAGCTTCACGTTCTCGACGAGGATCTCGTGCGCGTCGGGCTGCGCTGCGATGAGGGCCATCGTCTCATCGACGAAGTCGTCGAGCGGCATCGCGAACGGGCTCTCGCTCTGGCCCGGCATGAGCTCGGTGGCGACGGCGGGAGGGACGAGCTCGAGCACCGAGACGCTCGTACCGTCGAGCTGCAGCCGGATCGACTCCGACAGCATGTGGATCGCGGCCTTGGTCGCGTTGTAGGTCGGCGTGACCCGCAGCGGAGTGTGCGCGAGCCCGCTCGAGACCGTGACGATCGTCGCGTCGGGGCGGCTCTGCAGATGCTCGATGAGCGCCGCGATGAGCCGGATCGGACCGAGCAGGTTGGTCGTGACGATCTCCTCGGCATCGGCGAGGAAGCCGTCGCCGCGCCAGTCCTCGACGCGCATGATCCCGGCCATCGCGATGAGCACATCGAGCTCGGGGTGCGTCGAGACGACCTCGGCGGCAGCCGCGCGGATGCTCGCAGGATCGGCGGTATCGATGCGCACGGTGCCGAAGCCGTGCTCGGCCGCGAGCGCCGCGAGCAGCTCGGTGCGGCGCCCTCCGATGATCACGGTGTTGCCCGCGGACTGCAGGCGCAGCGCCAGGGCGAGGCCGATGCCGCTCGTCGCGCCAGGGATGAAGACGGTGTTTCCGGAGATGTTCATGACCCCAGGCTCGACGGGATCCGATCCGACGATAAGAGACCGGGTCATCGGGGGATCCGCGATCCCTGGTTGCGGATCCGCCGGCGTCGGACAATGGACCCATGGACCGCATCGCCCTCGCCGACTTCCTGCGCCGCCGCCGTGAGGCGCTGCGCCCGGAGGACGTCGGCCTGCACGCAGGTGCCCGCCGTCGTGCTCCAGGCCTCCGTCGGGAGGAGGTCGCTCAGCTGACCGGCATGTCCGTCGATTACTACACGCGGCTGGAGCAGCGACGCGGGCCGCAGCCGAGCGAGCAGATGCTCGCCGCCCTCGCCCGCGCCCTGCGGCTCACCGCCGACGAGCGCGACTACCTGTTCCGCACCGCAGGGCACTCGGCGCCCGACCGGCACAGTACGCTGCCGCACGTCGCGCCGGCTCTGCTCAGGGTGCTCGATCGCCTCGACGACACCCCGGCCCTCATCCTCTCCAGCCTGGGCGAGACCCTCGTTGCCAACCGGATGGCACAGGCGCTGCTCGGCGATCCGTCCGAGCGCACGGGCCTCGCGCGCAGCGACATCTACCGCTGGTTCACGGATCCCGCCGCCCGGGCGGTGTACCCGGAGGCGGACCACGCGCGGCAGCCCCGCGCCCAGGTCGCGGGGCTGCGCGCGGCGTACGGGGCGATGGGGGCACGGTCGCGAGCCGGCGAGCTCGTGCGCGCGTTGCAGGCGGAGAGTGCGGAGTTCGCCGAGCTCTGGACGCGGCACGAGGTCGCCGTCCGCTTCGAGGATCACAAGACCCTGGTGCACCCGGAACTCGGGCCGATCGAGCTCGACTGCCAGGCGCTCTTCACCGAGGACCAATCGCAGGCACTCCTCGTGCTCACCGCGCCGCCGCGCACGGACGCCTGGCAGAAGCTGCAGCTGCTGTCCGTGATCGGCGCGCAGCGGTTCGAGAGCGCGGCCGAACAACACTGACCTTTCGGCCCATCGACCGACCTGTCGGCTCAGGCCAGCGGGAAGGTGGCCTCGACGCGCAGGCCGCCCTCTGGCCTGGCGGTCAGGACGAGGGTGCCGCCCAGCACCTCGACGATCGAGCCCGCGATGGCAAGACCCAGGCCGGATCCGCCGTGCGCGCCGTCACGCGTGCGGCCGGCGCCGCGCTGGAACGGCTCGACCAGGGTGGCGACCACCGCGGGGTCGAGCCTGTCTCCGGAGTTCTCCACGATGAGCGCCCCCTGGCCGCCGAGTCTGACCGCGCGTACGGTCGCGGATCCGCCGGAGTGCAGGTTGTGCACGAGCGCGTTCTGCACGAGGTTCAGGGCGAGCTGATCGAGCAGCGCGGCGTCCCCGTGCACGATGACCGGGTCGCCGACCACGTCGAGCCGCACACCATGGCTCGCTGCGACCTCGTGCAGTAATTCGACCGCGCCCTCCGCGGCGAGCGAGAGATCGACCGGAGTGCGAGCCGGCGGGCGCGCGTCCAGCCGTGCGAGCAGCAGCAGCGCCTCGGTGAGAGCGATGGCCCGTTCGTTCGCGGCGCGGAGCCGGACGAGCAGCTGCCGGACGTCGGGATCCGGATCCGCCTCGGCGACGTCGAGCAGCGCGCGGGTGATCGCGAGCGGGGTGCGCAGCTCGTGCGACGCGTTGGCTGCGAATCGGCGCTCGCGCTCCAGGTCGTGCTGGATCCGGTCCAGCATGCCGTCGAAGACGTCGGCCAGGCGGCGGAACTCGTCGTCGCGGCCCGGCAGTGCGATCCGCGCGTTGAGGTCGCCGTCGCTGACCGCCTGCGCGGTTTCGCCGATCACCGTGAGCGGCCGGAGCACCCGGCCGGCGAGGAGCCAGCCGCCGAGCACTCCGAGCATGATGAGTCCGAGGAGGGCCCAAGTGGCCGGCGGCACGAAGGCGCGGATGATGTCCGTGCGGTTGGGCGCCCAGCTCGTGCCGTTGATCGGGTCCGAGTTGTAGACGGTGCCGTCGGGCACATAGCGCAGCAGCCACAGCGCGACGACGCCGAGCAGCACGGCCCCGGCCACCGCAACGAGGGCGACATAGCTGAGCGTGAGACGCCAGCGCACCGACAGCCCGATGGCGCGCGCAGGGCGCGGAGGGAGCGCAGGGCTCGGCGGGAGCGCGGGGCTCGGCGGGGCGTCAGGCATTCCCCGTCCGTCCCGGCATCGTCGCGTCCTGGTCCTGGTCCTGGTCCTGGTCCTGGTCCTGGTCCTGGATCTGGTCCTCGTCCGCCGTCTCGGTGCGGTCGCCGTCGGCGCCGATGCTCTCGGTGCCGATCCGATAGCCGACGCCCGGCACCGTGAGGATCACCCAGGGCTCGCCGAGACGCTTGCGCAGGGAAGACACCGTGATGCGCACCGCGTTCGTGAACGGATCCGCGTTCTCGTCCCAGGCGCGTTCGAGCAGCTCCTCCGCGCTGATCACTCCGCCGCCGGCCTCGACGAGCACCTGCAGCACCGCGAACTGCTTCCGCGTGAGGGCGACGTAGCGCCCGTCCCGGTAGACCTCGCGGCGGAAGGGGTCGAGCCGGATCCCGGCCAGCTCGTGCACCGGCGGCGTCGACCGCGGGGCGCGCCGCGCGAGCGCCCTGATCCGCAGGATCAGCTCGCGCATCTCGAACGGCTTGGTCAGATAGTCGTCGGCGCCGAGCTCGAAGCCGCTCGCCTTGTCGTCGAGGCGATCGGCGGCCGTGAGCATGAGGATCGGCAGGCCGGATCCGGAGGCGACGATCGCCTGCGCAATGGCATCGCCGCTCGGCCCCGGGATATCTCGGTCGAGCACCGCCACGTCGTAGGCGTTGATGTCCAGCATCTCCAGGGCGACGTGCCCGTCGGCGGCGGTGTCCGCGGCGATCGCCGCGAGACGCAGCCCATCACGGACCGCTCCGGCCAGGGCGGGTTCGTCCTCCACGATCAGCACGCGCATGCCAGAAGCCTAAGCACACCGGCATATCGCGGGCGTATGCGAAATCGCGTACGGCGGGGCAACGTCGGTCTCGGTGGGGTGGAGGCATGGACACGAACACCTCTGCTCCGCGGCGACCGGGATCCGCGCCGGACGGGATCCTGCATCGGGATCCGGACGGCGATCCGGCGCGCACGGCGGTGCGGGATCCCGGCCCGCAGCGCGCGAAGACGGTGAACCCCCGGTGGCGCCGGCGGCTGTTCCGGATCGTCGTGACGCTGACGGTGCTCGCTACGCTGGGCGCGGGCACCGCGGCTGCGGTGATCACGGCCGCCGTCACGGCGCGGCCGGACTATCCGGGCGCGGGCACGGGAACGGGCGCGGTGACAGCAGGCGGGGGCGACGGGTCCGCCTCTGCCCGCAGCGGCGGCATGCCGACGACCGAAGACGGCTTCATCGCCGACGGCGACTCGGTGTCGCTCTCGGACTCGGCGCCGGCGGTGGCCAAGCTGGAACCCGGCCTGCGCGAGGCCCTCGGGCAGGCGCTCGCCGCGGCCGAGGAGGACGGGCTCGAGCTGCGCGTGGCGAGCGGCTGGCGCTCGAAGGCGTACCAGGCGTGGCTGCTGCGCGACGCCGTGCGCACATACGGATCCGAGGCGGAGGCGGCGCGCTGGGTGGGCACGCCGGACACGTCGCTGCACGTCAAGGGTCAGGCGGTCGACATCGCCCCGTACGACGCCGCGGACTGGCTGAACCGCCACGGTGCGCAGTTCGGGCTCTGCCGCACGTATGACAACGAGGYCTGGCACTTCGAGCTGAGTCCCTCTGCGATCGACGAGGGATGCCCGCCGATGTACCGCGATCCAACCGAGGATCCCCGCATGCGAGGCTGAGCAGGACCGCTCTACTTGTAGAAGCCGTCGCGCAGGTTGATACCGTGCTCGACCCAGGCCTTGAGGGCTGCGAGCATGCCGGTCCACCCCTCGCAGTTGCCGAACGCGCTCTTCGCGCCGCCCGCGGTCGCCCGCCAGGTCGACTCGGTGATCGTGACGAGCGTGCGCGCACCGTCGTCGATCGGGGCGAACTCGAACACCGTGCGCGTGGTGCCGGTGTCGTTGCTGCCGGGGACGGCCGCCCACTCGATCACGATGCGCTCCGGCGCCTTCGCTTCGACGACGACGACCGGGAAGCGTCCGGGGAAGTCGGCGAAGTCCCAGCTGACGTCGGCACCGGACTCGAGACGGCCCTGAGCACCGCCGGTGGTGAAGTAGCGGGAGAGCTGCGCCGGATCGGCGACGGCTTCGTAGACCTCCGCGGGCGGGCGGGAGACGCGGCCGGAGACCGAGAAGGACAATTCGCTGAGCGGAGCCATGTCCGCAGTGATTTCGATCTGAGACATGTTGTAAGATTACAACATGAATGCGGAGAGGGGAACCGACGGCGACGATCTCGTCTTCAAGGCCCTCGCCGCCCCCATCCGGCGGAGGATGCTCGACGCCCTGCGCGAGGCGCCGCGCACCACGGGCGAGCTGTGCGCATGCTTCCCCGAACTCGACCGCACCACGGTCCTGCAGCACCTGAAGGTGCTCGAGCGGGCCGAGCTCGTGATCGGTCGCCGCGAGGGCAGGGAGCGGCACCTCACTCTCGCTCCGCTGCCCATCAAGCGGATCCACGATCGCTGGATCGGCGCCTACGCGGCGGCCGCCGTCCAGCTGCTGGACGACCTCGACCGGGGCTGATCGGCGGCCGGAGGGACGTTGAGTCCGCCTGTCGGGGGGCGTTGAGTCCGCCTGTCGGGGGGCGTTGAGTCCGCGTCGCCGGCTTCGGGGCCGCTCAACGTGGTGCTTCTGCAGCGCACCACGTTCCGAACTCAGTCGATACGGTGCCCGAGCATCGAATTCTCCACGAGATGGCCCGAATCGACTGAGTTTCGCACCCGTGCGCACCGCGGCCTTTGCCCCGTAGCTCGGATCCTCAGCCCTCCGGCGCCATCTCGAAGTCGTACCAGGCCGGCACCGGTCGATCGGGGAAGGCTTCGTGCCACAGCGCGGACATGCTCAGCTCGCCCTCACGGAGGTTGGGCACCTCGAAGCGGCCTTCGAGGATCCGTCCCGCCGTCTCCCGGTCGCCGGTGGCGAGGGCGGCGCGGATCTCCACCACGCGGAACCGGCCGCGCTCGCGGATCTCCGCGGGCAGCGTTCCGAGTAGGGTGCGCACCTCCTCCGCGCGTCCGTCGGCGAGCAGCGCCTCGGCGAGCTCGAGGGTGAGCGGCACCAGGTCGGGGGCCAGCTCGCACGCCTCGGCGAGCCGGCCGATGCTCTGCTCCCGGGCCGCGGTCCCGCCGCCGTCGGACTCGCGCAGCGCCAGCGCGAGTCCGCGCAGGGCCCACGCGTTGCGCCGATGCCGCAGCGACGCCTCGTAGTGCGAGATCGCGGTGCCGTGCTCGCCCCGGGTGTGCGCGGCGACGGCGCGGTGGTAGTGCGTCAGCCAGGTGGCGGGTGCCTCGGCGAGCAGGTGATCCCACTCATCGCCGATGACGTAGGAGGCAGGGGCCTCGGACGGATCCGGTTCCACGACGCCCGCGGCTGCCTCGGGCACGCCGGGCGCGCCGTCGAGAAGCCCTGCCCAGTACGCGCCCTCCTCGCCGTCGCGAGCGAACCGCACGCCGGGGAGAGGGGCGAACGCCGAGCCTGTCCGCGCGGCGAGCTGCTGTTCGAGCGCACCCCAGGGCGAACCGACCGACAGCAGGGCGTCCGGAGCGATGTCGGCGGCGTCCTCGAGTCGCACGGTGCCGGCGGAGCCCGCCGCATCCGCCGTCCGCAGCACCTGGGCGCCGACCGTAGCGACGTCCTCGCTCCAGGTGCTGTCGAGGCGCGGATCCGCGAGCTGCAGCGGCAGAAAGGTCTCGGTCCACTCCCACGTCGCGCCGCCGGGCATGCGCAGGTGCTCGTACTGCGTCGCGGCGAGCCCCGCCTGGATCTCGAAGTAGGCGCCGGTCTCGCCGCCGAGCCAGTCGCACCAGTTCCGTCCGCCCGGGGTGTCGCCCCAGACGAAGAGCTTGCGACCGAGCAGGCGCGCGGTCGAGACGTGCGCGAGGCCGGATCCGTCCGCGTCGACCGCGGCGATCCAGGGGCGGGGTGACGGTGCGTCCGGAGTCGTGGCGTCCTCTGCGGCGGCCTTGGTGGCGGCCGCGAGGCCGGGGGCCAGGTCGAAGAAGTAGTCCGCGGCGGCGGGTGCGGACGCGGGGAAGCGGGGATCCGTCTCGGTCAGGTCCGCCCGGCCCAATGTGCCGTCGTAGCCGGTCAGGTACGCGTGCGTCGCCGGGGCGAACACCCGGCTGCCCTCGGTCTGCGCGACGGCGATGTTGGTCCACCAGTACATCCCGGTTTCGCGCTCGCGGGGGTTGCGCACCCGCACCCGCACGTGCAGGGCGGCGCCGTCGAGCGTCGCGTCGAGCTGCAGGATCAGTCCGCGCACGCGCTCGTACTCCCACATCCGCAGGATCGGCTCTCCGTCGGCGCCGGCGATCTCGGCGGCGTACAGCGGGGAGCAGGTCAGCGGCCAGTGTCCGCGCATGCCGATGTTCCACTCCGCCCCGCCGGAGAACCACGCGTCGCGCAGGGCGAGGTTCGCCGGCTGCAGGATCGCGTTGCGGTAAACGAGGTCGCGCCCGGCGGTCTTGTCGAAGAGGCGCACGAGCCGGCCGCCGAGGTCGAGGGCGAACTCGGCGCGCAGCTGATCGTTCTCCAGCACCGCGACGCGCATCGGCGCGGGCGTGCGCTCGCGGTCATAGCCGTCCTGGATCAGATACGGATGGATCGAGGTGACCCGCCCGTACCGGATGTTCGCCGCGATGTCGGCGGGGAGGTGCTCGGTCGAGGCCTCGTACGGCGCCTCCGGCATCGCCGCGATCGCGGGGAGGGGGTTCGAGGATCCGACGGGGGCGGTGGGGAGGACGACCTGGGTGACGGTCAACGTTGCGCTCATCGAGGACCAGTATCCCCGCTCCGCCTGCGCCCCGGGAAGAGCCCCGCCCCGGATTCCCCTCCCGGTTCCCCCGTTCCCGTTCCCCCGGTTCCCCATCTTCGGGTCGTCCCCACCAGCGGACGTCCCCCCATCTTCGAGTCGTCCCCACTAGCGGACTCCAGGGCGTGCGTTTACGGGGACGACTCGGATCCGGTTCCTGCTTGTCTTTGTCTCGGCCCTCGCTCGTAGCTCGGAGACCGGCACGGCACGTCCTTGCCCACTGGACCGGCGGAGGGGAAGGACGCACGGGCGGACGACCCGGGTGGCGGGATCAGGCCGCTTCGACGGGCTGCTGCAGCTCGGTCACCCAGTCCGTCTGGTCCTCGCCCTCGGCGCGCACGTAGAGTTCGCGACATGGTCCGGACGGGACAAGACCACGCGCGACGATCTCCTCGTGCAGCGCGCCCCAGGTGAGCGCGATCCGGTCCATCGATCCGAGATGCACGGCGGCCTGCGGTGCCGCCGGCAATTCGACGATCTCGATGCCGTTCGGCGCCGGATCCGTGCTGACATAGCCGACGGTGACCCGAATGCCGTCTTCGCCCGAGCTGTACTCGGCGATCGGCGTCGCGAGCGAGGCGCCGAGCGGCTCGAGGATCTCCTCGACCTCGGCGAACAGCGGACCGACGAGTTCACCGACCTCGGGCTGCTCGGCGGCGATCGCGGTGCGAGCGGCGAAGCGCAGCGCCGGCAGCGGCTTCTCGATGACTTCGATGTGGGACATGTGGTGCTCCTTTTCGATGAGTTGAAGCCGCCGTTCCACGTCGACGAGTCTCGCGGCCGCAAGGCGATGCTCGCGCTCGACCTCCGCGCGCCTGATCCGCAGCAGATCGGTCAGCCGCATCACGTCGACGCCGTCCTCGAGAACCGAGGCGATGTCGTCGAGACCGAACCCGAGCTGGCGCAGGGCGACGATCCGATGCAGCAGGGCGAGCTGCGCGGGGTCGTACGAGCGGTATCCGCTGAACTCGTCCACGTGGGCCGGTACGAGCAGACCGCAGGTGTCCCAGTGCCGCAGCATGGGGTGGGTCACCTGGCCGATCTGCGCGAACGCTCCGATGGACAACATGGATCCGTTCTCCCGTCTTCCACTGTGTCAGTGTCAAGTATCTCGGCCCTCATCCCCGAGTCGTCCCCACCACCGGACCCCCTGGCGTCCCCTCCCGGGGACGACCCGGATCCGTCATTCCCCATTCCCGAGTCGTCCCCACCAGCGGACCCCCTGGCGTGCGCTCGTGGGGACGACTCGAAGATGGGGGGAGGGGAGTGCCCGCGTACGCTGAGCGGGTGCCCGAGTTCCCGTACGCCCGCCTGCGTCGGTTCCCCGACGTGGAGGCGCCGAATCTCCAGGCGTGGGACGCGACGGACGAGCTGCTCGTCGCACGGGCGCTGGCCGTCGCGGCTCAGCGCGAGATCGACGGATCCGCGATCGCGGTGGTCGGCGACGGCTACGGCGCGCTCACACTGCCTCTGGTGGCCGCCGGGTTCACCGGAGTGCGCGTGCACCAGGACCTGGTGACCGGGCGCCGGGCACTCGCTCGCAACGCGGTCGAGCTCGGGGCGGAGGGCTTCTCCGCGCACGAACTCGACGCCGAGCTGTTGCGCGGGGCGCGGCTCGTGCTGCTGCAGTTGCCGAAGGGGCTCGCGGAGCTCGAAGAGATCGCGGATGCGGTCTCTCGCTGGGCAGCGCCCGACGCCGTGCTGCTCGCCGGCGGACGCGTCAAGCACATGACTCTGGCGCAGAACGAGGTGCTGACTCGCTTCTTCGGCCGGGTGCAGCCGCAGCGCGCCGAGCGGAAGTCGCGTCTGATCGTCGCGACGGATCCGCTGCCCGTGCCGCCGGATCCGCCGTTCCCGGTGTCGACGACGCATCCCGACTACGGCCTCATCCTGTGTGCGCACGGCGGCGCCTTCGCCGGCGACCGCATCGACATCGGCACGCGCGTGCTGCTCGACGTGATGCGCGACCGCGCCCCGGGTCTCGCCGCCCTCGCCGGACGGGAGGGGTTCGCCGCCCTCGACCTCGGCTGCGGCACCGGCGCGCTCGCCACGTCCCTCGCGCTCGCGGTTCCCGCTGCCCGTATCGTCGCCACCGACCGCTCCGCCGCAGCCGTGCGCTCGGCCCGTGCCACGATGCTCGCGAACGGCGTCGCCGATCAGGTGGCTGTGACCCTCGACGATGCCGGATCCGACATCCCGGACGGATCCGTCGACCTCGTGCTGCTGAACCCGCCGTTCCATCTCGGTGCGAGCGTGCACGAGGGGGCTGGGCGTCGTCTCATCGACGCGGCCGCGCGAGTGCTCCGCCCCGGCGGCGAGGTCTGGACCGTGTTCAACTCACACCTCGACCACCGGCGCGCGCTCGCTGCCGCGGTCGGGGAGACGGAGCAGCTCGTGCGCACGCCGAAGTTCACGGTGACGCGGTCCGTGCGGCGCTGACCACACCGCGGCCGCCAGGCCTACCGCGGCCGCCAGGCGAACGCCCGGCCGAAGGCCCCCGCGCGAGCACGCATACCCTAGGTCATCGACCTCGGATTTGCCACGGGATCAGGTTCTCGTTACGTTGGAATGCGGGCCTGATGGCCCCAAGACCAGTCCGCGGCCGCGTCCTTCTTTCGATTCTGCTGTGCACGAAGAGGCGTGGGCGTACGGTCGATGATCTCTGTTGAGGATCCGAAATCCTCCTCCTGCGCCGCCAGCATGGTTCTGTCGAAACGGCCCTGTGATCATCACCCGGGCGAGACCGATGCAGGCCTCCCTGATAGGTGAGGCCGCGGGGGAAACGTGTCCGAAACCGCTCTGGAAGCGCGTCATCTGTTCAAGGTGTTCGGGAAGAATCCGAACCAGGCCGTCCGCCGGCTGAAGGCCGGCGAGAGCCGATCCGAGGTCGCCGACGTCGGCACCGCCGCCGTCATCGACGCGAGCTTCACCGTCAATCGCGGCGAGATCTTCGTCATCATGGGACTGTCCGGATCGGGCAAGTCCACGATCATCCGAATGCTCAACGGCTTGCACGAGGCGACGGACGGCTCCGTCCTCGTCGCGGGGGATCCGATCACCGGCATTCCGGCCTCGCGTCTTCGCGAGATCCGCCGCGACCGCGTCTCGATGGTGTTCCAGCACTTCGCCCTGCTGCCGCACCGCACCGTCGCCGCGAACGTGGCGTACCCGCTCGAGCTGAAGGGCGTCGGCAAGGCCGAGCGCCTGGCCAAGGCGGAGGAGATCCTGGGCCTCGTCGGCCTGGAGGGGCAGGGCGAGAAGCTTCCGTCCGAACTCTCCGGCGGCATGCAGCAGCGCGTCGGCATCGCCCGCGCGCTCGCCGCAGACAGCGACATCCTGCTGATGGACGAGGCGTTCAGCGCGCTGGATCCGCTCATCCGCCGGGAGATGCAGGAGCAGCTGCTCGAACTGCAGCAGAAGCTGCAGAAGACCATCGTGTTCATCACCCACGATCTGAACGAGGCCATGTTCCTCGGCGATCGCATCGCCGTGATGCGGGACGGCCGCATCGTGCAGATCGGCACGCCGGAGGACATCCTCACCGATCCGGCCAACAGCTACGTCGAGCAGTTCGTGCAGGACGTGGACCGCGCCCGCGTGCTCACCGCAGCGAACGTCATGGAGCGCCCGCGCCCCGTCGTGTCTGAGAACGCCGGCCCTCGTACCGCGCTCAAGCAGATGCGCGACGCGTTCATGTCGGCGACGTACGTCGTGGGCCGTGACCGCAAGCTCATCGGTATCGTCACCGACCGCGACGTCGTCAAGCTGATCCGCCGCGGCGAGAGCACCCTGACCTCGGTGCTCAAGCCCGCAGCCCAGGTGGTCGACGAGGACGAGATCCTGATGAACCTGTTCATCCCGGCGGTCGAGTCGCCGCTGCCGCTCGCCGTGGCGGATGCGGAGGGGCGCCTCGTGGGCGTCATCCCGCGCATCACCCTGCTCGCGGCGCTCGGCCCCGGTTCGGGCGCCACGGGTGAGATCAACCTGCCGGTGCTGCCGCTGCCGCAGGCGGAGGTCGACGCCGTCCTGGACGACGGCTGGACCGCCGAGCTCTCGCCGAACACGCCGGACGCGCCGACCGAGGAGGTCACCCGATGAACATCCTTCCCATCGGATCCTGGGTCGCTGTCGCGGTCGACTGGATCAAGGCCAACCTCGACGGACTGCTGCACGTCATCTCGACCGTGGTGTCGTTCCTCGTCGACGGCCTGAGCTTCGTGCTGCTGATGCCGTGGTTCTACGTCGTCATCATCATCGCCGCGCTCATCGCCTGGCTCGTGCGCTCGTGGCGCCTCGCGATCGGCACGGTGATCTCCTTCGGGCTGATCGTCGCGATGGGCCTGTGGGTCCCGGCGATGCAGACGCTCGCCCTGGTGCTCGTCGCCGGTGCGGTCGCCGTGCTGATCGCGATCCCGCTCGGCATCTGGTCGGCTCGCAACGCGACCGTGCGCGCCGTGCTCAAACCCGCGCTCGACTTCATGCAGACGATGCCCGCCTTCGTCTACCTCATCCCCGCGATCGTGTTCTTCAGCATCGGCGTGGTGCCGGGCCTCGTGGCCACGGTCATCTTCGCCCTGCCTCCCGGGGTGCGCTTCACCGAGCTCGGTATCCGCGGCGTGGATTCCGAGACCGTCGAGGCCGGGCAGTCGTTCGGTGCGACGCCCGGTCAGATCCTGCGCGGGATCCAGCTGCCGCTCGCCATGCCGACCATCCTCGCCGGCGTCAACCAGGTGATCATGCTCGCGCTGTCGATGGCGGTCATCGCCGGTATGGCGGGCGCCGACGGGCTCGGCAAGCTCGTGGTCGAGGCGATCTCGACCGTCAACATCGCCAAGGGCGTCGAAGCCGGTCTCGGCGTCGTGCTGATCGCGGTCTTCCTCGACCGGGTCACCGCGTCGCTGGGTTCCCTGGGGGAGCACCCCCGCTCGCTGCTCGGGATGATGGCGCGCCGTCGCACCGCGCGGCGCCTGGCGGCTGCCTCCGCCGTGGCCGACAAGATCCCGGAGCCGACCGTCGAAGAGAAGGAGCTGCAGAATGCGTAAGAGCAGGATCACCACCCTCGCGGCGCTCGGCGTCGCGGCCATCCTCACCCTGGCCGGATGCGCGAGCGACGGCGCGGGGGGCACGCTCGAAATGGCGGGCAAGGCCCCGTCGAACGCCGCGGGCTCCGGCGACAAGGGGACCATCACGATCGGCTTCCTGCCCAGCTGGACCGACGGGCTGAGCACCGCGTACCTGCTGCAGGATCAGCTCGGCAAGATGGGCTACGACGTGAAGATGCAGACGCTGTCCGACGCGGGCCCGCTGTATGCGGGGCTCTCGCAGGGCGACGTGGACATCTTCCCGTCGGCGTGGCCCGAGGTGACGCAGAAGGCGTACATGGACAAGTACAAGGGGTCGATCGACGACCTCGGGACGTACTACGGCAACGCCCGCCTCACGATCGCGGTGCCGACCTACTCCGACATCGACTCGATCGACCAGCTCAAGGGCAAGGCCTCGACCTTCGGCGGCAAGATCATCGGCATCGAGCCGGGCGCCGGCCTCACCGCGCAGACCCAGAAGATGATGCCTGAGTACGGCCTGGACGGCGAGTACCAGCTGGTGACCTCGTCCACCGCCGCGATGCTCACGGAACTGAAGTCGGCCACCGAGAAGAAGCAGGACATCGCGGTCACGCTGTGGCGTCCGTTCTGGGCCAACAGCGCCTACCCCGTGAAGGATCTGAAGGATCCGAAGGGCGCGATGGGCAAGCCGGAGGGGCTGCACTTCCTCGGCGCGAAGGGCTTCGCCGAGAAGCATCCCGACGTCGCCGCGCTGGTCGGGAAGATCAAGCTCGACGACGCGCAGTACGGCTCGCTCGAGGACACGGTCGTGAACCAGTTCGGCGAGGGCAAGGAGCCCCAGGCGATCGACAAATGGATCCAGGAGCACGGCAGCGACTTCGACTGGGTGCAGAAGTAGCCCGCCTGCTCTGAGGCGCGCTACCTGCTCTGAAGCGCGAGACTGGCTGTGAAGCGCGCGACGCCTGCACGATCCCGACACGGATGCACGACCGGATCCGCGATCGGATCGTGCAGGCGTCGCGTTGTCGTGCGGGCGTCGCGGGGGCGTCGGGCCCTCTCTCGAGCCAGATGGGTATGCTGTACCCCGTGGGGTATCGGATCCGAGTCGGGAGCACGTCGTCGACGTGGTCGCCGTCGATCCTGCTCCTCGTCGCGGCGCTGATCGCGGGGCTGCTCGGGATGCACGTGCTCGACGGGCACGGCTCCCCGACGGCGGGTGCGGATCCTTCCTCGCACGACGCGATGTCCGCCGTGTCGATGTCCGCGGCGCCGATGCCGGCGACGGTCGGGAAGCCGCTGTCAGTGCCGGCGATGGTCGGGAAGCCGCTGTCGGCGCCGGCCACGGCTATTGGCGCGACCGCGCTCTCGATCACGGCGAGCCACGCCGTCCCGGTCGGTCACGGCTGTGCGGACTGCGCGGAGCACGCCGCCATGTCGGAGTCCTGCGTGCTGGCGCCGGTCGCCCCGGCCGCGTTGCCCGGGCCGCCCGCCGAGGATCTCCGGCCCGCGATCGTCGCATCCCTCGTCGCCTCCCCGGCGAACGACCCGGCGGATCCCCGCCCTCCGAGCATCTCCGCGCTCTGCATCAGTCGCAGATGAGCCGACGCGCGGTGCGTCCCGTAGTCCCCTGGTTTCGGGGGCGGATGCACCGGAACGGCTTCGCGCCCGCCATCCGGCGAGGCGCGACAACGACGACGAAAGCAGAGAACGACATGACCATCCATACCCTCCACCGCGCGCTCGCGATCGGAGCGATCGCCCTCACCGGGGCCGTGCTCACCGCCTGCGCGCCCACGACCGACCACTCCGGAATGCCGGGGATGTCGCCCGGCGCGTCCACCTCCACGACCGGAGACCCCCAGGGATCCGCCAACGACGCGGACGCGATGTTCGCGACGATGATGATCGACCACCATCAGCAGGCGATAGACATGAGCGACACGCTCCTCGCCAAGGCCGGCGTCGATGCGCGCGTCATCGACCTCGCGACCAGGATCAAGGGGGCCCAGACGCCCGAGATCACGACCATGCGCGGCTGGCTCGCCGATTGGGGCGCGCCCTCGGCCTCGGCCGGATCCATGGGTCATGGCGACGGCATGATGAGCGAGGCCGACATGGCGGCGCTCGAGGCGGCGCCGGGCGCCGAGGCCGGCAAGCTGTTCCTGCAGCAGATGATCGTGCATCACGAGGGCGCGATCGCGATGGCCCGCACGGAGAAGGCGAACGGCGCGGATCCCCTGGCCCTCGCTCTCGCCAGCACGATCATCGACGCGCAGACCGCCGAGATCGCCGAGATGAAGAGCCTGCTCGCCGCGCTCTGAGGCGACCCCGGCCCTGCCCCGGCCCCTGCTGGGCCGGGGTCGCGGCCAGGCCCGGCGCCCGGCGCGGCGCGCGGCCTGGCCCCGGTTCGCGACGCGCGACACCTGCACGACGCCGACACGGATGCACGACCGGATCCGCGATCGGATCGTGCAGGTGTCGCATCGTCGTGCAGGTGTCCCGCGCGGAGCGCAACGGGAGGCCGCCCGTCCCGGTCCCCGCCTCCCCCCACCTTCGAGTCGTCCCCGCCAGCGGAGCCCCTGGCGTGCGCTCACGGGGACGACTCGAAAGTAGAGGCCGCCCTGTCCCGGTCTCCACCTCCACCCACCTTCGAGTCGTCCCCGCCAGCGGAGCCCCTGGGGTGCGCTCATGGGGACGACTCGAAGTGGGGGAGCACCTGTCCGGATCGGGGAGCCGCGCGTAGCCTTCCGGTATGGACGGCTTCGCGGCGGTCGACTTCGGCTTCGCGCGTGAGGTGCTCCAGCGGGGCATCGCGGCGCTGTATCTGGTCGCCTTCGTCAGCACGCTGAACCAGTTCCGCGCGCTGCTGGGCGAGCACGGTCTGCTGCCGGCGCCGGAGCTCCTCGCCTGGGCCGGATCCTCCCCCCGCGCGCGCCGGCTCCTGCGGCCGACGCTGTTCCTGCGCGTCCGGTACACGGATCGACGGCTCGTGGCCCTGTGCGTCGCGGGGATCGCCGTGTCGGCCGCGCTCGTGACCGGCCTGCCACAGCTCGCGCCGCCGTGGGCGCCGATGGCCTGCTTCCTGCTGCTGTGGCTCGGATACATGTCGATCTCGTCGATCGGGCAGACGTTCTACGGCTTCGGCTGGGAGATGCTGCTGCTCGAAGCCGGGTTCCTCGCCGCATTCCTGGGATCCGCGTCGCAGCCGCCGCCCACCGCGGTCATCGTGCTGTTCTGGTGGCTCGTGATCCGGCTCGAGTTCGGCGCCGGCATGATCAAGATCCGCGGCGGGCGCGAATGGCGCGACCTCACGGCGCTCATGTACCACCACGAGACGCAGCCGATGCCGGGGCCGCTCAGTCGGCAGGCCCACCTGCTGCCGCGCTGGTTCCACCGTCTCGAGGTGATCGGCAACCACGTCGCGCAGCTCGGAGCGCCCTGGCTCCTGCTCGCGCCGATCCTCGGGTTGTGGATCCCGGGCGCTTCGACAGGCTCGGCGACCTGGCCCGCCATCGTGGGGGCGGTGGGCGCCGGGGTCGTCATCGTCACCCAGCTCTGGCTCGTCCTCACCGGCAACTTCGCATGGCTGAACTGGGCGACGATCGTGATCGCGTTCTCCGCGGTCGGGATCCCGAGGGGTGCGCCGCGCCACTCGGCGACGGTCCTGCCCTGGTCGATCGACGGCTTGTCGCTGCCCTGGTTCGCCGTCACCTCGGCGGTGGCGGTGCTGTACGTGTGGCTCTCGGTGCCGGCGGTGAGGAACCTGTTCTCGCGCACTCAGGCGATGAACGCGTCGTTCAATCGCTGGCAGCTCGCGAACGCGTACGGCGCCTTCGGAACCGTCACGAAGGAGCGGATCGAGATTGTCGTGGAGGGCACGATGCAGCAAGACGCGGATCCGGATCCGCTCGCGGGCGAGTGGCGCGAGTACGGCTTCCGCGGCAAGCCCGGCGAGCTGCACCGCGTTCCGGGGCTGTTCGCGCCGTACCACCTGCGCCTGGACTGGCTGATGTGGTTCCTGCCGTTGGGGCGGATGTACGAGGACTGGTTCGGGATGCTCCTCGTGCGGCTGCTCGAGGCGGATGCACCCACGCTGCGGCTGCTGGGGCACGACCCCTTCGCAGGGGAGCGCCCGCGCCAGGTGCGCGCCGTCGCCTACCGCTATCGGTTCACGACCCGCGCCCAGCATCGCGAGAGCGGGCGGGTGTGGATCCGCGACCGCCGCCGGGTGGTGGTGCGCCCGCTGTCGCGGGGCGACGGCGACTAGCGGGGGCGGCGGGGCTGACGGGGCCGGCGGGGCCGGTAGAGCCGGCGGGCCCCGCGGGCAGGCGGGCCCCGCGGGCCCGGCGCCGTCTGGCCGCATATCGTGCCCGTATCGAAATCCGGATACGCCCCGGCAACCCACTGCTCGCTTGACTCGATCCATGCGATCACCCGCCACGGAACTCGTCGTCCATGAGGACGCGCTCCGCGAGAACACCGCTCGCCTGCGGGCGCTGTCCGGGGGAGGGCTCATGGCCGTCCTCAAGGCAGACGCGTTCGGCCATGGGGACGTCGCCTCCGCGGTGCTGGAAGCGGGTGCGGACTCGATCGGGGTGACGAGCATCGACGAGGCGCTCGCCCTCCGGCAGGCGGATGTCGGCGCGCCGATCCTGAGCTGGCTCAACGCGCCGGGCGCCGACTTCGAGACGGCGGTGCGCGAACGCATCGACCTCGCCGTCCCGAATCTCGAGCTGCTCTTCGAGATCGCACGCGCTGCGCGGGCCGTGGGCACGGCGGCCCGCGTGCATCTGCACATCGACGTCGGCACCGGCCGCGACGGCTGCCCGTCGCGCGACTGGGCCACCCTGTGCGCCCTCGCCCGCGAGCAGGAGGAGGCGGGCGCCGTCCGGGTGGTCGGAGTGATGGGGCACATGTCGTGCGCCGACGACCCGGGGAACGGGGAGAACGTGCGCGAGCGCCTGGTGTTCGAGAACGCGATCCGCGCCGCGCGTCGTCGCGCTCTGCGCCCGCACCTCCTGCACCTCGCGGCCACGGCGGCGACGATCACAGGCGTGGGGGCGGGGTACGGCCTGCATCGCATCGGCGCCGGACTGTTCGGCATCGACCCTTCGCGTACGACCGACGTCCTCCGCCCCGCCCTGACCCTGACCTCGACCGTCGTGTCGTCCCGGGAGGTGCCGGCGGGCACGGGCGTCGGATACGGTCACGACTTCGTCACCCCGGAACGCACCCGCCTCGCGCTGCTGCCGCTCGGCTATGCCGATGGACTGCCCCGCGCGGCGTCCGCGCGGGCCGAGGTGCTCGTGCGCGGCGAGCGTCGCCCACTCGTGGGCAGGTTCTCGATGGACATGGTCGTCGTCGACACCGGTGACATGCTGCTGCGGCCGGGGGAGCGCGTCACGATCTTCGGACCCGGCCGGGACGGCGAGCCGACGGTCGCCGAATGGGCCGCCTGGTCGCACACGATCGAGCACGAGATCGTCACCGCGGTGGGATCCCGGACATCGCGGATCCACCGCACCCTCGACGCCTCGAACCGCCGCACACCCGCGCTCTCTGGAGAAACCGCATGCCTCAGCACACCCGCCGCCGGATCGCCGTCATCGGAGGCGGCGCGAACGACGAGCACCCGGTCTCCCTCGCCTCTGCGGCCGCCGTCGCGCGCGCTCTCCGCGCGCTGAGGCACACCGCGGTCCCGCTCACGATCGGCGAGGACGGCGCGTGGCGGGACGAGCAGGACACGATGCTGCCCGCCCACCGCGCGATCGAGCTGCTCACCGGCTGCGATGCGGCGATCCCCATGCTGCACGGCGTCCGGGGCGAGGACGGCGCGATCGCGGGCCTGCTGGAGCTCTGCGGCGTGCCCTCCGCGGGATCCCCGGTCCGCGCGGGGGCGCTGGGAATGGACAAGCAGGCCACGAAGCTGGTCGCGGCGTCGCTGGGCATCGCGACGGCGAACGCGCGTCTCGTCGGGCCCGGATCCGTGGCGGTCACCGAGGGCCTGACACCGCCCTTCGTCGTGAAGCCCGCGAGCGGCGGGTCCAGCAACGGGGTCTTCGTCGTCGCAGATCCCGACGGCGTCGCCGACGCCGTCGACCGGGCGAGGACGTTCGGGGATCCGGTCCTGATCGAGGAGTATGTTGCAGGGCGGGAGGTGGATGTCGCGGTCTTCCGCGACCGGCACGGCGCACTGCGCCTCGGCGCCGCGCTCGAGATCGGGGTGTCATCGGGCGGCGTGTTCGGCGCGGCGGAGAAGTACGACGGCAGCGCCCGGTTCACGGTGCCGGCCGCGATCAGCGATGCCGAGGAAGCGGCCGTCCGTTCGGCGGCGACTCGGCTCTACGACGCGCTGGGGTGCGCCGGAGTCGCCCGCTTCGACTTCTTCGTGACCGCCGACGGTCCGGTGCTGAACGAGGTGAACACGACGCCGGGGATGACCGAGCGCTCTCAGGTGCCGCTGATGTACGCGGCGACCGGTCTCGACTACACCGGATTGATCGCCGAGCTCCTCGACGCCGTGCTGTCGCCGAATCGGGGGGAGGCGCCGCGGCGGGCCGAGGCATCGGCATGACGGCCGCCGGGACGGCTCAGGGCTCGCGGCTGGCCTGGGCGGACACCGCCAAGGGGCTGCTGATCATCCTCGTGGTGTTCTGGCACGTCGTGCTGAAGAGCTACCTCACGATCGACTGGAGGATCGGCCTGCCGATACCCGGCGCCTGGGGGCTGATCTCCGACCTCGCCTACCCGGTGCGGATGCCCCTGTTCTTCCTCATCTCCGGCTGCTTCGCCGCGAACGCGGTCGCGCGGCCGTGGGCCGCCGTGCTCCGCGGCCGCGTCCTGCGCTTCCTGTACCTGTATCTGCTCTGGACGCTCATCCACATGGCGACGATGTAGGCGTTCCCCGACTTCCCGACCCTGGTGCCGAGATCCGTCGCGGAGTTCATCGAAGCGATCACGATCAGCCCGCCGAACGCCTGGTACCTCTATGCCCTCGCGCTCTACTTCCTCGTCGCCAAGGGGCTGCGCCGGCTACCCGTCTGGATCCCGCTGGCCGCGGCCGCGGTGCTGACGATCGCCGTGGGGGCGGGGTTCATCGACGTCGTCAGCAACCGGGGATCGCTGCTCGCCAACCTGCTCTACTTCCTCATCGGCACCTCCTTCTCCCGGCAGATCATCCGATTCGCCGCCCGCCCGCGCCCTGTGCTCGCGGCCGGCGCCGTCGTGCTGTACCTGGCTGTGTTCGCCGCCGTGAGGATCACCGGGGCGGAGAAGATCCCGGGGGTGTGGCCTGCCGTCGCTCTGATCGGGCTCGGCGCGGGGATGGCCGTGGCGCCGCTGCTGGCGAGGACGCCACGGCTCGGCGCGGGACTGAGCCGGCTCGGCGCGCGCACGCTGCAGATCTACGTGATCCACATGCCGGTGCTCGCGCTCGCCGACGCCCTCGTGGCCGGGTGGGTGTCGGATGCCGGGAAAGCCGTGCAACTGGTCGCGGCCGTGGTGCTCCCCGTCGTCCTCACGGCCGTCGTGATCGCCGTCAGCCTGGTGATCGGCGACCTCATCACCCGCGACCGGCTGTCCTGGCTGTTCGACCTGCCACGCAGGCGCGCGCGCGAAGACGCCGGCCGCCGCCGCCGTCTTCCATGGCGCACCCCCGTCGCGCTGGTCGCACTCGCGTCCGTCGGCATCGTCGCGACCGGGGCRGCGGCACTCCCTCCGGTTCCGGCGGGGATCCCGCAGCAGTCTGCGCAGCGCGCCGGGGAGATCAGCATCGGTGCGACCGGCGACATCCTGCTCTATGACGCGAGCCGCACCGTGCCCGCGGATCACGGTGCCGGTCACTTCGACCAGGTGCGCCCCTGGTTCACGCAGGATCTCATCACGGGCAACCTCGAGCAGGCGATCTCCCGCGACACGGGGGAGGACAAGTGCGGCAGGGACGCCGACTGCCTCGCCTTCCGCAGCGATCCAGACTCCGTCGCGGGCCTCGCCGGCTTCGACATCCTCAACCTCGCGAACAACCACAGCCGCGACTTCGGGCAGGCCGGGTATGACGACACCAGGGCCGCCCTCGCGGGCGCGGGCATCCGCGCGGTGGGCGGACGTGACGAGATCGCCTACACGCGCATCGGCGAGGTCACCGTGGCGATGATCGGCTTCGCGCCCTACGGCGAGTTCAACCGGGTGACCGACCTACGGCGCGTGCGCTCCATCGTCCGCACCGCCGCAGCGCACGCCGACGTCGTGATCGTGCAGGCGCACATGGGCGCCGAGGGGCCGAACGCGGATGCGGTCACCCCGGGGACCGAGACCATGTACGGAGAGGACCGCGGGGATCCGGTCGCCTTCTCCCATGCCGCGATCGATRCCGGAGCGGACCTGGTCCTCGGCCATGGGCCGCATGTGCTGCGCGGGATGGAGTGGTACCGGGGCCGGCTCATCGCATACAGCCTCGGCAACTTCGGCGGCGGGGGCGTCTTCGGCAAGGATCCGGCCACGCGCTACGGCGCGTATCTGTCCGTGCGGCTGCGCGCCGATGGAAGCGTGATCGCGGGCCGGGTGCAGTCCGTGCGGTTCGACTATCCCGAGGGCATCCCGGTGCCGGATCCCGACGGCGGGGCCGCACGCCTCATGGATCAGCGCGGACATCGCGACTTCCGCGGTGCCGCGGTGCGCCTCGGCCCCGACGGCGTGATCGCCGTGCCCTAGGCGGAGGCGCGGGTCCTAGACGGAGACCCTGTCCCCGCCCGCCGCGATCGACGCATAGGCCGCGTCCACGATCGCGACCGCTGCGACGCCGTCGGAAGCCGTCACCCTGGCATCGCGGCCGGTGCGGATCGCCTCCGCGAAGTCGGCGATCTGGGTGCGGTAGGGGTGGTCCTCGGTCTGCGGCGGCAGGTGTCCGGCGTCGGCGGGAGCGATATCGCCCGCCACGGCGCCCGACGCGCCCGCCGACTCCGCAGCGCTGTCGTGCGCGAGCACTCCGGTGGTGCCCACGGCCTCGATCGTGGTGCGGAAGGGCGCGCCCTCGCCCAGCCAGCCGCCGTCGATGCGTGTGGTCGCGCCGCTCGCGTGGGTCAGCTCGACCGTCGCGGTCACAGGGACCGAGAGGCGTCCGGCGACGCTCGGCGGATCCTGTCGTGCGGCGACCTCCGTCACGCGGCCCGCGAGCCACAGCGCCTGGTCGATGTCGTGCACGAGCAGGTCGCGGATCAGCCCGCCACCGGCGCCCTCGTCGTAGAACCAGGCCGTGGTGGGGCCCGCTCCCGCACGGCTCAGCCGCAGGGCCTGCAGGGCGCCGATCTCGCTGGCGACGACCGCCTGCTGGATCCGCCGATAGGCCGTGAAGTACCGCACCACGTGCGCGGGGAACAACCGCACGCCTGCTGCGTCCGCGGCATCGGCGATGCGCCGCGCCTCCGCGGCGGTGACCCCGAGGGGCTTCTCGCACACGACGTGCCGCCCGCGGGCGATCGCGCGCAGAGCCAGGTCGAGATGAGTCGGCGTCGGGGAGAGGATGCCCACGATGTCGACCAGGTCGATGAGCGCATCCGCGTCGTCCGCGATCTGCACGCCGAACCGCTCCGCGAGCCCGGTCGGCCGTGTGCGCGACGAGATCACGCACTCCGCGCCGAGCGCCTGCCAGGCGTCGAGGTGCGCGGCGGCGATCCCGCCGGCGCCGATCAGTCCGACACGCAGCATGGTCAGCGGGTGACCTGCAGGGTGGACGGGCGCGGCGAGAAGCGATCGTCCAGCACGAGGCAGGCCGCGCCGATCGCCGCCACGTCGGATCCCAGGGCCGTGCCCGCGATCGTGATCCCATGAAGCTGGTGCGAGATCGACCCTCCGGAGACGATCGGCGGGATCACGCGCAGGAAATGCGGTGCGATCGCCTCCCAGGTCGCGCCGCCGATGACGACGCTGCCGACGTCCAGCAGATTCGTCAGGGTGAGGATCGCGGATGCCGTGAAACGCGCGGCCCGTTCGACGATGGCCACGGCACCGTCGTCGCCGTCGTCGGCGAGCCGGCTCAGCCGCGCGAACGCCTCGACGACCACTGCGGGCGTGCCGAGGTCGGTGTCGGCCGAGAGCACCCCCGCCGACACCGCCTCTTCGGCGAGCATGTGCGGAGATCCCGTCTCCCAGAACGCCCGGAACGGATGCCGGTAGTGGTCGTCGAACTCCGTGGCGGTGACCGGGAGCAGGCCGACGTCGCCGGCGTTGCTCGAGATCCCGCGGACCACGACATCGTCCAGCACGACCGCAGCGCCGACGCCGGTGCCGAAGTAGAGGAACAGGAAGTCGCTCGGCCCTTCGCCGCCGCCGGCCCACCGCTCTGCGACGGCCCCGGCGATCACGTCCTTGTCGAGCAGCACGGGGAGCCCGGTGGCCTCCCGCAGGTGGTCGCACAGCGGGACGCGGTGCCAGTTGGGTAGGTGCGGCGGGTCGAGGACGAGGCCGCGCTCGACGTCGACGGGTCCGGGCGAGGCGATCCCGACGCCGAGGATCCGGTCGCGGTCGACGGGCGCTCGGGCGATCAGCGCCTCGATCTGCTCGCTCATCAGGGCCAGCACCGAATCGGGATCCTGCGCGGCCGGGGTCGGGTGGGACGCGTCGACCACCACGGCCCCGGTGAAGTCGAGGAGCACGTACGTGATCGCGGCGGGATCGATGTGGACTCCGACGGCGTAACTGCCCGCGGGGTTGAGCTCGAGCATGGTCCGGGGCTTGCCGAACGACACTGCCTGCTTGCCGGTCTCCAGGATCAGGCCCTGGTCGAGCAGGCGACGGCAGATGTTGGAGACCGTCTGCGCGGAGAGCCCGGTCTCCGTCGTCAGCTCGACGCGGCTGCGGCCGCCGATGGAGCGGCGGATCGAGTTGAGCACGACCCCCTCATTGAAGTCGGCGACGCGGGGCATGTTGGTGCCGCGATGCTGGCCCGGATGTTCGGGCGGCGTCTGTGCCACGCGTTCCCCTCGCTCTGATTTTTCGACCCTGAGTGGATACTTTATCCCGCGTCTTGAAGAAGCGGGGGACAACCGATCCTTCTCCGGGGCTTGCGCGGGATTCACTTTACTTCATACATTTGAGTTAGTAAGTCTGACGATGATGTCCACTGAACCGGAGCAGGAGTCATGCCTTCCACATCCCCCCGTAGATCACGAACGCTCGGCGCCGTCACGGCGATCGGGCTGATCGCCACCGCCCTCGTCTCAGGAGGGGCGGTCGCCGCTGCTGCCGCCGTCCCCACGGTGACCGCGATCCTCTCCGCCACGCCGCAGCTCGACGGGGTCGTCAAGGTGCGACCAGGCGATGCGGGCAAGGATCCCGCTTCCGTGTCGACCACCGTCGACGGCGTCGAGTGCTGGCAGATGAAGAACGATCCCTACGTGCGCTATCTGTACGTCGACGTCGATCAGAGCCGCATCCCGCAGGGCGCCACGCGCGCCCTCGTCACGGTGGATTACTACGACGCGGGAGACAAGGGCTTCGACATCCACTACGACGCGAAGGCCGGCCCGTGGACCGGGTCCCGCAATCAGCAGCTGACCGGCACCGACAGCTGGAAGCACACCACCTTCGAGCTCACCGACATCAACTTCGCCAATCGCGAGAACGGCTACGACTTCCGTCTGAACGTCAAGGCCAACCAGGGCGATATGCCGCCGGTGTGCTTCTCGAAGATCTCGGTGGCGTTCACGGATGAGCCGGTGGCCGCGCGCGACTCGCTCGCGATCATGAGCCCGTCGCTGATCTTCAAGAAGGGCGAGACCTCGGTCAAGATCGCGACGCCGGCCGACCAGATGTCCTGGCGCCTGGGAGACGCCGACGACGTGCAGCTGCGCACCGGCACGACCACGGTGAACGGAGGGGAGGGGGCGATCGATCTGAAGGATCTGCCGTTCGGCTACTACACGCTGAATGTCACCGCGAACGTCCCGGATCCGGTCACGCGGACGACATCGCTCGCGGTGCTGGACGACCCGCCCGCCGGCTGGAACGATGCGAAGGCGTTCTGGGGCACCCAGATCCACCGGGGCCATCAGCCGTTGCAGAGCACCGAGGCGCTGATGGATGCGATGACGCTCGCCGGCTACGGCAAGAGCCGCATCGAGACGACCTGGGGCGAGGTGGAGAAGGTGAAGGGCGAGTACGACTTCTCCGGCGAGGGCGTGCGCGTGGTCAAGGAGCTCGCGAGCCGGGGGCAGCAGGTGATGTGGAATGCCGGGCTCACCAGCCCGCTGTACGACGGCAACCACACTCCGGCAAGCGCCGAGGCGATCGCGGGCTTCGCCGCCTATGTCGGCGCCACCGCGGGCTACTACAGCAGCCAGGGCGCCTCGCACGACATCGGCGTGCTCAACGAGTACAACTCCACGGGCTTCAACAACGGCTCCTGCGGTCTGACGGCGGCGTGCTATCTCGACATCCTCCGCCCGACCTTCACGGCCGCCCACGACGCGGATCCGCACGCGAACGTGATCGGGCCGATCACCGCGGGGACCCAGCTGGATTGGGCGAAGGACTTCATCGCCCAAGGCGGGCTTGACCACCTCGACACCTACGCGACCAATTACTACGGCTACGCGCAGAACGGCGCCGGCACACCACCGGAGGCCACGACGGAGCTGGCGAACCTGAAGCAGCTCACCACGCTGATCCATCAGTCGGAGGGCAACCGCGACATCCCCGTGCGCATCACCGAGAACGGCTGGCCGACTCACAACGCGGGGTCGACTCAGGCGCAGCAGGCCGACTACGCCATCCGCGGTCCGCTGCTCGCGCRGCTCGCCGGCGCCGACGAGTACCTCTGGTACGACCTGTACGACGACGGATTCAACGGCGGAGAGCGCGAGGACCGGTTCGGGCTCATCAACCGTGCGGACGACACCGCGTGCTTTGCATGGAAGTGCCCCGGTGACAACTACACCTATGGCGCGGTGCACGGAATCTCGCCGAAGCCGGGCTTCGTGACGCAGGCCGTGGCGATCCGGCAGACGACAGGCAAGACGCTGAGCGGGCGGGAGAGCATCGGCGGCGACTCGCTGTACAGCCTGAAGTACACCGGCGCCACGGCGAAGGACACCACTCGTGCGCTGTGGAGCACCGGATCCGACACCGTCACCGTCACCTCGACCCAGGGCTTCACGCTGATCGACGAGTTCGGCCGGGAACGTCAGGTGGCCAAGGGAAGCTCGACCATCGCGCTGACCGGATCCCCGGTGTTCGTGAAGGGCGATGTGACCGTGCAGGCGGTGTCCCCTCAGCTCGTGCTGGACGTGCCGACGAGCTCGGTGCTGATGCGCGACCTACCCGTCACCGTGACGCTGGCCTCGGGCGCCGACATCACCGGCGGTGAGCTCACCGTGTCCGCGGACGGAGTCGAGCAGAAGGCCAAGGTCGTCCAGGGCGCCCCGGTGTCGCTCGTCCTTCCCGGTGTCACCCGGCTCGGCGCCCGTGAGGTGACCGTCGACGTCACCGACAAGAAAGGCCGGCTGGTCTCCCAGGTGCGCGGATCGAGCACAGTGGTAGACCCGTACGTCGTCTCCGCGCGGCCACGCATCGCCGGTGCTGCGGGGGCCTACTCCTACTCGCTCGACGTGACCGTGCAGAACAACGCTCCCGATCTGGCCGTCCCCATCGAACGGGTGGACTGGAAGCTGGGCACGGCAGCGGGGTCGCTGACCGATGCCTTCACGGTCGCCGGGGGCGGCGCGGAGACGGTGTCGGTGCCGATCGCCGATCCGAAGGTCTACGCGACGCAAAGCTACGCGGTGACCGCGCGCTCCGGGGACCTGGCGCGGTCATCGACCGGGCCGCTGTCCTTCTCGCCGATCGAGCAGGACGGCCAGAGCACGCTGCCGCCGATCGATCTCAACGCGCTCGGCAAGTGGGTGGCGATCCGTGGCGGAACGCGCACCGGCCCCGCGGACCTGGGCGGCACGCTGCAGTACACCGCGACCGCCGATGCGCTGAAGCTCAAGGCCGTCATCACCGATGACGTCCATCTGGCGGACCGCACCGATCCTGCGCTGAGCTGGCAGGCCGACTCGATCCAGTTCAACACCTACGATCTGTTCCCGACCGTGCTCGGAGGCGAGCGTGTGGAGATCGCAGCCGCACTGCTGCCGTCGGGTCCGGTGGTCTACACCTTCGCGCCGCCGGCCGGCCAGCAGACCGGACTCACGCCGGGGGCGGACGCCACGATCGTGCGGGACGAGAACGCCAAGACGACCACCTACGAGGTGTCCGTGCCGTGGACGTCCCTCGGCCATGAGACGGCGCCGAGCGGCGTGTGGGGGCTGTCCTTCCTGGTGAACGACGCCGACGGCGACGTCACCGGCGCGGACGCGCGTTCGGGGTACGTGGAGTGGGGCTCCGGCGTGGGAGCGGCGCCGAAGAACCCGGCCTTGTTCAAGTCCGTGCAGCTGGTCGGCACCGAATAGGCGACGCATCCGCGGCCACGATCGAGTATGCGCGCCCCGCTCCGAGCCTGACGGGCTCAGGGTGGGGCGCCTCTCGTTGACAAAATCCATCAAGTTGAATTAGAGTGCGAAGAGCAAGAGGCGACCGGTCRATGCCGTTCCGGAAGCCATCGCAGGTTTGGCGAAGAGGACATCCGTGCACGACAACAGACTCATCACCGAGGCGCGTCTCGACCGGTTCGTGGCGGAGTTCCTCACGCCCGCGCTGTATCGTCGGGCGGCTGACCTCGATGTGTCTGCGTTCGAGGTCGACGGAGAGCCGATCCCCGCGCTCGAGGCGATCGCGGCCGACTACCGGCCGATCGCGCTGCCGCACCGCTGGGGTCGCCCGTGGTCCACGGTGTGGTTCCGGGCGGCGGGATCCGTGCCGGACGAGTGGTTCGACGCTTCCGGCCGCCTGCCGGAAGGAACCCGCGTGGAGCTCGTCGTCGACCTCGGCTTCTTCGGCGACCGGCCGGGGTTCCAGGCCGAAGGGCTGGGCTACCTGCCAGACGGCACCATCCTCAAGGCGGTCTCCCCTAGGGCGTCCTATCTGCCCTGGGAGGGCGAAGCGGGAAGTGCGATCGATGTCTACGTCGAGGCGGCGGCGAACCCCGATGTCGCCGGTGACTACGACTTCCTGCCCACCCCGCTCGGTGCCAAGGAGACCGCAGGGGACGAGCTGCTCTACACCGCGAGGCAGTTCGCCGTCGCGCTGCTCGACGAGACCGTGTGGGCATTGGCCCGCGACGTCTGGACCTTGAACGGCCTGATGCGCGAGCTCGGCGAGGACAACCCGCGACGACACCACATCCTGCGCGCGCTGGAGCGCATGATGGATGTCTCCGACCCGCGCGACATCGCGGGCACGGCGGCGCCCGCTCGCGCCGAGCTCACCGACGTGCTGGCCAGCCCGGCACATCCCTCGAGCCACGAGATCGTCGCGATCGGCCACGCGCACATCGACTCGGCGTGGCTGTGGCCGTTCCGCGAGACGATCCGCAAGTGCGCGCGCACCTTCTCCAACGTCGTCGCCCTGATGGATGAGCACCCCGAGTTCCGGTTCGCCTGCTCGTCCGCGCAGCAGTTGAAGTGGATCAAGGACTCCTATCCCGCGCTGTTCGACCGCATCAAGGACAAGGTGGCGTCAGGGCAGTTCATCCCGGTCGGCGGCATGTGGGTCGAGCCCGACATCAACATGCCGGGCGGCGAAGCCATGGCGCGTCAGTTCGTCGCAGGGAAGCGGTTCTTCCTCGAGGAGTTCGGCGTCGATACGCAGGAGGTGTGGGTGCCCGACACGTTCGGGTACTCGGCCGCGCTGCCCCAGATCATCGCTGCGAGCGGATCCCGATGGTTCGTGACGCAGAAGATCTCCTGGAACCAGACGAATCAGATGCCGCATCACACCTTCCTCTGGGAGGGCATCGACGGCACCCGCATCCTCACGCATTTCCCTTCGGCGGACACCTACATCTCCGAGCTGTCCGGAGCGGAGGTCGCGCACGCAGAGCGCAGCTTCCGCGAAGTCGGGCAGTCGACCGTGTCGCTCATCCCCTTCGGCTGGGGCGACGGCGGCGGCGGGCCGACCCGCGAGATGATCGCCGCCGCGGCGCGRCTCCGCTCGCTGGAGGGGTCGCCCAAGGTGCAGATCGACTCGCCCAGGGCCTTCTTCGAAAGGGTGGAACAGGAGTATCCGAACCCCCCGGTCTGGTCAGGAGAGCTGTACCTGGAACTGCACCGCGGCTCGCTGACCTCGCAGCATCACACCAAGCAGGGCAATCGTCGCAGCGAGAGCCTGTTGCGCGAGGCAGAGCTGTGGGCCGCGACCGCCGCCTGGCGCGAGGGGGCCGAGTATCCGTACGACGCCCTCGAACGCAGCTGGCATGACGTTCTGCTCAACCAGTTCCACGACGTGCTCCCCGGATGCTCGATCGCCTGGGTCTACCAGGACGTCGCGCGGATGTACGCGGAGGTCGAAGAGTCCACGGAGAGCATCATCGCCGCCTCCCTCGCCGCGCTCGTCGGCGACGGCGGCCAGGTGCTGCAGGTCAACGCCCGTCCGCAGGCCGCCGACGGCGTGCCGGCGCTCGGGGTGTCGATCCGATCCGGCGATCGCACGGTTCCGAGCGTGTCGGTGGCGGGCGACGACCTGGTCCTGGACAACGGCCTGGTGCGAGCGGTGATCGACGCGAACGGGCTCGTCACCTCGCTGATCGACAGCGCCAGCGGTCGGGACGCGATCGCCCCCGGGACATCGGGCAACCTCCTGCAGCTGTTCCGCGACATCCCCAACAAGTGGGACGCGTGGGACGTGGACGAGCACTATCGGCGCGTCAAGGAAGACCTCGTCGAGGTCGTCTCGGTGCGTCCGCTCGTCGACGACGAGGGCGCGGCCGTGATCGTGGAGCGTGCCTTCGGCGCCTCCCGCCTCGTCGAGACGGTGCGGCTGCGCCCCGGATCCGCTTCGCTCGACCTCGACTTCGACATCGATTGGCAGGAGACCCGGCATCTGCTGAAGCTCGCCTTCCCGCTCGATGTGCACGCCGACCGCTCCGCCGCTGAGACGCAGTTCGGTCACGTGTTCCGGCCCACGCACACCAACACCTCATGGGACGCCGCACGATTCGAGATCTGCGCCCATCGCTGGATCCATGTCGCAGAGCCCGGATACGGCGTGGCGATCGCCAACGAGTCGACCTACGGGCACGACGTGTCCCGCCGCACCCGAGACGACGGCGGAACCACGACGACGGTCAGGCTGTCGCTGCTGCGCGCTCCCGTCTTCCCCGACCCCGAGGCCGACCTTGGGCCGCAGCACCTGCGGGTGTCGATCCGGCCAGGGGCCGGGATCCGCGACGCGGTCGACGAGGGGTATCGGATGAACCTGCCGATGCGCACGGTCTCGGGCGCGCACGAAGTGGCACCTCTCGTGCGGGTCTCGCACCCCGCGGTGCGCATCGAGTCGGTCAAGCTGGCGGAGGATCGCAGCGGCGACCTGATCGTGCGGCTGTACGAGTCGGAGGGCGCACGCGCCACCGCCGACATCTCGATCGAGGCGGACGGCGTCGCCGATGTCCGCTTCGTCGACCTGCTGGAACGGGAGATCGACCCGCCGGCCTGGGCGGCCACCGCGTCCTCCGGAGCGCGGATCACGCTCCGCCCCTTCCAGCTCCTCACTCTGCGTGTCCGGCAGCATCAGCGCGTCTCGAATGAGGCGCCGCAGGACACGTGACGTCGTGATGCGCCCTGAGCGGCGCGTCACGGCACCCACCCGAAAGCACCACACTACGAAGGAGTAGCAGCAATGAACGTACGTTCCCCCCGTGCGCTCGGCTTCGCCGCCGCAGCAGCGATCGCGGGACTCACCCTCGCGGGATGCTCGAGCACCGCCCCCGATGCAGGCCCGACCGCCGACCCGAATGCCAAGGTGACCATCACTGTGGGCGAGATGCCCACCGCAGATCAAGCGGCGTCGCTCAAGACGTTCAACGACAGGGTGGCAGCGTTCGAGAAGAAGTACCCGAACATCACGGTCAAGGGCGAAGAGACGCGCTACGACGCGTCGAGCTTCAACGCGCTCCTCGTCGGCGGCACCGCGCCCACGACTCTGGCCATCCCGTTCACGGACATGCAGTCGCTCATCCAGCGCGGACAGGCCGCCGACATCACCGCACTCGCGAAACAGAGCAAGGTGCTGTCCGGCGTGAACCCCGACCTCGACAAGGCCGTCACGGCCGACGGCAAGAAGTACGGCGTGGTCCGGCAGGCCTATGAGATGGCGTTGATGTACAACAGGGCGCTCTACACGGAGGCGGGTCTGGACCCGAACAAGCCGCCGACCGACTGGGAAGGCGTTCTGAAGAACGCCAAGACCATCACCGAGAAGACCGGTAAGACGGGCTTCATCATCCCCACGACGAGCAATCAGGGCGGGTGGCTGCTCACGACCATGTCGTACTCCAACGGATCCCTCGTGCAGGAGGTGGACAAGGGCAAGGTCAAAGTCACCGTCGACACCGACGGCATGAAGAAGTCCCTCCAGTTCCTTCACGACGTGCGATGGGAGGCCGGCGCGGCGGGTGCGAACTTCCTGCTCAACGGCGACGACATCCGCAACCAGTACGCGAGCGGCGCCGTGGCGCAGACCATCAACGGTCCGATCTACGCCGACGTGGTCGTGAACCGCGGTATGAAGGGCAGCGACATCGGCATCGCCCCGCTTCCGCAGGGCAAGGGCAGCAAGGGCACCCTCGGCGGCGGCGCGATCCAGTGGTTCAACCCCAAGGCGGACGTGAACGAACTGGACGCCGCGCTGAAGTGGACCGAGTACTACTGGCTCGACAAGTACTTCACCGAGGACACCGCTGTCGCCCTCGCCTCCGCGCAGGCCGCGGACAAGAAGCCGGTCGGCATCCCTGAGCTTCCGCTTGTGAGCGACAAGCAGTACGACACCTACCTGGGATGGATCAAGGACTCGATCAACGTCGACCGTTCGCTCTACACCGACTATCTCAGCTCGAAGCTGCAGGTCAACGCGGAGCCGTCCATCAAGGCGCAGGAGCTCTATGCGGCGCTGGATCCGATCGTCCAGGCAGTCCTGACCGACAAGAACGCCGACATCAGCAAGCTGCTGGCCGACGCGCAGAAGTCGGTGCAGGGCATCGTCGACGCAGGCTGACGCTCCCCGGGTGCGGGCGCGCCGTCGTGCCCGCACCCGTCCATGTTCTTCAGARAGGATCGATCGATGGTTGAGGTCACCGCGGCGCAGCGCAGACGCGCGAAGCCCTTCGGCGAGCGCGTCAGCACTTGGGTACGCGGGGGCGGGATCAGTACATTCCTGTTCTTCGTGCCGCTGCTGTTCACCTTCGGCTACTTCGCGTGGTGGCCGATCCTGCGCAGCCTCGTGCTGTCTCTGCAGAAGACGAATCTGGTCACCGAGCCGGCCTGGGTCGGCCTGAACAACTTCGAGCGCGTGCTGGCGGATCCGCTGCTGGGCACCGCGGCCGGGAACACCCTGCTCTTCGCGGCTCTGGCCCTCGTGATCGGCTTCCCGGTGCCGATCCTGTTCGCGACCTTCATGGCCGAGTTGCGCCGCACCCGTCAGATCGCGAGCGTGCTGGTGTACCTGCCGGTGATCATCCCGCCGGTCGTGTCGGTGCTGCTCTGGAAGCAGTTCTACGACCCTTCGGCGAACGGCCTGTTCAACACCCTCCTCGGCACGATCGGCATCGGCCCGCTGCCCTGGCTGCAGGACGGCAACATGGCGATGCCCGCCATCGTCGTTCAGGCCACCTGGGCCGGCTTCGGCCAGTCGACGATCATCTATCTCGCGGCCCTCATGTCGATCCAGTCCGAGCTCTATGAGGCTGCCGAGATGGACGGCGCAAAGGTCGTGCGACGGTTCTGGCACATCACCCTGCCGCAGTTGCGCAGCATCATGCTGCTCATGCTGCTGCTCCAGGTCATCGGCACCATGCAGGTGTTCACCGAGCCGTTCGTGATGACCGGCGGTGGGCCCGTCAACCGCACCACCACGGTGCTCATGCTGATCTACAACTACGCGTTCCTCCAAGGCGATTACGGCAAGGCGACGGCGCTCAGCCTGCTGCTCGCCGTCGTCCTCACCCTCGTCTCGGCGGTCTATCTGCGCCTCACCCGGAGTTGGAGCAAGTCATGACCACCGCCCCCGTCGCCCCCACCACCGAGGCGGTCGTCACCGGCCGCGCCACGGACTCTGGAACGATCCCGCAGCCGCCGCGCCGCCGCAGAAGGACGCCCGAACCGCAGGACCGCAGCAACATCTCCGACCTGGACCGCCGCACCGGTCGCGTGCGCATCGGCCTCGGGGTGCTCAACGTCGTCCTGATCCTGCTCCTGGTGATCATCTCGGCCGGCCCGCTGCTCTGGCTGGCGAAGGCGGCGCTCTCGACCACCCAGGACATTCTTCGCGAGCCCTTCGCCTGGTGGCCGAGCGGCATCCAGTGGCACAACCTGATCGATGCCTGGTTCAAGATCGACATCGGCCGGTATCTGATCAACACCGTGCTCCTCGCGGCCGGCGTGTGGTTCTTCGGGATGCTGGTCGCTCTGACGGGCGCCTACGGGCTGTCGATCCTCAAGCCGAGGTACGCGAAGGCGATCAACGGCGCGGTGCTCGCGACCCTGTTCATCCCCGGCATCGTGTCGCTGATCGCCCAGTACGTCACGGTGCTGGACATGCCGTTGCTGCACTGGAACCTGATCAACACGTTCTGGGCCGTGTGGTTGCCCGGCGCGGCGAACGCCTTCAACGTGCTGCTGGTCTCGCGGTTCTTCGACAGCCTGCCCAAGGACGTGTTCGAGGCCGCGAAGATCGATGGCGCAGGCCCGTTCCAGATCTTCTGGCGCATCGTGCTGCCGATGTCGAAGCCGATCATCGGCGTCACATCCCTGATCACGATCATCGGGGCGTGGAAGGAATTCCTCTGGCCGCTGCTCGTGCTGCCCAAGCCGGATCTGCAGCCGTTGTCCGTGGGTCTGTACAAGGTGACCGCGAGCGCCGAGATGAGCCTGCTGATGGCGGGCATGTTCATCTCGGTGGTGCTGCCCATCGCACTGTTCCTCATCTTCCAGAAGCAGTTCCTGAAAAGCGCAGGGCAGGCCGGAGCCATCAAGGGCTGAGGTGCTCCGGCCCGCCGGCGCCGTGCCGGCGGGCGTGACTCAGTACGCGCGCAACCAGCCGCACATGCCCAGCCGTTCGACGGGTTCGGCCGCGTGCACGGCGGCATCCGCGAAGTGGACGGTCTCGGCGGCCGCGATCGCGTCCAGGTGACGGGAGGTCGCCATCGCGGATGTCCAGGCACCGGCGGTCCATCGTGCGCGCCAGGTGCCGGTCTGGCCCGCGACGAGGGCGGCAGCGTGCGCGTGGAAGCGACGGAGAGGGCCGAGATCACCGGATGCTGCGGCATCCCGCATCAGGGTGAAGCCCTCGACGGCGAGGTCCCGGCGCGCCATCGACGCCGCGAGACGGGATGCGGCGTCCGATCCGACGACTCTCGCTGCGGCCGCGTAGCGCGCGGCGGTCGACAAGTGCTCCTCCGGGAAGGTGAGCACGGCGTCTCCCGCCTCCGGCAGGCCGGAGTTCTGCATGATCACCACGAGTTCCAGATCCCCGTCGTTCACGAGGCGGTGAATGGTGCCGGGGTCGAACCAGAGGAGCGCGCCCGGCGTGAGCGGCGTCTCCCGGAAGCCCTCGCCGAGGGTGAGCGTCTGCACCCGGCCGGATCCGCTCGTGACGAGGTACCCCTCCGCGCAGACGGTGTGCAGGTGCGGGCTGCCGCCCGGCACGCCGTCGATCGCGCGATCGGTGTACACCCGCAGGCGACTGACGCCGACGCCGCCGGGGAAGACGCTGCTCATCGGGCGCGCCGTAGACGTTCGACGTCGGTGACGGAAAGTGCGCCGCTGGCGATCGTCACCCGGTAGCCGATGCGCACGGTCTCTTCGGCCTCGAGCGGGAAAGTGCGTTCGAACGCCCACGACGGATTGACCGCGGCGAACTCCTCCGAGCGCACGAACCACTGCGTCCGGAATCTCTCGCCGGGCACGATCTGCTCGAACAGGAGGGTGGAGGAGCGATCGACGCCGTCGTGCGCGCCGACGAAGGCAAGCCATTCCGCATCCGATCCCCTGGCGTCCGCTGCCGATGCCGCTCCCGAAGGCAGCAGTACTCGACCGCCGGTGAAGCTCCGCGGACCCCGCCACCACAGTCCGCTGTACCCCGACCCGGCGAGTCCACGAGTGGCGGGACTGCCGAAGGAGAGCTGCTCGCCCGTGAGGTTGCGCAGCTCTCCTGTCCACTCCAGCGCCCAGGTCCGCTCGTCGATGAGCTGAAACCGCAGCGATCGGTGCTCGCCGATGAGATCGTCGCCGCGGGCGGATCGCCAGACCAGGTCGTGCGCGATCTCGTCGGAGGACACCGTGACCGGCCCCGCCGGATCCATCCGCCCGAGATTGTCCAGAGCGGTGTAGCCGACACCATCGACCCAGGTGTGCCCGCCCCAGAAGTTGTGACCCGACAGGTCGGTGCAGGTCAACTGCAGGCCCTTGTGCCAGCGGTGGTCGTGCGGCCGGAAGTTCGTGACCGTGTCGCCTGCGAGCGTGCGCAGCGGATGCAGATACGGTTTCGGAGCCTCGAAGGCAGGGGCGTCGGATGCCACGACGTAGCGCGCCACCTCCACCCCGCCATGCTCGACGACGAGGTCGTCACCGTGGCCCGCGATGTTCATGTCCGCTCCGATCGGATGCCGATGCCGCCGTTCAGGGCGGAGTAGAAGGGGTCGCCGGGGCGAATGCTTCCGCGGGTGATCGCCTGACCGGTGAGCGCCGACTTGTACAGTGCGGTGACGAGCTCGAGCGCACGGCGGCCGTCCTCGCCGCTGGCCTCCGGGCGCCGTCCTGCGCGCAGGTCGGCCACGAGGCGTCTGAGCTGCGGGGTGTGCGTGCTGCGCTCGTTCGGCAGCTCGTTCGCCCACGAGGCGACCAGGTCCTCGCTCGTGCCGGGTGCCGGGGTGAAGATCCAGTCGTCGTTGTCGTAGCCGTAGAGATGACTGAGCTCGACAGTGGCCTTCTCGGTGTCGAGGCGGATCCGGCTGGTCTGCGCGGGCGAGATCGCGCTGTTGGCGATCGTCGCGAGCGTTCCGTCGGCGAACCGTATCCACGCGGTCGCGATGTCGTCGGTCTCGATGTCTCGCGCGCGCCGGGCGACCTGCGCGGAGATCTCGTCCCAGTCCCCCAGGAGCATGAGCATCAGGTCGATCTGATGGATGCCGAGCGCCATGATCGGTCCGCCGTCGCCCGAGAAACTGCCGCGCCAGGGCAGTGCGAAGTAGTCATCGCCGCGGAACCACGTGGTCTGGCAGTGGGCGATCAGCGGGCGTCCGAGCGCGCCGGACGTGAGCAGCCGTCGCGCGTGCTGCGCACCGGAGCCGTAGCGCTGCTGGAAGACGATCGGAGCCCAGGGACCGCCCTCGCGTTCTCCGGCCGTCATCTCGTCGTACTCGGCGAGGCTCAGCGCCGGCGGCTTCTCGCACCAGACCGTCACCCCGGCTTCGAGGCAGGCGATCACCTGCTCACGATGCAAGGACGGCGGCGTGCACAGGATCACGAGATCGGGATGTGCCCCGAGGGCCTCGGCGAGCGACGCGGTGTGGTGCGGGATGCTCCACCGCGCGGCGAACGCGGCACGACGCTCGTCGTCGATCTCGACGACGGTGTCCACCGTCAGCTCCGCGGATCCGATCTCCTGGATCGACGGCATGTGCACGGCGTCGGCGATGCCGCCGGCGCCGACCAGCACGGTGCGCAAGGGGGAGGGGGACATGTCAGCCTCTGCTCTCAGGGATGGAGTGAACGACGAATGCACGACCGGCGTATCCGGCGGGGACGTCGATTACCAGGTCCTCGCCGACGCTCGCGACGGGCCAGACGTCGGATGCGGCGGGGAACACGCCGGTGACGGAGGCGGGTGCCAGCCCGGGCAGGACGATGCGGCGGGCCGTGCCGCGCGACCAGACCGCCAGCATCATCTCCGTCTCGTCGCCAGCCTCGCCCTCGGGGCACAGGGCCAGCGCGATCACCTCGTCGTCCCAGCCGGGCAAGCCGAGCGGCCATCGGGGCACGGCCGTCGCCAGCCGTGTCCGCCACCGCTTCTGCATCACGATCGCCTCGCGCACCAGATCTCGCTGCCGCGGGCGCAGGTCGGGGAGGAACCCGGACAGCATCATGCGCCCGGCCAGACCGCCGAGCAGCGCGAACGCCGTCTCCTCATCGGTCATCGACGCGGCCGGGTACGCCCAGTTCGCCGCCTGCTCGGGGAGGACTCCGGCGGGGCCAGCCGCGGCGATGACGGGATAGAGCCGGAAGTCCTGCTGATCGCTGGTGGACTGCAGATGCGCGACGGACAGCAGGGCATAGTCCATCCGCATCGCCCCGGACGCGCAGTTCTCGAACAGCACCTCGGGATGCCGCGCCTGGGCGGCGAGGAGCCACTCCCGCAGGGCGCGGGTGTGGCCGAGGAGGCCGGCGCCCGCGCCTGCGGCGTCACGGTCGGTGCCGACCCCGGGGTTGATGTTGTAGTCGAGCTTGAAGTAGGAGATCCCGAACTCTCGGACGAGCCGATCGATGGCCTCGTCGAGGTGCGCCCTGGCGGCCGGATGCCGCAGATCGAGGTGGTACCTCTGCGCCTCGATCACGCGCTCGCCGAAGCGCTGGAAGAAGGCCTCGTCCGGAAGGGTGAGCGCCGCGGGGGAGTCGACGCCGACGATCTCGGGTTCGAGCCAGAGACCGGGGCGCATCCCCTGAGCGCGGATGGCGTTGATCACTTCGCCGAGGCCTCCCGCGAACCGGCTCGGCGCCTCCTCCCAGACGCCGATCGCCGGCCAGTAGTCGGTGGCATCCGTGAACCAGCCGGCGTCGATGCAGAAGTACTCCGCCCCGGCGTCGGCCGCCGCGGCGATCAGGGGCAGCAGCGCGGCCGTCGACGGCTGGCCGTCGAGCGTGTTCATGTAGTCGTTGTAGATCACCGGGAGTGCGTCGTCGATCGGGCGGAGCACGCGCAGCGCACGTCGGTACCGGGTGAGGGCCGCGAAGGCATCGTCGCGCCCGCCCGCCGCGATGGCCAGGCCGGCCGGTACGGAATGGAACTCCGCCCCCGGTTCCAGGCGCTCGGCGAACTGGTGCTCGAGATCCCCCGGTCCGCTCGCGACGAGCACCACCGATTCCTGGGTCTGGCCGAGTTCCCAGCTCCATCCGGCACTCGTCTCGATCTGCCAGGCCAGCGAAGGACCGCCTTCATGCGCGAGCACGCCGACGGGGAGGTGCTCGCCGGTCGACCAGGATCCATGACTGGAGCGCGCGAAGCGTCCGCGCCCGTCCTGACCGTGGTTGCCGAGCCGGAGTTCGGGCAACGCCTCCCTGAGGGCCTGCTCATGCCAGCGGTTCTCTGCGAGCCATTCGCTTTCGGCCCACAGCAGCGCGACGTCATCGCGGTCGGCGAGCTCGACGACGATCGAACTCACCGCGGTGACGGTGACGGTGCGCTCGCCGCCGTTGCGCACCGTGTGCGACCACTGCACGGCATCCGCTCCGCGGGGCGCTCGGAGCTCGCTGAGGACCTCGAGGCCGGTCACCGCGTCGCGCTGGCGGATCCGCAGGGTCTCCGCTTCCATCGTGTGGTCGACGTAGCGCAGGCGCTGTCCGACCGCGGAGAGGACGAACGCCTGACTGGTGCGCCCGTGCTGCTCGCCCGCCGTGAACACGTCGACGAACGGGTGGTCGCGCACGGCGGAGGGTGCGTCGCCGAGAGCGAGTCTCGAGAGCCCGACCGGCGCATCGTGCTGCGGCGAGGCTCCGGAGAACTCGAGCGCGAGCCGGCCGGGGTTCCAGGTCAGCGTCATGGCGTGCTCAGGAGAAGACGTTCTCGAGGAATGCGAGATGACGCCGCGTCTGGGCCCACTGGCCGCCCTCGTGGCCGTTGTAGGGGTACACCGCCATCTCCTTGTCGTCGCCCGCATACGTGTTGAAGGCGGCGTAGACGGTCGACGGCGGGCAGACGATGTCGCACAACGCGACCGAGAACAGGGCAGTGGCCGTCGCCCGCGCCGCGAAGTTCACGCCGTCGAAGTAGGAGAGCACACGGAAGACGTCGTCCTCCTCGCCCCGGCGGGTCTGCATGTAGCGGGTGAGCTCGTTGTACGGCTGCGCGTCGGTGATCCGCAGAGCGCGACGGAAGTGGCTGAGGAAGGGGACATCGATCATCGCGCCCGCGAGACCGTCGCTGAGCCCGGCGGAAGCGAGAGCGATACCGCCGCCTTGGCTTCCGCCGGCGACGACCACCCGGTCCGGGTCGACGGACGGGTGGCTGCGGGCCGCATCCACGGCGCACGCGGCATCCGTGAAGAGCCGCCGATAGTAGTAGTCGTGCTGGTCTTCGATGCCGGCGCTGAGGCGGCCGGCGATCTGGGGGCCGCTGCCGACGGGGTCCGCCGTGTCGCCGGGCCCTCCGCCGTTGCCCTGCCCGCGGCTGTCCATCACGAACACCGCATAGCCGGCGCTCGGCAGCAGTGTCCACTGCTCCGGCACGCCGCGTCCTCCGCTGTAGCCGATGTACTGCACGACGGTCCCGCGGATCCGCCCGTCGGCCGGACGCAGCATCCAGCCCTTGACCGGCTGACCAGCGAAACCCGGAAAGGTGACGTCCTCGACGTGGATGCTGTGCAGCGCCGTCTCCACGACGGTGTACTGCGCGTCACCGTGTCCGCGCGACGTACGCAGCGTCTCCGCCCAGAAGGCGTCGAAATCGTCGGGTTCCTCGCGCGCGGGGAGGTACGCCTCGAGCTGATCGAGGGGAAGGTCGAACTGTGCCATTGCTGTCCTCGGGGTTCGGATGTCCGGATCGGTAGCGGTCAGGGGAGGTTGCGGTCCGCGACGAGGGCGTGATCGAGTCGCGAGCCCGGAACAGTGGGGGCGAGAAGGGCGAGTTCGCCACCGTCCGCGCTCTGGCGGCGGATCAGGATCGTCCCGTCGCCGTGCTCGACCTCGACCTCGGCGTCGCTCAGCCCGCCGGCGCGCAGCCGGACGAGCCCGGCCGCGAAGACGTCGGCGAGGTCGGAGAAGACCACGTCGAGAGGCTCTGCGCCGTCGACCCAGGCGATCTCGATGTCGATGCCGCCGTCCGTCCGCGAGACACGGGCGGTTCGGTCCGCGCCGTCGAATCGCGCCGTCGCCAGGATCCACTCGAGGCGCACGGAAGCCGTCTGCACCTCCACGCGGCGGATGCCGTCGCGTGCTCCCTCTTCCAGGGCGACGCCGTCGGCGAGAACCGCGGCGCCTTCGAGCCCCCGGATCGTGAAGCGGACCGCGAGCGACTCCGTCGGCGCCACTTCGCCCCGGGGGATGGTGTCGAGGTGGATGTGCGCATCGCCGGAGGGCGTGACGCAGCTGAACGCCCAGAGCACATCGCTGCCCTCCTGCGCAGAGCTGAAGGAACCACCGGCGAAGCCGTGTCCGTTGCGCTGGACCTCGACCGACACGAAGCGGGCGATCGCATCGACGTCGACGGGATCGTCACCCGGCTCTGCCCAGTAGCCCAGCAGGGGGCGGCGTTGCACCCAGGTGTCTCCGAAGTTGACGCTGCCGAGAGTGACGCCGCCCTCGTGCCAGCTCGTGCCGACGGTCGGCACCACGACCGGGGGGTGGCCGTTCGCCGCGGCAGAGGAGATCCCGGCGACCTGTCCCGGGATGTAGTGCGTCTCGGCGAAGGTCTCGCGGACCGTGTGCTCACCGACCGGATGATCGAGACGCGCGCGCAGGTCCGCAGGGATGCGGTAGTCGAGCACGGCGTCGTGGGCCGCCTGGACGTCGGCGGGCACGGCGCCATCGTCGAAGAAGCGCCAACTGTCCGAGGCCACGCGCTGCACGACGAGGAGAGGGCCGGGGCGGCGGTGCAGATCGGTGGCATAGCAGCGCGCCATGGGGCCCGCGAGCTGACCCGTCGGGGGATGCCAGCGGGCGAGGAAGTGCTCCCACGCGACGCGCTCGAGGTCCTCGGCGAGATCGATGTGCTCCGGGTCGGCGATGTACTGGCGGATGCCGGTGAACGCGGCCATCACGACGTGCCAGTAGGTGGGGGAGTTGTACTCGGCGAAGCTCCGGCTCTTGGTGAGCGACGAATGCAGTCTGCGCAGCCGGTCTCGTCCGTATGCGCTCAAGCCCTCGTCGCCGAGGATGCTTCCGGCGGCGAGCGTGACGAAGGCGCCCTTCACGGCGATGTTCGTGTAGTCGAGGTCGACGTCGCGGCGGATGATCGAGGCCGCGGCATGACCCAGCGCCGCGCGGGCGCGTTCGGCGAGGGCGGGATCCAGATCGGCGCCATGCCGGAGGAGGATCAGCGCGAGGAACTCGCCGAGGAAGTCCGCCCAGTTCCAGTCAGGGGGTGACATCTCAGCCAGCGGCTCCTCGGCCCAGTACGACCAGAGCCCGTACGTCGTGCTGTCGGGATCCGTGTCCTGCAGCGCGAGCACCTCGTCGAGCACGCGCTCCGCACGCACGATGCGCTGCTCGCCGTCGACGACGGCATCGCCTGCGCGGTGGAGCTCCCAGAGGGCCAGCACGTACGCGAGGCTGTCGCGAATGCGGTGCGCGCGTCCGCTCACGATCTTGGTGTGGATCGGGTTCGGCGTCGCGTCGGCGAGGATCAGGCCGCGATCCGGGTCGTAGCCGGCGTCGCCTCCGCGTCTGGCGGCGTCGAGGGAGAGGAGGTCAGCGTTCACGATTTCCTTCGGTGTTCGGGGAGGGCGTCCATGCCGACGAGGTCCAGGCCGAGCCCGGACGCCTCGATGAGGATGCGACGGAGTCGATCGGGATGGATGTGATTCGCCGGAGACGACGCGGCGATGTCGTGCGCATAGAGCACCAGGGTCCCGCCGCGGTCGGCGAGGTGACGCATCATCCCGCTCAAGACGTCGGCGTCGGCAGGGTGCGCGTGTTCGCCGCGCGCGGTATCGATACCGCGGCCGGGATGCACGCGCACCGATGAACCGGGCGCGCTGATCGCGCGGGCTGCCACGGCGGGGTCGTCGGTACGCGGGCCACCGGTGCGCAAGTGGTCGAATCGTGCGAGCAGGATGTCGTCGCTCGCCTCGTCGCGGCGCGAGTTCGGGTAGGCGAACGTCTGGACGGATGCGCCGAGGGCGCACAGCGCCTGCACGCTCGGATCGATCTCGTCGGCGAGGTAGGAGGCCGCGCCTGCGTGGGCGATCGTCTCATCGGCGTTGCGGTGGCGAGCCCCATGGGATCCGATCGAGTGTCCGTCGGCGAGAAGGGTGCGGATGCCGGACTGCTCGCGATCGTCGAGAAGATCGGCCTCGACGAGGAAGAACGTCACTCGTGCGCCGACCGCGTCGAGCAGCGGACGCGCCGACACCCAGTCGTCGACATGGCGGTCGTCGAAGGTCAGGGCCAGCCGGCCGGTCATGCCCGGATCCTTCCGTCATCGAAGAGGGCTGTGGGTGCCACGGCCTCGCCCTTTCTGTGGTCGGCAGGTGTTGAAATCACCCTATTTCAATTTATTGGAATTAGTCTAGTGTTGTGTCCCACCGGCGTTTCCACCAATGAAAGGGACTTCATGACCACTCCAGATCTGGATGCGGATGTCCTCGTCGTCGGGGCGGGCCTCGGCGGCGTCGCCGCTGCGCTCGCCGCGGCCGGACGCGGAGCGATGGTCATCCTCACCGAGGAGTATCCGTGGATCGGCGGCCAGCTGACCTCGCAGGCCGTGCCTCCCGACGAACACCCCTGGGTGGAGTCCTTCGGCGTCACCGCCCGGTATCGCGCGCTGCGCTCCGGCATCCGTGATGTCTACCGCCGCCGGTACCCGCTGGTCCGAGCCGCACGGGACCGCGCCGATCTGAACCCGGGGGCCGGATGGGTGTCGAAGCTGTGCGCCGAACCGAGAGTCGCGCACGGCGTGCTCGAGGAGATGCTCGCGCCCTACCGGTCGACCGGGCGGATCAGGGTGCTGGAGCGGGTGCGGCCGGTGGCGGCATCCGTCGACGGGGATCGGATCTCCTCCGTGACGGTCGCCTCGGAGATCGACGGGGCGCAGAGCGTCATCACGGCACGAATCGTGATCGATGCCACCGAGACCGGAGAGATCCTGCCGCTGACCGGCGCCGAGTACGTCACCGGGTTCGAGTCTCGCGCTGACACCGACGAGCCGAGCGCGCCCGACGAGGCGCAGCCGGAGAACGTGCAGGCGCTCAGCGTGTGCTTCGCGATGGAGCACGTCGAGGGGGATCACACGATCGAACGCCCCGCGCGGTACGACTTCTGGCGCTCCTTCGCCCCGCCGGCGTGGCAGGGGGAGCGGATGCTGTCGTGGTCGGCCCCCAACCCTCGGACGCTGCGGATGGGCACCCGCGACTTCGGCCCCAACCCCGGTGACGACGCGCTCGCCGTCGATGCCGATCAATCGCGCAACGCCGGCGACGACAACCTCTGGACCTTCCGGCGCATCGCGGCGCGTGACCTCTTGGCGCCCGGCTTCTCCGCCAGCGACCTCTGCCTCGTGAACTGGCCGAGCATCGACTACTTTCTGGCGCCGGTGCTCGACGTCCCGCGCGAGCAGGAACTGCAGCGCTACGCCGATGCCCGGCAGCTCAGTCTCTCGATGCTGTACTGGATGCAGACGGAAGCGCCGCGGGCCGACGGCGGCACCGGCTATCCCGGGCTGCGACTCCGCCCCGACGTGATGGGATCCGCCGACGGACTGGCACAGGCGCCCTATCACCGCGAATCACGCCGTATCCGTGCGCTGACCCGCATCACCGAGAACGATGTCTCGTATGCGGTACGCGGCGACCGAGGCGCCACCCGGTACGAGGAGTCGGTGGGCGTTGGCATGTACCGGATCGACCTGCACCCGTCGACCGGCGGAGACACGTACATCGATGTCGCCTCGACCCCGTTCGAGATCCCGCTGGGGGCGCTGATCCCCCAGCGCATGGCCAACCTGCTCGCCGCGAACAAGAACATCGGCACGACGCATCTGACCAATGGCTGCTACCGGCTGCATCCGGTGGAGTGGAACATCGGCGAAGCCGCCGGGCACCTGGCCGCGTTCTGCCTCGCCGAGGGGGCGTCCCCGCATGCCGTGCACGACGGTGGAGCCCTGCGGACCGACTACCTCCGGGAGCTGGAGGCCGCAGGGGTCGAACGGCACTGGCAGGACGGCGCGCACCCCTACTAGGGCGCCGACCGCTGAGCGCGTGACACTGCGACAGAAGGAGAACCGATGAACACCCCGCGCATGCTGCTCGAGGACACCTACGCCACGTATCCGCACAGCAATGGCTTCTACGACGAGGGGCGCCGCGTCGCGCTCGGAAGGGCGGATGGCAACGAAGAGATCATCGGGGTCAGGCTGGATGGCGAAGGCGACCCCGAGGTGCTGCTGTCCGCAGAATTCATCGCGTCCGAGTCCGGGCAGGCCGTAGAGCCCTGGACCGTTGCCTCGCCCCATCGATCCGTCCCCTGGTTCGACATCGCCCTCGACGCGCAGACTCTGGTGTGCGCGCGCGGGAGCGCGCTCTTCCAGGTGGAGCTCGCTCATGAGGCGCCGGAGCCGCGCGTGGCGTACCGATCCGCAGACGGATGGAGACTCGACGGCCTGACGAGTGTCAGCGCCGACGGCCGGACGGCGCTGATCAGCGAGTCCCGTGAGGGCGAGTACCGCGCACTCGTGATCGATCTCGCTCTAGGAGGCGCGCGAGAGGTCGTGCGGCATCCGTGGCACGCGAACCACTTCCACTTCGTGCCCGCGGACGAGTCGTGGATCGCCTACTCGCACGAAGGGGAATCCACCTCCGTCGAGGATCGGATGTGGGCCTGGCATGCGCGGAAAGATCCGAAAGGTCGTCCGGTCGTCGATCAGAGGCAGTTGTCAGAGACTCCTGAGGCCGTGCTGGCGATCGGCCACGAGCGCGGGAAGTTCCACGATCCCGGTGCCGTCGTGATCGCCTATGGCGAGTCGCCGGCCGGCCCGCGCGGGGTATACGAGACCTACCTCGATGGTCGGGCGCCTCGCCTCTTGTCTCCCGGCGAGCGGGACTGGCACTGCGGCATCTCCCGGGACGGCAGCGCGCTCATCGTCGACACCACCGGATCCGCCGCGTCCCCCGGGCGAGGCTGGGCGGATGCAGGCAGGGCGAGTTCGCTCGTGCTGATCGATGCGTCCACCGGGCGACGACGGGTGCTGGCCGAGACGGGATTCATCGCGCACCCCTACCACCCGCATCCGTCCTTCACCCCCGACGGCTCGGCCATCGTGTTCAACCACGTCGAGTTCGGCGGCGATGGCGAGGTGCGGCGTCGAGGCGCCGCGGTGCTGCAGCTGGACTGAGGTCGGGGCGACCCGCTGCCGATCCGCGACTCAGCGAGTGCCGAGCTCCGCGACCCGTCGGCGGAGGTCCTCGAAGTGCTCGCTCATCCGCTGCACGGCGAGGCCCTCATCGCGCGCGATCAGCGCTTCGATGATGCGTGCGTGCACCGCACCGCGCCCCGCCGACGGTGCCGGCATCCGATCGCCCATCTCTCGGCTGAGCTCGCCGAAGAGATGCCAGAACATGTCGATGAGGTTGTCCACGAGGGAGTTCCCCAGCCCTGAATAGAGCGTTCGGTGGAATTCCTCATCGAGGTCGCGGAAGTCCTGGCCCCGCTCGTCGCGCTCGACCATCTCCTTCGCGATGGCCGCACAGCGTTCGAGCTCTTCCCCCAGGTCGGCGCGCACGACGGCCGGCATCAGGCCGACCTCCATCGACTCGCGCGCGACGAGCACCTCGTGGATGKCCGGGCCCAGACCCGCCAGCCCGTAGGGGAGCTGGTCGATGATGGGGCGGAACGAGAACTCGGATACGAACAGGCCGTTCCCGTGCTGCGCTTCGATGACGCCCAGGGTCTGCAGGCTGCGTGTAGCCTCCCGCAGCGTGAGCCGGCTGACCCCCAGCTCCGCGGCGAGATCGGCCTCGCTGGGAAGGCGGTCCCCCGGGGCGAGATCATGTTCACGGATGTAATCGCGCAGCCTGCGTTGTGCGACGAGATAGATCGGGCCGCCTGGTCTCATGCTCTGACGGTACTGCCCAGATGACGTTCGCGGTGCCCCGGGAACTCGTGCACCTCCGCGATCGCCGCGCGCAATGCGGGCACGAGCCGGTTGATCGCCGCACGGTCGGCAGTGCTCACCGGCCCCCAGGATCCCCGCGCGGGGCCGACGTCGGGGCCGAGCTCGTTCATGAGCTCCTTCACGAAGCCGGGGCCGGTGGCGGCGCGCGCGACGTCGCGGAAGGGCTTGTGCAGCGCGTACGCGCGTTGCGTGTCCCCTCGGTCGAACGCCTCGACGGTCGCGTGCGCGAGCGGGGCCAGCGCGTTGTACAGGCTTCCGATCGCCGACTCCGCGCCGGTGGCGAGGGCCGCCGGGAGAAGCTCGTCGCGTCCGAAGTAGATGCGCACGTCGGGGCGGGTCTGCTGGATCGCGTCCAGCTCCATGAGGTCCTCGTCCGTGAACTTCACGGCGGTGAGCGTGGGGATCTCCGCTTTCGCTGCGCGCAGGATCTCGCTGGGGCGCTGCGTGGAACCTGTCATGGAAGGGATCTGATAGAAGCAGAAGGGCGTTGTGGGAGCGGCATCCGCCACGTCGGCGAACCAGCGGACCGTGTGCTCGACGGTCGGCGCCTGCCCATAGTGCGGTGCGACGCTCGAGATCAGATCGACGCCGAGCCCTGCCGCATGAGCCGCCAGCTCCCTCGTCGGCTCGATCGGCAGGCCGCCGACCTGGACGCCGATCGAGAGGTCGTCGGAGGCGGCCTCCACCCAGGCCTCGAGAATCTCCACGCGCTCCTCGATGGTGAGAAACGGGAACTCGCCTGTCGTGCCGTTGACGAACACGCCGCTGACGCCGATCGAGCGCAGGTGCTCCGCTTGCTCGCGGACCCGCGAGGTGTCGACCCGCCCTGCGCCGTCATAGGGGGCGAGGGCGGCAGCCCAGAGTTCGAACCGGCTCATGAGCCAACCTTTCCTTCGGTGAGAGCAGTAGATCAGATATCTGATATCTAGTCAAAGCGGATCCTCGCGAGCGACGCCACGGCTTGACGCGCCGACGGTCACTCCCCTAGCCTCCTTGTCAGATATCTGATCTCTCTCGGAGGAGCTTCATGGACGTCGCAGTACTCGCCCATCTCGACGACCGCGCGCGCTGGCTCTGTCGCGATGGGCTGGCAGGCGACATCGTCCATTGGCGGGCGCCTGGACCGGACGCACCGGAGTGGGACGACGCCTACCGCGACTGCGAGATCGTCTTCGGCACGATCCCTTCATCGTGGATTCCGCGCCTCACCGCGCTGCGATGGCTGCAGCTGGAATCGACCGGCTTCGAGTACTACCGGGACGTCGCCGCGGAGATCTCACGCCGCGGCATCGTCGTCACCAACCTTCGCGGCCAGTTCGCCGAACCCGCGGCGGAGACCGCTCTCGCCGGCGCACTGAGTCTGATCCGCGGAGCGGGCGTCCTCGCCCTTGCCCAGCAGGAGCGACGGTGGCGGAGCCTGGAAGTGAGGCCGCGGACGACGCTTCTCGCGCGCAGCAACGTGCTCGTGCTCGGCGCGGGCGCGATCGGAGGGCATGTCCGGCGAGTGCTCGAGGCCTTCGGCAGCCGCGTGCAGAGCTTCGCCCGCAGCTCGCCGCAGGCCGAGCTGCACGATCTGACGTCGCTCGACGCCGCTCTCCCGGGTGCCGATCTCGTCATCAGCTGCTTGCCGAGCACGCCGGACACGCGGTTGCTGTTCGATCGGGACAGGCTCGCGAGACTCTCCCGCTCGGCGATTCTGGTGAACATCGGACGAGGGGACCTGATCGACGAGGACGCCCTTGCCGATGCGCTCGAAGCCGGTGCGATCGGAGGGTGCGTGCTGGACGTGACGTCGGAAGAACCGCTTCCTCCGACGAGCCGGCTCTGGGCCGCGCCGAGTGTCATCCTGACCCAGCACACTGCCGGAGGGCACCGCGACGAGCTCGCGGACAAGGCCGTCTACTTCTTGGCGAACCTGGCGCGATGGAAGACGGGTGCCGCGCTCGACGGCGAGATCGACGTGCGGCTCGGCTACTGACGCCGGCACCCGAGGCATCCGAATGTCCGCCACGAAGATGAAGAGGGACCGATGGCCATCATCCGAAGAGTCCGACCGATCCTGTTGAGCGCCCCCTACGGCGACCCGGAGAACAGCATGGAGAACATCCTGCATCTTCCGGGCGGGTTGCGGACGGCGGGGTTCGTCGAAGTCACCCTGAGCGACGGCGCCGTGGGAATCGGCGAAGGCTACCTCGCCGTCTTCGCCCCCCAGGTCTTCCGCAGCATCGTGGAACTCCTCGAGCCGGTCCTCGTCGGCGCGGACGCCGAGGATCTCGGAGGCCGCATCCGAGATCTCATCAGCGCTACGGGATACTGGAGCCTCCAAGGAGCAGCGCGGCATGTCATCAGCGCGATCGAGATCGCTCTGCAGGACTGCGCGGCCCGCTCCGTGAACGAGCCGCTCTGGCGGTACCTCGGCGGTACGCGGGATCGTCCTCTCCGCGCGTATGCCAGCGGCGGCGACTCGCGGACACCGCAGGCCATGCTCGCCGAGATCGAGCAGGTCTCGGATCTCGGGATCGACGTGTTCAAGATCCGGGCCAGGGCCGATCAGATCGAGAAGGCGCGATGGACGCAGCGCGCCGCCGCCGGGAAAGGTGTCGGCGTCGCGATCGACATGACACAGAACCTCGCCGTGCCTTCGCAGACCGTTGAGGATGTTCTCCGCTTCGTGACGCGGATCACGAGCGAGAGCGGCACGCCTCCGGTGTTCCTCGAGGAGGTGCTGGGGCCCGATCAGATCCATCGCCTGCCGGAGCTCAGAGCGAGCACTGACGTCCCGATCGCCGGCGGCGAGATCGTCACCACGGAAGCCGAGCTCTGCGACAGGGTGCGTGCCGGGTCGTATGACATCGTCCAGCCCGATGCCACGGTGATCGGGGGGATCCGACCCGTCCTCGACGTCTTCACCGTCGCTCGGACGATGGCCGCCGATGTGTACGTGCACTGCTGGGGCGCCGGAGTGGGAGTCCTGGCCAACTACCACGCGGCCTCGGCCGGCGGGGGCGAGGTCGTCGAGTGGCCGCTGCCTCCCTATGCGTTGCGCGCGGAGCTGCTGCGCGACGTCGTGTCCATCGCGGACGGCCGGGTCACGCTCGGTGAGAAGCCGGGCCTCGGCATCGAGCTGACGGCCGACATCGAGCAGGAGTTCCCGTTTCGTGAGGACGCGGTCTATTCCTGCCTGGTCGACAGCGCCCTTGCGGCGAAGGGCTGGCAGGCGGCCTGAGATCGACCGGCTCAGCGCTCCGGGTGCTGCAACGGCGCGGCCTGACGCAGCGGCTCTCCTGCGGCGAGCGGATCGCGCACCGGGAGGGGATCCGCGACCGGCTGCGGGACCGGATCCGGATCCGCCGACTCGACCTGATCTGCGGCTGAGGGTGCGGGCGCCGCGGCAGGGTGGGACTCGAGCTGCAGTGCGACCTTCTTCTCGAGGTTCTCCACGGCGGCGTCCGAGAGGTCGATGAGGCCGTCCAGTTCCTCCCGCACGCGACGGTAGGCGGTCTGGCGTTCGGCAGGTGTGGCGGACTGGTCGACGGCGACCTTGAGCATGTGCTGCGCGCGCTCGAGGCGCTTGCGCTCGATGTCGGTGAAGGTCGAGTCGCGCAGGCGACGGGCGTCCTTCTCCGCAATCTCGAAGGCGACGGCGTAGTTGCCGACCGCGTCGAGGTATTCGGTGACCTGCTGCTCTGTGACCTTCGCGTCGGACGTGCTCGGCCGCAGCGCGTCGGCGATCTTCTTCGCACGCAGGAAGGCGGCGGTCAGCGGCTGACGCCCGTCGCTCATCGCGGGGAACGCGATCATCTTGGCGACATCGAGCTCATAGTCCAGCCAGCGGGCGGTGATCCCGTCATGCTCGGCGAACAGGCGCTCGAGCAGTTCCTTCGAGGAGTTCGCCTGCTGCTGAGCGACGGCTCGCGGCGACAGTTGCGGCGCGGCCTGGCCGCGGGCGGCGAGCTGGGCGGCCTTGATCTCGCCCTTCAGCCTCAGCGTCTCCAGCCGCTGCAGGTGGTGCTGTCGGGACAGCATCTGCCACCTCCGCGCAAGACCGCCGGCCACGCCCATGAGAGGGAACACCAGCCACCAGTAGTGTTGCGCGAACGCCCAGAACCCGTTCAAGAACTCCTGCATGATGCCCTCAGCATAAGCCGCGTGCACCTGAACCGGCATTGGTTCTGCGGCGCCTACGCGCCTGTGGTCAGTCCAGTCGCGCGGCGGCGACGTCGGCGCGGAGTTTCGGGAGCACGCGGGACCCGGCCGGGTCCAGCCCGAGCGCCGTGGCGAGTTCGAGCGCGAGGGCCTCGTGCCCGGCGGCGTTGGGGTGGAACGGGTCGTTCATGAGGCCCCAGGGCACCCCGCCGCCGCCGAGCTCGGCGTAGCGGGCGAACTGGTCCACGAGGATCGCGTCCTCGGCCGCCGCGACATCGCGGACAGCCTGGGCGAACGCGCCGATGCGGGCGCGCTCCGGAGCGTTCGGCACGTCCACCGCGGGCGGCGTCTGCAGCACGGGGATCGCGCCGAGCGCACGCACGCGCTGCACGAACTCGGTGAGCGACAGGGCGAAGTCCGCCGGAGTGATCACGGGGAACACGCCCGCGTCCGAGCAGTCGTTCGTGCCGATCATGAGCGTGACCACCTGCGGTCGCCACGTGGCGACCCGCCGGTCGAAGTCCTCCAGGATCTGCACGATCCGCCAGCCGCTGATCGCCGTGTCGATGACGGCGTCGTGCACTCGCCCGAGCTCGCCTCGGACGATCTCGTGCAGGTGCTCCGCGTAGGTGCGTCCGCCCTGCGTGTGCACGAGCCCGTGCGTGATCGAGTCTCCCGTGAGCACCCAGGTGAGCGGGGTATCGGCGGAGAGGGCGCGGGCGAGGACGTCGGCGTCGGCGGTCATGGATCCCTTTCTACGGCACCGACCGTTGTGAAACAGGGGTTGCCATGCTGGTATATCGGTTGGATCATCAACGGACGGGGTTGTGCACGACTCCGATCGGCCCTGCGGGACTGAGGGCCGGGTGGGGCGCCTCGACCATTCTGTGGCCGTTCCCCAGACGGCTGGCCGTTCCCCAGACGGTCGGCGAGGCGCTCCGCCGTTCCGACGCGGCGCCGCCGGAACTCAGAGGGTGGGCAGGAAGAGGCGATCCAGGTGCGCGTCGATCGCGGGTTCTGGCCTCACCCCGACGTTGTCCGGATCGCAGCCGGAATGGCGGCGGACGCGCGTGCCGCCATTCCGTTGCCGCGTCAGCAGGCGAGCGTGTGCGTGTAGGTCGCGATCGGGTCGGTGCCGCCGTAGAGGTGCACGACGGCGCTCGTCACCGCGGTGTCGAGGACGATCGGAGCGTTGGCTCCCGCGTTGTAGTAGACCAGCCGGCCGTCCGGCGCGAGGTAGGTCGCGTGCCCCACGACGACGGAGTTCGCCGGAACGCCCGTCGCCGTCTGGTAGGTGCCGTTGGTGACGCTGTAGACCGCGGGGATCCCGGTGGTCACATACGTCACATAGGGGTCGGTGCCGCCGTAGAGCGCCGTGGTCGCGCTCGAGACGCCGGAGCTGACCACGATCGCCGTGCCGGTGGCGGCCCGGTAGTAGTACAGAAGCCCGTCGGCGGCGAGGAAGGTGGAGTGGCCGACGGCGGTGGTGCCGGCCGGGACGCCGGTCGCGGTGATGTAGCTCCCGGTCGTGGCGTTGTACGCCCGCGCGGCGCCACCGGCGACGAACGTCAGCACGGGCTGCGTGCCGGCCAAGAGTGACACCTTCGCGCTCGACACCCCGGAGGCGACCAGGACAGCCGTGTTCGTGGCCGAGTTGAAGTAGTACAGGTCCCCGTTGGCGGCGAGGAACGTCGCGTGCCCGACCGCCGTGGACCCGTTCGGTATGCCGGCTGCGGTGATCGTGGTGCCCGTGGCCACATCCTGCACCATCGCGACCCCGCCCGACACGTACGTGGAGTAGGACTGGGTGCCGCCGATGAGGACGGTCGTGCCGCTGGTGACGTTCGTCGCGAGTGGCATCGCTTTGCCTGCGACCGTGTTGAAGTACACGAGGCTGCCGTCAGGGTTGAGGTAGGTTCCGTGGCCGACAGCGACCGAGCCGAGCGGGATTCCGGTCGCGGGCGGGTTCCCGCTCGAGACGACGTCGTAGATCTTCGCCCCGACCTGAGCCGTCACCGTCACCGGCGCGGTCGCGTTCGCCCCGGTCATCGACGCACCCATGGACGGCACGGAGGCCGCGTTGGGCTTCGCGGTGATCGCGGGCAGGACCACTTTGCCGTTCGGGTCCGTGGTGAAGCTGCGGGGACCGGTGAACCCGTCCGCCCAGGTGAGACCGTTCGGCAGGACGACACTCACCGTCGTGCTCGCCGCGGGCGTCGTTCCGTTCGTCGTCGCCGCGAGAGTCACATCGGTCAGGTTGCTGCACCCGCCTACGGCGTAGGGGCCGTTGACGAACTTCAGCGTCGGTGCGCCCACCGACGCCGCAGCCAGCGGCATCGCAGCAGCCGTCGCGATCACCGGGACGCTCCACGCTGCGCCGCGAACGAGCGTGCGCCGACTGATCCGTCCCGCTGTGGCAGCCGACGACGGCCCACCCTCAGGAGCGTTCGGCTCCTGAGTCTTTCCCGCTGCGCGTCCTTGCAACACCTTGATGCTTCCCTTCGCTGTTGAACTCATGGCTTCGTCGCTACTGCTGTCACCGTGTCGCGGACATCAGCACGCAACCGACTCGACGTAGGTGACGCCGTCGACGCCCGCGGTGAACTCGCCCCCGACCGCGCTGACCACGTTCGATGCCGCGAGATCGTTGCCGTGGTAGAGACGACCGTCGGCGGCGAGGAAGAAGCTCCACCCGACCGGAGTCGCGCCGGCCGGCACCGTGGCGAAAGTGGTGGTGATGGGCGTCGACCCATCGGGGAACCACTGGTAGGACTTGGCGACGCCGCCCTCGACGAAGGAGACCCCGTCGGTGGCTCCGGTCGTCAGGTCGCCCAGCTGATCTCCGACCGCGGCGCTGACACCGGTCCCCACGAGCTCGCCCGAGCTGTGGTACAGGTCGCCGCCGGCGGTGAGGACGAAGTTGTGGCCCACCGCCTTCGCGCCGGCGCCGCGGGGAACGGCCGGGAAGTCGCGCTGGATGGCGCTGGAAGGATCTGTGGGGTTGATGAGGTAGATACGTGCCTGCCCGTTCGTCACGTACGTCACGGACTCGGCTCCAACGATCTGCTCGCCCACGGCGCTCGTGACGCCCGTGTCGATGAGATCGTTGCCGTGGTACAGCTCGCCGGCGGGGGTGAGGAAGAAGTTCCAGCCCACGGCCTTCGCCCCGGTCGGAACGCCGGTGAGGGCGGTTGCCGTGATCGCGTCGGTCGCCGGGTCCCACTTCCAGATGTTCGCGACGCCGTTCTCGTCGACGTACGCGACACCGTCCAGCACGCCGTTGGTCGCGTCGCCCTGGGTGTCTCCGACGGCGCTGGAGACATTCGATGCGATCAGTGTGTCGCCGTGATACAGCTTCCCGCCCGGGCCGAAGAAGAAGTTCCACCCGGCCGAGGTCGCGGCGGGGTTCGCGAACGTCACGATCGTCCCGTCACCGGCACGCCAGTCTCGGGCGACGAGGTTCGGGGTCACGGTGACCGGAGCGGTCGCCGTGGCGCCGGTGCTGGACGTCGCGGTGAGCACCGCGTTGGTCGCGGATGCACCGAGGATCTGTCCGGACGGGATGGTGATGCTGCCGGTCGCGTCCGTCGGCGAGAAGGACTTGGGGGCGGTGGAGCCATCGGCCCACCGCAGCCCGGCCGGGAGCGTGACCGTCACGGTCTTTCCGGTGTCGGGTGTCGTGCCGTTCGACGTGAGATTCAGGATCACGTCGCCCACAGGCCCGCACCCGGTCGCCGAGTACGGTCCATTGACGAACTTCAGGGCCGGTGCAGCCACCGATGCCGCGGCCAGCGGCATCGCCGCAGCCGTGGCGATGATGGGGAGACTCCACGCCGCACCTCGAACCACCGTGCGTCGGCTGACCCGGCCGCTCCGAACGCCGCCGCCGCCCTCCGTGGCCTCCGTTGCCTCCAGTGATTCAATTGCCCGACCTTGCAACATCTTCGTATATCTCCTTCGTCATCACGCTCTGGAAATCAGGTTCACGAGGCCGACCGCAGGCGCGAAGATCGCGTCCCGCCAACAGGCGTCAAGGTCTTGCGCTCACGCCGGCGGAGCGCCGCCCCACTCCCCACGCTCGGCCGGTATCGGATACTCAACAGACTGTCCGAGCAGCCCCGACGAAGCGACGGATTCCGGGGTGAAATGGGGGTGAAAACGGCGCACGGCGCCTCTGCGACGGGCTGTGAGCGCGGCTAGACGGTCGGTCGGATCGCGGTGCTCACCGGCGTCGCTGACGGAGCGCCGACGTGAGTGCGACGGCGATCCAACTCAACGGGATGAGGGCGAGCAGCAGGAACAGTGCGGAGTAGTCCGGAACGCCCCTGATCGCGATCACGGCCCCGAGGACGAGCGACGGACCGATGAGCGAGCCGATGCCGGTGACGGCGCTGTACACGCCCAGCCTCCTTCCCGCCCTTTCCGATGTCGCGAGCGCCAACGCCGCTGTGAAGAGCACGGTGGTGCTGACGCCGATGGCGATCCCGCTGAGAAGGCCCGCGATCGCCAGCAGCGCGAGAGAGGTCGACATCGCCCGGAGGATCAACCCCGACGCCAGCAGCACTCCTGCGATGGACAGGAGGGGCAGCGGGCGTCTCAGCACGCCGGGGAGGATCAACATGACCACGGACGCTCCGACGAGACCGAGGAGGGCCACTCCCAGAACAAGGGTTCCCGCCTGCGTCGCCTGATCCCATCCGAGGCCGAGACGTGCCACGACATCCAGCGGGTGGTACGTCAGGTACGCCGACAAGGCGACCTGCGAGCTGAAGCCGAGCACCAGCACCGCGCCCCACGACATCCGCGACGCCTCCGCGGGGTCCGGCCCAGGTGCGGGCGCGGAGCTTCGTGGGCGATCCAGGACAGCTGCCGACGGAGGGGTCCGTACCAGTGCGATCGCGGCCACCGCCACCGCGAACAGCGCGAGGCCGACCGACGTCCACCACGCGGATCCGGGCAGGAGCATCAACAACGCGATGGGGATCAGTATCCCCACGGACGCGACCACGATCATGACCACCGCATTGCGCTCTCGCCGAACGGCCGGGACGTGCGTCAGCAGAGCCCGCGATACCGCGATCGCTCCCGACAGGCCCGCCTGTGCCAGGCCCCAGCCGGCGGCGAGCTCCCATCCGGAATGGGCGAGGCTCATCCACGCGAGCGCGAAGACCCCGAGGACCGTTCCTCCGAAGAGCACCCCCCACCGGCTACGGGCCGACCGCGTCCCGAGATCTGCGGCCCACCCTGCAAGCAGTGCGCCCACGATCGCGCTGCCGGAGCCGACGGCGATGCTGGCCGCTGTCCAGCCCGCAGCAGCGGCGGCTCCCTCGATCTCCGATGCTCGTCGCGCTAGCGCCACGGTCGCCGGAGGAACGAGGGCGGCGAGCAGGAAGAACTTCGTGAGGTTCACCTGCAGGCCGAGCATCCGTGTCTCATCGGCTGGCGCGTCCTGGCCAACACCGGGCAGCGATTCTCCCGCGACGTGGTTCATGGCGGCCTCTCGTCCGGAAAGCCCGTCTCTGTCCTGGGCGGCATGATCGGGCGGGCGCTCGCCGGAGCGGGGCGCCGTGCCCGCGGTCGGTCGGGGTGCGACGACTCCGGCAGAATATCGGATATGGAGAGCACGCCGTCTCTGGCTGACGGACAGACGAGCGACACACCCGGCACAGAAGAACCCGTCCGGCATGACCCCGGGTTGGCCGTGCCGGCGACCGTGCAGGAGATCTCGGACGCCGTCGCGATCGAGGACTACGACGCCGTCATGGATCTGCTCCGGGCCGACTGGTTCGCGCTCATCGCCGCCCATTCGGATGAGCTGCGCGGTCTTTTCCGTGATCTGCCGCAGTCCGACCTCCAGAACCGTCCGCTTCTCGGATTCGCGTACGGCCTGTCGTTCTATGGTCTCCCGCATCATCGTCTCCGGTCCGCTCGCATCCTCGTCTCCGTGCTGCGGGCGGCGCACGGCAAGAAGCGCGAGCTCCCCGCGATCGATCGCGCCCTCATCCGGGCCAGTGAAGCGGTCGCGTATCGCCTCCTCGGCCGTCCCCGTCTGGGGCTGCGCTCTGCGCGGGCGGCGGTGCGCGCGCTCGATGGCCTGAGCGACGACCAGCGTGAGGAGGTCGGTGACATCCCACGGATCTACAGCCAGATCGGGACGTCGTTCTACCGCGCGGGAAACGTCGAGGAGGCGCTCGGGACGCTGGTGAAGGGCTACGCCGAAGCCGCACCGGAGCGCCCGCGCAACGGGTTCGGGAACATCTCGATGCTGGCGGGCATCCACGCCTTTCGCGGTGACATGGGGCTCGCGGCGCAATACACCGGGCTCGCGCGTGAAGATTGCTGGACGGATGTCCAGAGGTCGATGTATCCGGGCACCTTCTACCGCCTGGCCGAGGCGATGATCGCCCTCGAGCGATTCGACACCGCCGCGGCGCGCGAGCATCTGACGAGCATGGTCCACGACCGCGACACGATCGAATTCTGGGCGGAGATCGCGATCGTCGAGGCCTGGACGGAGCTCGTCGACGGGCGACCGGGGGAAGCGATCGCGCGACTCGACGCGTTCGTCGCCAGGCGGGGCGCAGACGGACGGTCCGTCGAGTCGCGGCACCGGCTCGCCGGTGTCCGCGGAGTGATCCATCTCGCGCTCGGTGACCCCCACGCCGCCTCGGTCATCCTCCGCCGTGATCTGGGCTCCGGCGCCGACGCGCATGTCCAGCGGGCGCGTGTCGCTCTGGTCCTCGGTCGCATCGACACGGCTCTCAGCGAATCGCGGCACGCCGTCGTCGCAGAGCTCTCCTCCCGCTCGGAGGCAGAACGGCTGACGATCGAGCTGGCCGCTCTTCTGCGCGCCGCGCCATCGGCTCGGACTGCGAGACTTGCGCTGCAGCTCGCCGCCGTCCTGGAGCACAGCGGGCAACGACTGGCACTCGTGCTGATCCCGCCCACCGACCTCGAGCGGATCAGGAGAGCGCTCGCGGACGTCGGTCGCGCCGACATCGCTCAGAACATTCCGGCGCGGTCGCTCCTGCTGCACGGGGAAGACGAGGCGAGCCTGACCGAGCGCGAAGCCGTCGTGCTCGGCGAACTCGTCCACACCTCATCGATCAAAGCCGTGGCGGCGAACCTCTACGTTTCGTCGAACACTGTCAAGTCCCAGGTCAGAAGCGCCTACCGCAAGCTCGGAGTGACGAATAGGGACGACGCGATCGCTGTTGCCCGCGCTCGCGGCCTCCTGCTCGACGGCGGTCTCTGACAGCTCTGCCCAAATGAGGGCACGACCGTCGTGTCCTCAACCCCCTGTCGAATCCGGCGACGCATCCAGATGGGCGACGGTGATGCGGATCTGCACGGGACCGGACGCCGCCTGCCGGATCATCCGCTGCACGGCGCGCGCGGTCTCCCCGGCCGGTCGGGCGTGGTCGAGACCGAGGGCGACGTCGATCCGCAGAGGATCTCCTGTGCGGATCGCGACGCGCGGTCCTGCATCGCCCGATCCCAGGAGGTTCGCGGCGGCCTCGCGCAGCAGGCCGGCACCGGAGGCGGGGTACACGACGGACACGCCGGGCTCGGCGAGCAGGTCCTTCTCGATGCGCGCCGCCAGTTCGGCGGCTTCTTCCTCGGTCATCACGCGTCGCCTCCGTCCTTCGGAAGATCTCTCACATCGTGCACGACGATATCGATCTCTGTGATGTTCAGCTCGGCATGGGTGCGCAGGCGATCGCCGATCTCGGTGCGCAGCCTTTCCGCGAGCCGGGCGATGGGCAGTCCGTACGGGACGCTGGCCTCCACGTGGATCCGGATCGGGGCGCCAGGGCTGGTCACGTCGCCGTCCAGGCGGCAGCGTCCGATGAGCACCCCGGGGATCCCGTCGCCCGCCGTGCGGATGAGGCCGCGCACGGCGCCCTCCGTGATGCCGAGATCGTCGTCGGGCTCCGGGACCGGGAGCGGGATGCGACGACCGGCCCTCGCATCGCGGGCGATCCCGTCGATGATCGACCTGACCCAGCTCTCGTCCGCCTGAGGCTCGGCCGCAGCGTCCTGGTCGAGCAGAGCGGGGCCGAGCCGGCGCAGGCGCTCGAGCGCGTCGAGGGCGATGCGGCAGCCCGGCGAAGAGTCGATCGAGGGGTCGGCGGGAGTTCTGCCGGCATCGAGATAATCCGCCAGCTCGTCCATGGTGTGGCCGTCGAGGTCCTCGGGCTCGAAGCCGAGGCCACCGGAGCCTGTGCTGTCGTCACGAGTCATCGCCACTCCTCCATTCGCACGATGATGTGCTTGCGGRCGCGGGCGAGCAGGCCGCGCACGGTGCTCACCGGTTGTCCCAGCTGTTCGGCGATCTCGTCGTACGAGCAGCCGCCGATCTCGCGCAGCACCCGGTCTCGCGCTGCCCGTCGGGCAGCTCCCGCAGCGCGTCGGCGAGGGCCGTCAGTTCGGCCCTCCGTTCGGCGCGCTGTTCCGGGCGGTCTTCGGCGCGAGCGGGCAGCTCGAGCCCTTCCGCGCCGTCGACTTCGAGATGCGGGCGCCGTGCGCGCACCTCGTCGATCGACTTCCTGCTCACGATCCGCATGAGCCAGCCGCGCACCCGGCCCATGTCGTCCAGCTCCGGGAGTCGCTGCCACGCCGTGATGAAGCTCTCCTGCACGATGTCGTCCACGCTCGCCGTCCCGCTGAGGATCCGGCGCGCATAGGCCCGCAGCAGAGGCGTATAGCGGCGCACGAGCACCGCGAACGCCTCGACGTCTCCGTCGGCGGCGCGGCCGGCGATCGTGCGGTCGTCCGCGGCCTCGAGGGCCGGTCCGCTGTCCAGGCCTGTCATCGATCACTCTCCCTTCGAGACGGGTGGCTGACGCGACCATGGGGCCGGCGTGCGACGCCGACCCCATCGTCACTCACGTGTGTGCTGCAGCGCGAGAACCGCGACGACGTGTCATGCGTTGCGACGGCGCCCGACGACGAGGCCGTAGATCAGCAGCACGACGAGCGAGCCGCCGATCGCGAGCAGCCAGGTCGCGAGGCTGAAGAACGACTCCAGGCCGACGTGGAAGATCAGTCCGCCCAGCCATCCGCCGAGCATGGCGCCCACGACGCCGAGGAGCAGCGTGACGAACCAGCCGCCGCCCTGCTTGCCGGGGAGGATCAGCTTGGCGATCGCTCCGGCGATGAGACCGAGGAGGAGGAAACCGAAGAATCCCATGAGTTGTTTTCCTTTCGTCGGCTCCGGACCTGCCGGAGCGGATTCACTTCTTGAAGAGTCGGCCGGCTTTGTCGGCGGCGTCCTTCGCCGCGTCCTTGGCCTTCTCGACGGTGTCGGCGACGACCTCCTTGACCTCGGCTGCGGCTTCCTTCAGCCGCCCCTCCGCCTGGTTCTCGCGGCCCTGGGCGGCGAGTCGCTCCTTGCCGGCGGCTTCGCCGATCCGCTCCTGGGCGTCGCCGGCGATCTGCTGAGTCTTCGCCTCGGCCTTGTCCTTCAGAGTCATGTCTTTTCCTTTCTCTGTCCCGGCGCCTTCGGCGCTGGTCGTCTGGGTGCTCGTCCGTGCTCGGACGGATCCGTCATCGTGTTCGTGCAGGGGAGCGGAGCCGGTCGAAGCCGCCGCGGTCGGCGAAGTGCACCACCACGGGCCCGCGTGTGCCGCTGAGCGCGTCCCAACCCTCGACGGCGCGCTCCGTCTCGGCGAGCAGCGCGGCGAGATCCGCACCGGAGCGGGGGACGACCGAGAGACGCAGCGCGGTCCTCCCGGCGAAGCGGTAGCCCTGCATGCGCGAGGAGAGGACGTCCCCCCGGTGCCGGAGCGGCTCCGTGAGCACCGCGTCGGCGATCGTCTCGTCCACGGCCGTGCTGCCGGCGCTGTCGGTGAACCGCAGCACGGTGCGGGTGCGCGGCCGCCTGCGCGTGCCCACAAATACGATGAGGGCGATCGCGAGGATCAGCCCGGCCCCGATGACCGTGATGCGGGCACCCTCGGGGGATCCCCACGGCAGGCTCCAGGAGCTCACGGTGCGCAGCGCGTCATCGATCGTGCGCCGCACGGGCTGCCACCAGGGCGCGACAAGGCGCTCGGGAAGCAGCGGACGCGCGGCGAGCACTGCGCCGACGAGCGCGACCAGCCCCGCCACCAGCAGCAGCGTTCGGTTCAGGATCCTGCTGGAGGAGGTCATGCGACCACTCCTTTCTCCGCGACCGCCACGATCGGGCGGATGTCGAATCCCACGCGCTCGAGTGCTCGCCGCGCGGCGTCCACGGCACCGGCCCTGTCGACCGGCACGCCGCTGAGTGGGCGGATCCGCACCTTCACACGCCGTGCGGTCACGGTCGCGGAGACCTGCGACGTCGGCAGCATGCAGTGCCCTGCGACGGCCTGCGCCGCCGTGTCGGCGAGTAGACCGTCGTCGACGACGAGGTCCACCCGCGCGCTGGTGCGTCCGTGTCGGGGGCGACGGCCGGGCGCGAGCGCGAGCACGATGAGCGCGATGCCCACGATGCCCGCGACCACGGCGGCCGCCGCCCGCCAGGACGGCTCCTCCCAGGCCGTCCCCACGGCCGCCGCGGCCCCCTGGACCACGGACGCTCCCGACGCGTCCGTGGTCCAGATCGCGGCGGCCGCGGCGCCGAACGCCGCAAGCAGGAGCACAGCCGCGACGACGACGGCGGGACCCGTACGAGCGGTGCGGAGCTCACGGCGCAGCAGGCGCCGGTCCACGACCCGATCCCTCTCGTTCATCGCACCCTCCTCGTGTCTTCGCGGCGCACGCCGCTGAAACGCAGATCCACACTGTCCACGCGCCGTCCCGCCTGATCCGCCATGCCCGTCACCAGGGATGCCCGCACGTCGGCGCCCTGCTCCTCGAGCGTCCGCTCCACCGCGTCTCCCATCCGCAGCGGCAGCGTCACCGTGGCGTGCAGGCCTCCGCGCGCATCGTCCCAGTGCAGGGCGACCTCACGCGGGTGGGCCCCGGAGGCGCTCGCGACGAGGCCCACGGCGAGGCGGCGCAGCGCCCGCGCCGTGATGGTCGTCCGCCCCCGCAGCGCCGGCTCCGTCATGAGCGCGGACTCCGCGCTCATGACGAGCTGCGCCGCCCCCGCAGCGCCTGGGCCAGCCCGTGCAGGTCGATGTCGCCGCGCACGAGGCGGGCGACCCCCACCCCGACCAGCATGGCGAGACCCACGAACAGGAAGGCCCAGAAGCCGAAGGCGACCCAGGTCAGGGCGAGCACCGCACCGACGGCGGCGCCGATGGTGCTCGCGTTCACTGGACTCGCGCCTCCTGGCCGTCGTCATCCTCGTCCTGGGACGGGATGTGCACGTCGTTGATGGTGACGTTGACCTCGGTGACCTCCAGGCCCACGAGCTCCTGCATCGCCGTGTACACGGCCGCGCGGACGGCGGATGCCAGACCCTGCAGCGAGACCGGGTATTCCGCGACGAGTGTCACGTCGACGGCCACCTGGCGCTCGCCGACCTCGACGCCGATGCCCTGGGCGAGGTCGGTCGAGTTCAGTGCGTCGCGGATGGCGCCGACGACGCGGGCGGCTCCACCCCCGAGCGCGTGCACGCCCGGAACGTCGCGCGCGGCGATGCCGGCGATCTTCGCGACGACCGCATCCTCGATCGTGGTCTTCCCGCCCTGGCCTGCCGCGCTCTCTGCGGCCTGCTTCCCGGTGATGTCGTTAGCCATGTCCGTTCCCCCTCGGTGGTGCGCACTCCCCGTGCGTGTCGCTGTCTGCGACGTCACCTCAATGACGGAGCCGGATGCCGATTCGTCACAAAAAAGTTCGGGGGAGGTTCGGATCCCTGTCAGACGACCGCCCTCGTCACCTTCAGCGCCCCAGTCGCTCGGCGCAGGCGACGCAGTGCTCGGCGAAAGGGCGCACCTCGAGCCGTGCAGGCGGAATCGGTCGACCGCATGAGGCGCACGCCCCGTAGGCGCCCGCGTCGAGGCGGGCGAGGGCGTCGTCGACCTGCTGCAACTGAGCGGCGGCATCCTCCGCGAGCGCCGAGAGCCGTGACCACTCGGACGACAGCGTCACGCCCTCCGGATCGTGCTCGTCGTCGTCGTTCGAGCCCGCTCTGTCGTGCACGAGCGCGTCGAGCGCGTGCGATGCCGACGCGGCCCGCGCCGCAGCGCGCAGGCGGAGCTCGTCGAGCAGCACGCGGGCGTCGGCGGTCATGCGGCTCACTCTAGATGTCCCGGAGCTGCGGCTCAGCTCCCCGCGGTGGGTGCTCCGTCGACGAGGGTGAGCAGCACGCGCGCTCCGATGAGCTCCTCGGGCGAGGCGTCCCACGGGTCGCGGTCGACCACGACCAGGTCCGCCGGTGCACCGGGGACGAGGCGTCCGCCGTCCGAGCCGACCGCGCGATGCGCATGCGTCGTATACCCCTCGAGCGCTTCGACGGGGGTGAGTGCCTGGTCCGGCGCGACCGCCGAGGAGCCGGGGGTCGCGACGGACCGGCGTCCCTGCGCGTCCGCCATGATCTCCCATGGGTCGAAGGCCGCGACTGGCCAGTCCGAGCCCAGCGCGAGCACCGCTCCGCTGTGGCGCACGTCGGCCGTGCGCCAGGCGCGCGCGGCCCGCTCGGCGCCGAGGCGTCGCGACCAGTCGTCCGAGCCGTCGGTGCGCACGTGGTGCGTGCAGTGCGTGGGCTGCATGCTCGCGACGATCCCGCTCGAGCCGATCAGGGCGATGACGTCGTCCTCCACCGACTCGATGTGCTCGATGCGGTGGGGCGGGCCACCCGTCGGCAGAGCCGCGAGCGTCTCCGCGACGAAGCGGATCCCCTGCTCGCCGATCGCGTGCGTCGCGGTCGGAACCCCGGCGCCGTGGAACTCCCGCACCCGCTCGGCGTAGGCTTCGGCGGGCGTCCACGCGGAGGCCAGGCCCTCGCCCTCGGCGTCGGGGCGCGACAGCCAGGCGGTGCCCCCCTCGACCGTGCCGTCGATGAAGAACTTCACCCCTTCGATCCGGTAGCGTCGCCCGCCGCGGCCCTGGAGCGCGATGAGTTCGGCGACGTCTTCGTCCGTCGTCTCCGGCGTGACCCAGGGGGAGATCCGCAGGCGCACGGGCAGGTCACCGGTGGCTTCGATCGCGGCCAGGAGGTCGAGGGCGTCGTCGTCCTGCAAGTCCATGACGTGCGCCGCCGTGATGCCGACGGAGGCCATGTCGGACAGGAGATCGCGCAGCTGGGTGACCCGGTCGGCGAACCCCAGGGAGGGAAGCGCCCGCTCGACGATCTCCATGGTCGGGAACTCGATCAGGTGCCCGGTGAGCTTCCCCTCCTCATCGCCCACGGCTCCGGATCCGTCCGGATGCGTGACAGGGGCGTCGATGCCCGCGAGCGCGAGGGCGGACGCCGAAGCGATGCCCGAATGCGCGTCGAACATCTTGACGTAGGCCGGGCGGGCGTCTCCCAGGACCTCGTGCAGGACCGCGTTGCCGATCGCACGTCCTTCGAACGCGCTCGGGTCCAGGCCCCAGGCGAGGAACCACTCGTCGCCGGCCTGTTCGTCGCGACCCCGCTCGAGTGCGGCGATGAGCTCGTCATAGGTGTGCACGCCCGTCAGCGAGAGTCCTCGGACGATGCCGAGGCTGTAGATCGGATGGCTGTGCGCGTCGACGAGGCCCGGGATGATCGTCGCAGTCGGGTGCGTGATGAGCCTGGTGGCGGGACCGGCGAGGGCGAGCACCTCGGATCGGGGTCCGACGGCGGAGATCCGTCCGTCGGCGATCGCGACGGCATCCGCCCCGTCCACGGTCTSGGGCGCGAGCGAGCGCACCCGGGCTCCGACGATGATCGTGTCGGTCACCATCACTCCTTCAGATCGAGGGTCGGGGTGGGGCGGCGGAAGAACCGCGTGACGATGAGCAGCAGCACGAAGCCGATCGCCAGCCAGGAGAGGCCCACCAGGAAGGTCATGCCGGTGAGGTTGGTCCACAGCCACACCGTGAGCGCGAACCCGACCCCGGGCAGGACCAGATTGTTCAGCGCATGCCGTCCGCCGCGCTCGCCGCGGTCGACGAAGTAGTGCTTGATCGTCGACAGGTTCACGCAGGAGAACGCGATGAGCGCCCCGAAGCTGATCATGTTCGACACGGTGAGGAGATCCGCGAACAGGGCGTAGAGCGAGACGGCCGAGACGATGAGGATCGGGGCGACCGGAGTTCCGAAGCGCGCGCTCAGGCGACCGAAGACGGCGCGCGGCAGCACGCCGTCGCGTCCCATCGCGAACAGGATGCGCGCGACGGAGGCCTGCGACGTGAGCGCGGATCCGATGCTGCCCGCGATGAAGCCCGCGATGAACAGGACGGACAGCCACTGCTGGCCGAGCGAGGCGACGACCTCGATGCTGGCGGTGTCGGCGGACGTGAAGCGGTTCGACGGGTAGGCGATCTGCGCGACATAGGTGAGCAGGATGAACAGCAGCCCCGCGACCACGGTGACGATCATGATCGCCCGGGGCACGGTTCGGCGGGAATCCTTCGCCTCCTCGGCGAGGGTCGAGACCGAGTCGAAGCCCAGGAACGACAGGCAGAGGATCGCCGCGCCCTGGAACAGGGGGAAGACGCTGCCGACCGTGCCGTCGCCGGTGAACGGCACGAGCGGATCGACAGCCTGGCCGGCCGCCGCACCCAGGGAGAGGGCGACGAACGCGACGATGAAGACGGCCTGCACGGCGATGATGACGAAGTTCGCGCGGGCGACGGAGACGATGCCGACCACGTTGAGCACGGTGACCACGGCGATGGCGGCGACGATCCAGACCCAGGTGGGGACGCCGGGGAAGCTGCTGCCCATGTACAGGCCGATGATGAGGTAGTTGATCATCGGCAGGAACAGATAGTCCAGCAGCAGCGCCCAGCCGGCGAGGAATCCGATGGCGCCGCCGAACGACTGCTGCGTGTACACGTAGGCGGAGCCGGAATACGGGTAGGCGACCGACATCCGCGCATAGGAGCGCGCCGTGAACACCATCGCGACGAGCGTTATGACGTAGGTCGCGGCGACGCGTCCTCCGGTGAGCTGAGTGACGATGCCGTACGTCGTGAACGCGGTCAGCGGCACCATGTAGACGAGGCCGAACAGCACGAGCGACGGCACGCCGAGCACACGTTTGAAACGCCCCTCCGTGACCTGGGCGGTGAGCTCGGTCGGTGCGACCAGGGATTCGTCGGGCGTGGACATAAGGGGCTCCTGGGGAGCGACGCGACATCGCCGTCGGTCGCAGAGGTCTGCGGGTCAAGGTGCTGAAAGCGTAGCAATATCGATAAAGCAATACAACCGGTTCTGCAGGGAACGGTTCGCGATCCTTGGCGTCAGGCGTGACCGAGCGTGGACGCGCGATGGTGGACGGTGATCGGCACGACCTCGCGGAGCGGCGCTGCCGCGGGGTCGCCGTCGGAGTCGAGCACGGCGAGAGCGGCGAGGACGCAGCGTCGCCCGAACTCGCGGGGCTGCAGGTCGATCGCCGTGATCGAGGGCCGGGTGAGCGAGAGCACGTCCGTGTCGACGAGGGCGGCGACGAGCAGATCCTCTCCGACACGGCGGCCGAGCTGCTGCGCACTGGTCACGACGCTGAGCACGGTGCCGTCGGAGACGGACACGATCGCGTCGACCGGATCCTCGTCGTCGGTCGCGATCAGCGCCGAGACCGCCGCGTGGATGACCTCGGGCGGTGCGGGATGCTCCACCTCGGAGATGCGGGGCACGATGCCGTGCTCGGCGCACCACCCCTCGAACGCGTCCCGCACGGTGAGCGCCCAGTATCCGCGCAGCTCGGGGAACAGCATCGCCGGGCGGCGGACGCCGCGGTCGAGGAGATGGTCCATGAGCGCGCGCACCGCGGGCCCGTGCTCACTCGTGACCCACGCGCGGGGTTCCGGGAGGCCTGCGGGCACCGGCTCTCCGGTGATCACGGGCAGGCGTCCGGCCAGCAGCGTGTGCACGACCGGATCATTGAGATCGGGGTCGAGCAGGATCACGGCGTCGGCGGGCAGCTGGTCGGCGCGGTCGGCGGACTGCTCGGTCGGCAGCATGATCACGGTCATGCCCGCACGGTTCGCCTCCTCGACGATGCCGAAGGTCGCCTCCATGTAGTACGACATCGTGGTGCTGTCCGGCGGCAGGCGCAGGGCGAGCATCCCGGTGCGCGAGCCCTTGAGATGGCGGGCGACGGTGTTGGGCCGGTACCCCAGCTCATCGGCGACCTCGCGCACGCGGCGGCGCATCTCCTCCGATACGCGACCGCGTCCGGTGATCGCGAACGATGCGGTCGAACGGGACACGCCGAGCCTGTCGGCGATGTCCTGCAGGGTCACCGCACGTTCGGATCGCATGCTGTCGAACCTACTCCGTGCGCATCGCGCCGGCCGTCCCGGGGCCCTCGGGGTCCGCTGGCGCCGGGGTCAGCCGAGCAGCACCGTGAGCACCGTGGATCCGCCGCCCACCAGGATGAGCGCGACGATCACGACCCACGCGGTGACGCGGATCCGGCGCTGCCGCCGGGTGCTGTAGATCGAGAGGTCCTCGGCGTTCTCCGAGTCCGTCGAAGCGTCGGGTGTGCTGTTCACGTCGTCCTCCGCGACCTCAGGCGCCGACCGCTGAGCCTGTCGACGGGTCCGCGACGGTCGGGCCGAACGCGGCCGGCAGGGTCGCCTGAGAGGTCGCTCGAAGGTCGTCGACGGAGACGGTGAAGACATCCTGAACCTCGAGCTGCGGCGCACTGTCGGTCACGCCGATGCGCAGCACCGGGTAGCCCCGGCCCTCGCACAGCCCCTGGAACTTCACGTCGTCCTCGCGCGGCACGGTCACGATCACGCGGCCGGCCGACTCGGAGAACAGAGCGGTCGCGGCGTCCACGGCATCGCGCTCCATGAGCTCGGTCAGCCACACGCGGGCGCCGACGCCGAAGCGCATCACGCCTTCGGCGAGGGCCTGGCCGAGGCCGCCCTCGCTGAGGTCGTGCGCCGAGGAGATCAGCCACTCGTCGCGCGCCGCACCGATCAGGCCCGCCAGGCGCTTCTCGCCGGCCAGGTCGACCTTGGGCGGCAGGCCGCCGAGGTGGTCGTGGATGACGTCGGCCCAGGCGGATCCGCTCAACTCGGTCGAGGTGGTGCCGAGCAGGTAGATGTTCTGACCCTCGTCCTGCCAACCGGAGGGGATCCGGCGCGAGACGTCGTCGATGATGCCGAGCACGCCGACCAGCGGGGTCGGGTGGATCGGCACGTCGCCGGTCTGGTTGTAGAACGAGACGTTTCCGCCCGTGACCGGGGTGCCGAGCTCGAAGCAGCCGTCGGCGAGGCCGTCGACGGTCTGGCCGAACTGCCACATGACCTCGGGGTTCTCGGGGGATCCGAAGTTCAGGCAGTCGGTGATCGCGGTGGGCGCAGCTCCCGTGACGGCGACGTTGCGGTACGCCTCGGCGAGCGCCAGCTGCGCGCCGGCGTACGGGTCGAGCTGGCTGTAGCGGCCGTTCGCGTCGGTGGAGATCGAGAAGCCGAGGCCCGACTCCTCGTCGACGCGGATCATGCCGGCGTCGTCGGGGAAGGCGAGGGCGGTGTTGCCGAGCACGTAGTAGTCGTACTGGTTGGTGATCCAGCGGGTGTCGGCGAGGTTCGGGCTCTCCAGCAGCGCGAGGAACTGCTGCTTGAGGGCCTCGGGGTCGTTGTCCCGGGGGAGCAGCTCTGCGGCGTCGGCCTGCAGCGCGTCGATCCAGGTGGGGTAGGCGACCGGACGATCGTAGACCGGGCCGTCGACGGCGACCGTGGAGGGGTCCACATCGACGATGCGCTCGCCCTGCCAGTCGATGATGAGACGGCCGTCGCCGGTGACCTCGCCGAGAACCGAGGTCTCCACGTCCCACTTGTTCACGACGGCGAGGAACGCGTCGAGCTTCTCGGGGGCGACGATCGCCATCATGCGCTCCTGCGACTCCGACATGAGGATCTCCTCAGCGGTCAGGGTGGGGTCGCGCAGCAGCACGTTGTCGAGCGACACCTTCATGCCGCTGTTGCCGTTGGCGGCCAGCTCGCTCGTGGCGCAGGAGATCCCGGCAGCGCCGAGATCCTGGATCGCCTCGACGAGCTCGTCGCGGTACAGCTCGAGGCAGCACTCGATGAGCACCTTCTCGGCGAACGGGTCGCCGACCTGCACCGCGGGGCGCTTGGTCGGGCCGGTCTCATCGAATGAGTCGGAGGCGAGGATCGACGCGCCGCCGATGCCGTCGCCACCGGTGCGGGCGCCGAAGAGCACGACCTTGTTGCCGACGCCGGTCGCGTTAGCGAGCTTGAGGTCCTCGTGGCGGAGCACGCCGACCGCGAGGGCGTTCACCAGCGGGTTGGCCTGGTAGACGGCGTCGAAGACCGTCTCGCCACCGATGTTCGGCAGGCCGAGGCAGTTGCCGTAGAAGCTGATGCCGGCGGTGACGCCGTGCACGACGCGGGCCGTGTCGGGGTCGTCGATCGCGCCGAAGCGCAGCGCGTCCATGACAGCGACCGGGCGGGCGCCCATCGAGATGATGTCGCGGACGATGCCGCCGACGCCGGTCGCGGCGCCCTGGAACGGCTCGATGAACGAGGGGTGATTGTGCGACTCGGCCTTGAACGTGACGGCCCAGCCCTCACCGACGTCGATCACTCCCGCGTTCTGCCCCATGCCGACCATGAGGCGCTTCTTCATCTCGTCCGAGACCTTCTGCCCGAACCGGCGAAGGTAGTTCTTCGACGACTTGTAGGAGCAGTGCTCGCTCCACATCACCGAGTACATCGCCAGCTCGCCCGACGTGGGGCGGCGGCCCAGGATCTCGCGGATCCGCGCGTACTCATCGTCCTTGAGGCCGAGCGCCGCGTACGGCTGCTCCTTCTCCGGGGTCGCTTCTGCGTTGGCGACCGAGTCGGGGACGTGGTCGATGGGGGTGTTCGGAGAGGTCACGCGGGCTCCTGGAGCGAGGGGAGGCGGGGCGGGATCCAGTCTACGTGCGGTGGCGCGGGCAGGCGTCCCCGGTGTGCGGCGGCTGGTCAGGAGCGTCGCTAGCACGCCGGCGCCGCGGGGACAAGACGGAAGACGGCCGCCGGTGAGCGGCATAGCGTGTGCCCTGAAACCGGCGCCCTGTCGATCGCTCAGGCGGCGATTCCGAACCGGAAGCCCGAATGCGAAGGAGACGATGATGACGAACAACCCGCAGATGCCGCTGAGACCGGAAGATCCGGACGAGGTGAACCCCGATATGCCCCTCATGAAGGATGCGGACGGTGACGAGAAGCTCGACCCGGATGCCGCCGACGAGCTGATCGACAGCGCGGAAGCCGACCGGATCGCCGCCGAGACCGAGTCCCGAGAGGAATGACATCGGCACCGGAACCACGGCTCTGGCAGGAAGGCACGCGATGAGTTCGTGGGCAACCGCCGCACCGGCCGTCGCACCGGCCGCCACACCGCTGACGGCGCGAGGTCCTCTGAGCAGCGCGCTGGTGCAGGCGCTTGGCGAGGGAGACATGCGAGAGGGCATCTCCGCGCTCGCCGAGCACGCGGTGGCGGGCGCGGCGGACATCATCCATGACGACGATGTTCAGCTCTCGCTGTTCGTCCTGTATGCGTCGGCCTACGGATCCGTTCCCGCGTTCGATGCGCGCCATGAGTGGGATCCGCGGCTGATCGAGGTGCGACGCGTCTTGGAGGAGGCGTTCGAGGCCGCGCTCCGCGAGGTCGTCCCGGTGGGCCCGTCGCCCGAGCCGGCACAGGCATCTGTCGCGTCGGCGCTGTTCACGCTGACTGCGGAGGACGCGGGGCCGAGCCTGGCCCGCTATGTCGCGAAGAAGGCCACCCGGGAGCAGGCCCTGGAGTTCCTCATCCACCGTTCGATCTACACCCTGCGGGAAGCCGATCCGCACTCGTGGGCGATTCCGCGCCTGCATGGGCGAGCCAAGGCCGCGCTCGTGGAGATCCAGTCCGATGAATACGGAGGGGGACGCGCGGATCGCGTGCACGCGGAGATCTTCGCGAAGGCGATGCGGGGTGCGGCGCTCGACGACCGTTACGCCGGCTACGTGGACGCGGTGCCGGCGGTCACCCTCTGTTCGCTGAACATGATGTCGATGTTCGGGATGAACCGGCGGTTGCTGGGCTCGATCGTGGGTCATCTCGCGGCGTTCGAGATGACGTCGTCGATTCCGAACCGGCTCTATGGCGATGGACTTCGTCGACTGGGCTTCGGCGAGGAGGTGACCGACTACTTCGACGAGCACGTCGAGGCGGATGCGGTGCACGAGCAGATAGCCGGACGTGATCTCGCAGGCGCCCTTGCCGAGGACCAGCCCGAACTGCTCGGGGACATCATGTTCGGCGCGGCCGCATGCCTGACGGTGGACGGGCTTGTCGCTGCTCACATGCTCGAGAGCTGGACGCGCGGCGAGTCCTCGCTGCGCACGTCGAAGGGCGCGGAATGAAAGCCGTGCCCGCGACGGTCACCCCGTACCCCGACGGTCCGTTGATCGTGCGCGGCGACGTCGAGCTGCTGGCCGGCGATGGGACGCCGATCCCGAGGCGGAGGCGCACGGTGGCCCTGTGCCGTTGCGGGTTGTCCACGATCAAGCCCTTCTGCGACGGGACGCACAAAGCGGCAGGGTTCAGGGCGGACTGAGGTCAAGGCGGACTGAATGGACACCACCTTCGGGATCGAAGAGGAGTTCATGCTCCTCGATCCCCGCACGCTGAGGCCGGTCGACTGCGCGGTCGGGGCGATCGAGGCCCTCGACGATGGCGGGCAGAGGGGCGCCGTGAGCCTGGAGTTCCTGTCGTGCCAGGTCGAATACGCGACACCCGTATGCACGACCATGGCCGAAGCCCAGGACGCTCTTCTGGGCTTCCGCCGCCGGCTCGGGCGATGGGCCGCGGACGCCGGGGTGGTGGCCGCAGGGACGGGGACGCCGTTCGGTCGCTCCGCGTCTGCGGGGATCAGTCCCGGTGCGCGGTACTCGCACATCTCCTCCGATGTCGCAGCGCTCGCCGGCGAGCACCAGATCAACGGCCTGCACATCCATGTCGGAGTGGACCGCGATGCGGGCGTCAGAGCCTCCAACGCGCTGCGTCCTTGGCTGCCCGTCCTGCTCGCGCTGTCGGCGAATTCGCCGTTCTGGGATGCCCGCGATACGGGTTACGACAGCTGGCGGGCCATCCATTCCCGCCGGTGGACGACGTACGGGATCCCGCCCGCCTTTCGCCACACGGACGACTATGACGCCACGGTCGCCGCCCTGGTCGGAATCGGTGCCACCTCGGATGTTCGGGGGCTCAACTGGAACATGCGCCTCTCGACCAGGTTCCCCACCCTCGAGGTACGCGTGTGCGACGCGCAACTCGACGCGGAGTCATCGGTCTCGTTGGCGATCGCCGTGCGGGCGCTCGTCGACGCCGCACGCGACTCGCCGATCGTCTCGGACGAGGACCGGGGACCCTGGGACGCCGCCCTCTGGCATGCGGCCCGGCACGGCACGAAGGATACGCTGGTCCATCCCGACACCGGGCGCCTGGCCCCCGCGGCGGACGCGCTGAATGCGCTCCGCGCCCGCATCATCCCGCACCTTCGCGATCGTGATGAGACGCGCGCGGTGGAAGCGCTGCTGGCACGGCGCGAGACCGGCGCGTCACTGCAGCGCCAGGCCTACCGGGCAGGGCTCCCGGCCCTGGCGCAGCTCTATCGGGATCGACTCGTTGGCTGAGCCGATCCGCGGCGGGAGCTGCGTGGATCCGCGGCCCGAGCCGCGTGCGCGTCAGAGTTCCAGGGTGGCCTCGTCGGGGAGCAGGATCCCGCCGGACGTGTTGGCGGAGTTCGCGTAGGCCTGGATGCGCCGCGGGTCGATCTCCGGCGGGGTCGGATCCGTGAACTCGAACCGCAGCGGGATGGACGGGTGCAGCCAGATCGTGGAGCGTCCGAGGGGCTGCTCGCCGTCGTGGCGCCAGGACAGCGTGAAACTCTCGTTGCGCCGGAGCTTCGTCGCGATCACGACCTTCAGATGAGCAAGAGCGATGTCGTCGATCTCGATCGGATGCTCAGAGCCGCCGTAATAGAGGATTGCCATGGTCCGGACGCTACGCCCCTCGGTCGGATCCGGCGAGGATCAGCGCGCATGCCGGTGCGGTCCTGTCGATGCGGTCCGCGCCGTCCCCGGGGGATAGGGACCGGGTCGGTGGCGATCCGACCCGGTCCCTGGGAGTTCCGCGGCTTGGCGGGGCCTTGAAGCCTGGGGAGGCTCCGCATGCGCCGGGATCTTCTCCTGTACCCATTCCCGGTGACAAGGATGACGGTAGCCAGGATCCCCCGCCGCGCGTAGGGGGTTGACCGGTCGCGGTTCAGCGGCTATGCGGCCTCGCGCGGCTCCTGACTCTCGCGCACGACGCGGGACCCGCTGAAGTCCGTGTGCGACAATCCAAGCCCGCCACCCATGTCAGGGGGCGTCGTTGGGGAGGAACCGTGGGAATCACCGCCGGAGCGCTCGTCGCCGTCTTCGTCGCGCTGTTCATCGTGCTGGTGGTGCGGCGCCGGAAGTAGCGCACGGCCGAGGCGCTGCGCCCCGCGCTCGCTCCCTCGCGCGACGCCTGCACGACCGTGCGACGCCTGCACGACCGTGCGTGCGACGCCTGCACGACCGTGCGTGCGACGCCTGCACGACCGTGCGACGCCTGCACGACGGATCCGGTGGTCGGATCCTGCAGGCGTCGCATGATCGTGCAGGCGTCACGGCGCTGGCGCGCGGCGCGGGTTACTGCACCGACCACCCGCCGTCCGAGGCGAGGATCGCGCCGTTGATGTTCACGGCGTCGTCCGAGAGTAGGAACGTGATCGATGCGGCAAGCTGCTCGGCGGTGGCGACGGTGGGGATCGCCTGCTGGAACGGCGCGAGGCGGCCGGATCCGTACTCGGACATGTGCGGCGGCATCGGGATCCCGGTCGCGACGCCGCCCGGGGCGACGGAGTTCACGCGGATGCCCTTCGGTCCGTACATGAAGGCCGCGGACTTCGTGACCCCGATGATGCCGTGCTTGCTTGCCGTGTAGGCGTTGCCGGATGCGTTGCCGCGCAGACCGGCCTCGCTCGAGACGTTGAGGACGGATCCGCGTCCCGCCGCCTCCATGAGCGGCAGCACAGCGCGCATGAGCTTGAACGGAGCGGTGAGGTTGATCGCGATCACGCGATCCCACACGGCGTCGGGCGTCTCGCCGGCGGGGGAGAAGTCGTCGTTGATGCCGGCGACGTTCGCGAGGCCGTCGATGCGGTCATCTGCCGCGGCGACGACGCGGTCGATCGCGTCCTGCTGGGTGAGGTCGCCGGCGACGGTCACGATGCCGGGCAGCTCCGCGCTCAGAGCCTCGAGCTTGTCCGCGGCGATGTCGCAGGCGATGACACGACCGCCCTCGCGGGCGATGCGGGAGGCGGTGGCCTTGCCGATCCCCGACGCGGCCCCCGTGACGATTACGGTCTTCCCGTCGAAGCGTCCGGGTGTGAACTTCTCCGCCCATCCCTGCGGGGCGGAGTCTTCGGGGATCTCTCCGCCGTTCGCGGCGCGCACGAGGTCGTCGACGACGGACTGCGGCATGGCGCCCTGGCTCATCACGACGAGCTGCTGCAGCGGCAGTCCGAGGACGGGGGTGAGCGAGTCGGCGCTCGCGCCCGACTGCGCCAGCAGCCCGCGGATCAGTTCGCCGCCGGTCGGATCGGCCAGCCAGTCGCCGATGGAGGAATTCGCGGTCAGGGCCATGGGTGTCTCCTTCGTTGGCTCGTGGATCCGGCCGCCTCGGCTGCGATCGAGTTTCGCAACGGCGCGTCCACTTATTCCTGAGCGTACACCTCGCTACCCTCGGAGGGTGCCCCGTCCGCGCAGTGAGAACGCCCGTCAGTCCGTGCTGGCGGCGATGCGTCGTGCGCTCGCGGCAGACGGCTATGACGCCGTGACGATCGAGGGCCTCGCCGCCGAGGCGGAGGTCTCGAAGCAGACGATCTACCGCTGGTGGGGGTCGAAGGCGGCGATCCTCGGTGAGGCGCTGCTCGAGGGCTCGCTCCCGGGCGCGGACGTCGCGCTGCCGTTCTCGACGGACCTGGCGGCCGACCTGCGGTCGTGGTTCGCGACGGCGGGCTCGCATCTGTCGCGCCCGGAGAACGTCGCGCTCGCTCGGGCGCTCATCGCGGTGACGGCGACGGATCCGGAGCTGGGCGAGGCGTTGAACCACCGGTTCGCGGATCCGATCGTGTCGTGGATCGTCGCCCGGATCCTCCGCGCCCAACAAGAAGGTGCGGTGCGGGCCGATGCCGACCCGGCCGCCGCGGCCGACCAGTTCGTCGCGGCGACGTCATACGCGGCGCTGCTCGGGAGGCCGCTCACAGCCGATCGCGTGGATGCGCTCGTGGACCTTGTGATGCACGGGCTCGCGGTGCGCTGAGGTTCGCCCGTCGAGCCGTCCGTTCGTGGGCCTGTGGATAACTTCCGCGGCGGTCCGGCGGATCTGGCTACGGTGTCGGGATGAATCCTCGGCTCAGTGCTCTTCTTGCCTCGGTCCTTGTCGCCGCCACGACGGCGATCGCCGGCTGCGCACCCGGCCCGGCGCCTAAACCKACGCACACCCCTCTGTTTACGAGCGAGGCGGAGGCGTTCAAGGCGGCGGAGCAGGTGTATCGGGACTACACCGAGGAGGCGAACGCTAGCCGGAATGGCGACTCCAAAGCGGATCCAGAGAAGTACCTGGCTGGGACCGCGCTCGAGGATGTCATCAAGTCGCGCAGAGAGATCAAAGCTGCAGGTCTGACGGCAAGCGGCAGCCTCACGGTGCAATCGTTCGCTGGAACCAGCTTCAACTCCGCAGTGAACTCGGTCTTGGGGGTCGTCTGCATTGGTATCGGCGATACCCGCGTCACGAACGACAAGGGGCAGGATGTAACGCCGACGGATCGCCCGAGCGTTTCAGCTCTCAGTATTGAGTTCGCATCGCTAGGTAGTCGTTCGAATTTGGTCATCACGAAGTCAGAGAGTTCGAGCGCACCATGCTTAGCACTAAGTCGGTAGTTGGTTGCCTACTGATCGGCGGTGTGCTGACTACGAGCGCTATCGCTCCTCCGTCAGCGCTGGTCGCCCGCGGCGCCGCGTGTAGCCAGGAGATACTGCTTGTTCTCGGCGAGTGCCCGCAATCCGATGGTGACTCGGTGACGATCACGGGGTCACAGAGTCAGCTCGAGAGCGGTATCGAGCCATGGCCAGGCGTTCCGGAGCCATTCACCGGTGACGCTCCGGGTGAGCTCGAACCATCGAGCCCACAACAACGGCCCAGGTCAATCTCGATGACCTGCCGCGATGACACACACGAAGACCAGAGTTGCCTGGGCGGTATCCGCGTCGATGTCCCAACCACCCAGATGCCAGCCCCGATGCCTCCTGACGCCTCCGGCTGGAGCGTCACCATCACCGACCTCGCCCGCTTCGTCCCCTCCGCGGCGACGGTCGCAGGCGAACCTGCCAACGTCGCCGTCGTCGGCCTGCCCGCGAACCTCCTCAGCAGCGCGAAGACCGAAACGATCCCGGGCACGATCCTCGGCCGGCAGCTGAGTATCCGCTTCACTCCCGTGAACTTCGCCTTCGACTACGGCGACGGAGAGCGCCGCGACAGCGCCGGGCCCGGCACCGCGTGGGACGCGAACGGCCAGGCGCAGTTCACGCCCACCAACACGAGCCACGTCTACAAGGAGGCCGGCCGCTACACCGTCACGGTGACCGTCACCTACGCCGCCGATATCGACCTCGGCGGCGGTTGGATCCCGGTTCGCGGCACCGTGAACGGTCCACCCGCCGGACAGGAGATCCGCGTTGTGAAGGCGCACACGGCGCTCGTTCTCGGCACCTGTCAGGAGCGGCCGTCGGCTCCGGGCTGCTGAAGATCGTTTCCACAACCGTTCAGCCAACCCATAAGGTCGTAGCATCGCGGCACACGATCACGAGATCCCGATTCGCTCGCAGCCGCCGCACACGCGCGACCCACGCAGGAAGCAGGACTCTCATGGCAGAGAAGTATGACCAGGCCACGTCGGATCCGGCGACGCGAACCCTCGACTCGGTCACGGGGATCAGCAAGAAGGGCCTTCCGACGGGGACCGTCGGAGTTCTCGGCGCCCTCGTGATCGGTATCTCGACGTGCGCGCCCGCCTACACGCTGACGGCCGCGGTCGGCCCGGCAGCGAGCGAGGTCGGCTACCAGACGCCCGCCATCTTCCTGATGGGCTTCATCCCGATGCTGCTCGTCGCGCTCGGCTATCGCGCACTCAACTCGGCGATGCCCGACTCCGGCACGTCGTTCACGTGGGCGACGCGCGCGTTCGGACCGTGGATCGGATGGATGGCGGGATGGGGCCTCGTCGCGGCCACGGTTCTCGTGCTCTCGAACCTCGCCGGCATCGCGGTGGAGTTCCTGTTCCAATCGATCAGCATTCTCGTCGGAGATCCGTCGATCGCCGATCTCGCGGCGAACAAGTTCATCAACATCCTCGTCTGCCTCGCCTTCATGGCGCTCGCGACCTACATCTCGTACCGCGGTATGACCTCGACGAAGATCTTCCAGTACATCACCGTCGTCTTCCAGATGGCCGTCATGGTCTGGTTCGTCGTCGCGATGTTCGTGGGTGCGGGCGACCCCGCCAACGTGCAGGGGAAGATGCCCGAGCTGAGCTGGTTCAACCCGTTCGAGGTGTCGAGCTTCAGCGCCTTCGCGGCGGGCATCGCAGTCTCGATCTTCGTCTACTGGGGCTGGGACACCGTGCTGACCATGGGCGAGGAGACGAAGCCGTCGAAGGGGCGGCTGTCGACCGAGAGCAAGGCCGCCATGATCCTGGTCGGGATCCTGGTCGTCCTCTACGTCGGCACGGCGACGGCGACCGTCGCCTTTGCAGGGCTCGGCGATGGACCCACGGGGCTCGGCAACCCCGAGATCATCGAGAACGTCTTCGCGGCGCTCGCGCACCCGGTCATGGGACCGGCGGCGATCCTGCTCTCGCTCGCGATCCTGGTGAGCGCCATGGCATCGATCAACTCCACGGCGATCTCGCCCGCGCGCACGCTGCTCGCCATGTCGCACTACGGTGCGCTGCCGGCGGCGATCAAGAAGGTGCACCCGAAGTACAAGTCGCCGCACGTGGCACTGCTGCTGTCTTCGATCGTCGCGTCGGTGTTCTACGCGGTGATGCGCTTCATCAGTGAGGACGTGCTGTGGGACACGATCACCGCGCTCGGCATGATGGTCTGCTTCTACTACGGCATCACGGCGCTCGCGAGTCCCTGGTACTTCCGCAAGTCCGCGTTCCGCGAGGGCGTCGGATCCGTCATCTCCAAGGTCGTGCTCCCGGGCATCGGCGGGATCCTGCTGCTCATCGTCTTCGTGAAGACGACGATCGACGCGATGGACCCGTCCGCGGGTTCCGGCAGCAACATCGCCGGAGTGGGGCTGGTCGGCATCATTGGTGTGACCGTGCTCGGAATCGGTGTGGTCCTGATGTTCGTGCAGGCCAAGGCCGACCCGGCGTTCTTCCGTGGCGAGCGTCTTACGAAGACCGACGCCACCAAGGACACGTCGGCGCTGCAGGTCTTCGACGACGGGCTGTAAGCCGGACCCCGGGTCAGGCTACCGCGCGCCGACGGGCTGCCATTCGCGGCCCGTCGTKCGTTGCCACAGGTGCGGTCACGGCCGTCCGTGCCGCACGCGCGGGCACTCGGAAGGTGAGCGGCACCGGGCTGGCGAACTCGGAGGCGAACCGGCCCGTACCGTGCACGTCGGCGCCCAGCTCGCGGACGGTCGCGACCAGCTGGGTCAGCTGATGCGACGTCAGCGCTCCGGATCCGCTGGACTGCACGTCGATGAGCGCCTTCTGGATCGTGCGGGCTGAGGCGATCCGGGTCGACCGGCCCTTCTCGCCCTCGTCCAGCCCGTCGGTCCAGACCCGCGCGTCCGGATGCGAGTAGAAGACGCACGTCTGCACATAGGGCGCGGATCCGTGCCGGGCAGCGAGATGACCATGGAACCGTCGAGCCTGCCGCCGCACCTGGAAGGCCGGTGACTCGTGGTCGAGCTTCGAACGCACCGAGACCGAACCGTCGCTGTCGCGCTTGAGCGAGATGGCGTACGACGTCGGCAGGGCCGTCTCGTCGAACAGGATGGAAAGCGAGCCGGCCATCGATGAGGGCTTCTTGCCGTCGAAGATGAGCCCCTTCCAGTTCTTGTTGTCGACGAGCACCACGGCCTTCTCCGTGATCACCAGGTGATCGAGCTGCACGCAGTACGGCGCGGTGGCCTCGTCGTCGTGCGGGGGGAAAACGATGTTCGTGGCGATGATCGCGTCGAGCCCTGCCGCGGTGCACGCGTCGACGAGCAGCTCGCGCGAGGCGAGCTCCCACCGCATACCCTGCCCTGCGAGTTGCTGCGACGCGGTCCCGGCCCTGACCGCCGCATCGCGCTCCGCCTGCAGACGGGAGATCTCGGTCTCATGCTCGGTCAGGCGCTGCTGCGTCTGCGAGTCGTTCCGGACGGCCAACTCGGCGAGAGTCGTGTCGTGCTGCTGCAGGAGTTCCCGCTTCTCGCTGGCGTGCCGAGCGGCAAGCGCGCTCTCCTCCGACGAATGCTCCTGCTGCGCTGCAGCGAGTTCCTCCTTGGCGCGCCGGGTGCGCCCGTTCATCACCCACGCGATCACGACGAGGGCGATGAAGAGGACCGCGGCGGTGACGATCAGGGCGAGCGTGGATGTCTCCATCCGTCCAGCCAATCAGGCGCGGCGGACATTTCCCGGCAACCGCCTGCGTGCCGGACGGATCCGATATTCCGATCGTCAGCGCTGATCGGCGATGGCGTTCTGGGTGTCCTCGTGCATGAGGGCGGCGTTGACCGCTCCGCCCACGGCGGATCCGGCGCCCATGGACATCGGGACGTTGGCGGCGAGGTTGGTGATGTTGCCCGCAGCCCAGATCCGCGGGTGGCTGGTGCGCCCCGACGGTTTGGTGCGGAGCCGCGGATCGGAGAGAGCGTGCGCATCGATGGCGTCTCTCCGAAACGGAACATGCTCGATGCGGGTCATGCGCGGTCCGCGCCCGGGGTCTCGGTCCCTGAGCCCGTCGATGGGGCCGATTCTGCGGCCGCCGCCTTGCGCTCCGACGCGAGCTCGGTGTATTTCGCCATCCGTCCTCGCGCCTGGTCGGCGGGGTACTTCGCGCGGGTCGACTCGAGTTTGCGCAGCACGATGTCGTCCAGGTCGACGCCGATCTGATTTGCGAGGTGGATGCAGTATGTGACGACGTCGGCGAGTTCCTCTTCTACGCGCGTCTGATCGAACTCGCCGCCCCACTGGAAGCACTCGAGCAGTTCGCCGGACTCGATTGCGATGCTCTTCGCGAGGTTCTCGGGAGAGTGGAACTGGTCCCAGTCGCGCTCCTCGACGAAGGCGCGGAGGGCGGCGAGAGTTGCTGGAGACGGCATGGGGGCGAGGGTAGCAGGCGGAGGGGTCAAGACAGACGGCGGTCAACGGCGTTCAATGATGAGACGTCGCCGCCGACAGATTGAGCTCTTCACCACTCCACCACTTCGACATCACAATGCATCCGAGCGGCCTTCGCCAGCCGCCGGTCGAGCGTTAGCAGCGGGCATCGGAACGCCTCCGCGAGCGCGACATAGCTGGCGTCGTAGGTGGAGAAGTTGCTTCGAAGTGCCAGCACTCGCGGGATCAACGGCAGCGTGGGATGAAGGTCGACGGGGAAGCGCTGAAGATCGTTGCAGGCGACCTCAAGATCGTGACTGTCGAGATGCCCTCCGAGGTTCAACCCGCGGAGCGCCGAGGCAGTCTCGACGGGCAAGACATCGGGAGCGATGATCGTCTCGCCACGGAGGCGGTCGACCCATCGCGGAGCCGATCCATGATCAACGAGCAACTCGACGAACGCCGAGGCGTCGACGACGATCATCGACCCCGCCGGCCGTCTCGAATCGCCTTGAGGATCGCTTCGCGAGGGATGTGCCGTGGCGGTCGCTGCTCCAGTTCCACGAGCATCTCCATGAGGGTCGGTCGTGCGGCCAGCTGCGTGAGTTCCGCAGTCAGATACTGCTGAAGAGACTGTCCGCGCGCTTCCGCTCTCGCTGACAGGACGGAGTGCACTGCCGGGTCGAGGTCGCGTATGAGCACGTTCGGCATGCTTACAGTATGCATGCAGCTCATCCGATCTGATAGTGAATGCCGAACCCAGCGTCAGCCACCGTTCGGGTGAAGTCTCTGGCGAGGACGAGCCTGTCGTGCGCACAGTTGCCGCAATCGCCGAACCGGCACCCGACCTCGCCGAAGCCCGCGGGGTCGGAGAGCAGGTCTTCCAGGTCGTCGGCGATCGCGCGAACCGCCGTATTGTCGAGGAGCTTTGTGTACGGTAGCCAGCCGTACCAATGATCCGTGACGCTGCCTTCGACAAGCGCGAAGGCAGCACGAGGCGTGGGCCCTCCCAGAAGACGTTGAAGCTCGGGGTAGCACTTGTCGAGGTCGAGGGTCGGACTCTTGCCCGCGCCCCAATGATCCCAGGCATCGTTTCCGTCGAAGCATCCCCGCGGACACTCTTGTGACTGAGCGATTTGCTGAGCCGAAACCGCGAAGGCGAAGTATCTGATTCCCATCCGCTCAGCTTGGGCTGCCCTGGCAACGACTGTTGGCGCCAGGGGCGGAGCAGGGGAAGAACTCGCGGGAGAATCGGAATGTGTGGAACGAACTCGCGAAGAGCCGTCCGCAAACAGCGCGCGGATCGATGTGACAAGCAAGGATTATGAATCTAGGACATTAAGATCGGTTAATGACCTCGAACGCATGACTGTTCGCTCTCCGATTTGGCTCGGATCCGTCCGTGGGCGGATACTCGACCCGTCCCGGACGCCGATCCCGACCGGGTCCAACAATGGATGCGACCACCTCTTTCCTGCCTGCTGCGCCGGTCCGCAGTATCGCCGTCGTCGGTGCCGGACGGCTCGGCGGCGCGCTCGCGCGAGCTCTGAACGAAGCGGGATTCGACGTGAGGGGGCCGCTCGGTCGTGGTGACGAGATCCCCTCCGCCGACATTGCAATACTGTGCGTGCCCGATGCCGCGATCACGCCGGTCGCGGAGGCGGTTCGCCCCCACGCGCACCTGATCGGCCACGTCTCCGGCGCCACGGGTCTCGACGACGTCGACTTCAGCATCCACCCCCTGCAGACCTTCACCGGATCCGAGCCGCCGAGCGTCTTCCGCGGCATCGGCGCGGCGATCGACGGGCGCACGGAGGAGGCGCACGCGACCGCAGAGCAGCTGGCGCGGGCGCTCGGCGCGCACCCGTTCCAGGTCGATGACGCGCATCGCGCCGGATACCACGCGGCCGCCTCGATCGCCTCGAACCTGCTGCTCGCGGTGCTCGACGCCGCCGAGCAGGTCGCCGGATCGGCGGGGATCGACCGGGCCGAAGCGCGCACGGTCCTTACCCCGCTCGTGCGACAGACCGTCGCGAACTGGGCCGACCGCGGAGCGGCGGAGGCACTCACCGGCCCGATCGCCCGCGGCGACGAGGCCACCGTCGCCCGGCAGCGGGCCGCTGTCGCTGCAGCCGCCCCCGAGCTGCTCCCGCTCGTCGATGCGCTGCGCGACAGCACCCGGGCCCTTGCTGCGCGCCGGGTCGAGAATTCCGGTGACCGCGTTTCGTCTCACTCCGCGGTTGCCGAGCGTCCTTCGTCTCGCTTCGCTCGCTCAGGAACCGAGGGTGCTCGCTCAGGCGGCGAGGGTGCTCGCTCAGGCGGCGAGGGTGCTCGCTCAGGAACCGAGGGTGCTCGCTCAGGAACCGAGGGTGCTCGCTCAGGCGGCGAGGGTGCTCGCTCAGGCGGCGAGGGTGCTCGCTCAGGAACCGAGCGGCCGGATACCGGGAGGACCCGCGCATGAGGATCATCCGTACGATCGCCGAGGTGCGCGAGGCGGTGCGCGACGCGAAGCAACGGGGTCAGACCGTGGGACTCGTTCCGACCATGGGCGCCTTCCACGCCGGCCACCTGTCGCTCATGAAGCGGGCCAGGGCGAACAACGGCCTCGTCGTGGTCTCGCTCTTCGTCAATCCCACCCAGTTCGGCGCGAACGAGGATCTCAGCCGCTATCCGCGCGACGAGGAGCGGGACGCGGCCCTGGCCGCGGCAGAACAGGCCGACATCCTCTTCGCTCCGGAGCCGGCCGAGATCTATCCCGAGGGCTTCGCGACCACGATCCACATCTCCGGCGTCACCGACGTGCTCGACGGCGCCAGCCGCGGTGCGCACCACTTCGACGGCGTGGCCACGGTCGTCGCCAAGCTGTTCGGCATCGTCGCCCCCGACGTCGCCTACTTCGGGCAGAAGGACGCGCAGCAGGTGCTCGTGGTCCGCCGGCTCGTACGCGACCTGAACCTCGACGTGCGGATCGAGGCCTGCCCGATCGTTCGCGAGGCCGACGGGCTCGCCATGAGCTCGCGCAACGTCTACCTCGACCCGGCCGCCCGGCAGCAGGCCACCGCGCTGAACCGGGCGCTCGACGCCGCGCAGGCGCTCGCTGAGATGGGGGAGCACGACACCGACGCTCTCATCGCCACGGCCCGAACCGTCCTCGCCGACGCCGGCCTCGCGCCTGAGTATCTCGAACTCCGCGACGCCGAGACCCTGCAGCCCGTCACCCGTCTCGACGGCGAAGGGCTGCTCGCGGTCGCTGCTCGCGTGGGTGCTGCACGCCTCATCGACAACCACATCCTGAGAGGCGACGCCTGATGCGACGCACCATGCTGAAGTCGAAGATCCACCGCGCGACGATCACCGGATCCGACCTGCACTACGTCGGATCCATCACGATCGACCTCGACCTGCTCGAGGCGGCCGATATCCTCCCGCACGAGCAGGTGCACGTGGTCGACGTCGACAACGGATCCCGCTTCGAGACCTACACGATCGCGGGACAGCGCGGATCCGGGCTGATCCAGATCAACGGCGCCGCCGCCCGTCTCGTGCACACCGGCGACACGGTGATCGTCATCTCCTACGCCGACTATTCGCCCGAGGACCTCGTGGACTACGCGCCGACTGTGGTGCACGTCGACCGGGCGAACGCGATCATCCAGGTCGACGACGCGGTCGACACGTTGCTGACGGAGGCCCTCCTATGAGCACCCACGCTGCTCCCACGCGCCGGCTCACACTCGTCGACCTCGCTGCGAAGAAGGCCGCGGGCGAGCCGATCGTCATGGTCACCGCGTACGACCACCCCGGCGCGCAGATCGTCGAGGCGGCCGGTGTCGACATCGTGCTCGTCGGCGATTCCGCGGCAATGACCGTGCTCGGCTACGACAGCACGGTGCCGGTGTCGGTCGACGAGATGATCATGCTCACGAAGGCGGTGCGCCGCGGTCTCACGAAGCCGCTGCTCGTGGCGGATCTGCCGTTCGGGTCCTACGAGACCTCGGACGCGCAGGCTCTCGCCACGGCCCAGCGCTTCATCAAGGAGACCGGCTGCGACCTCGTCAAGATCGAGCGCGGCGGCACCTCGGTCGACCGGGCACGGGCGCTCGTCTCCGCCGGCATCCCGGTCGTCGGTCACGTCGGCCTCACCCCGCAGACGGCGACGTCGCTCGGCGGCTACCGCTCCCAGGGGCGCACCGCCGAGGCCGCCCTCGCCGTGATCGACAGTGCCATCGCGTTGCAGGATGCGGGATGCTCACTGCTTGTGGTCGAGGCCGTGCCGAGCGAGGTCACGGCGGCGCTCATGCCGCTGCTGGACATTCCGGTGATCGGCATCGGCGCCGGATCCGCCACGGACGGTCAGGTGCTCGTGTTCCACGACCTGCTCGGGATCTACGACGGGGGCGCGGCCAAGTTCGTGAAGCGCTACGCGGACCTGCGATCCGCGGCGATCGAGGGTGTCACCGCCTACGCCGACGAGGTGCGCGAGCACGTCTATCCGGCGCCGGAGCACGCGTATTCGATGCCCGCGGACGAGGCCGCACGGCTGCAGGAGCTGCTCGCAGCGCGGTGAGCCGGAGCCACGGTCTCGCCGGACCTCCGCGGATCCGTTTCCGGCCCGTTCGCGGATCGGTATCCCGCCGGGTCAGATCAGTCGGCGCAGCGCTTCGTCCAACGTCACGCCCTGGGCGTCGGCGCGGTCGCGGAGACGGGCGTGCTCCTCGGCGCTGAGCGTCACGCGAAGCTCGATCGGAGTCGCGTCGGAGGCGAGGTCAAGACCGTCGAGAAGGTCGGAGGCCTCGGCCCACAGCGCGGGCGCGGGCGCCGCGGAGGAAGCGACGACCGGGAGCGCGATGGATCCGGCGGCGTGGGGGCTTTCGGCAGCGGCCGGGACCGGCGCCGGGGCCGCGCTCGTCGCAGATGCGGGCGCGGACGGCTCAACGACGGCGGGACCGCGGGAGAACCCGGGGCCCCGGTCCGGATCCCGCTTCTTCTGATACGCCGTCGCAGCGGCGTTCGCACGCTGATCGGCCGCCTCGTTCAGGGGATGGCCGGCGTGGCCCTTGACCCAGGTGAACGACACATCGCGCCCGCGCAGCGCCTCGTCGATGCCCTCGAGCAGATCGCGGTTCAGCACGGGGCCGCCGTCGGACTTGCGCCACCCCTTGCGCTTCCACCCCGGCATCCACTTGGTCACCGAGTCGATCACGTAGCGACTGTCGCACTCGATCACGAGCTTCTCGTTCGGGACGCCCGCGGTCGCACGCAGCAGCTCGAGGACAGCGCGCAGCTCACCCTGGTTGTTCGTGCCGTGCGGGGATCCGCCCGCGGCCCAGTTGCCGTCGTCGATGTACCAGGCCCAGCCGTTGGGTCCGGGGTTGCCCAGGGCGGAACCGTCTGCCGCGGCGGTGATCGTCATACTTCCACCGTAGGGCGTGGCGGGACGTGGGCCGGGCGTGGCGTTATCCACAGCCCGGTTATCGTAAGCGCCCGGATGGGATGATGGGCTCATGCTCACCTCCATGCTGGATCGGGCGATCTACTCCTACGCGGATGTGGATCGCCTCGTCGGGCTGCACGCAGGCACCTCACGGCGATGGCTGGAAGGGTATGCGCGTGCCGGAAAGCTATACGAACCGGTGCTCCGCGAGGAGCGGACCGGCTCCGAAGCGGTGACGTGGGGCGAGATGGTCGAGGCCCGTCTCCTCGCGGAGTTCCGCAGCCACGATGTCCCGGTGCAGCGACTGCGCCCGGCGATCGTTCGACTCCGCCAGGAGTTCGGGCGGTATCCGCTGGCATTGGCGCGACCTTTGCTCGATGTCGAGGGCCGCGAGCTGGTGCGTGTCGTGCAGGAAGAGGTCGGCCTCGAGCGCCCGCTTCAATTGGTGGTCGTGCGCAGCGGTCAGGTGATGCTGACGGCGGCGACGAAGCGATTCCACGCAGCGGTCGAGTACGAGAGCGGAATCGCCTCGCGGCTCCGTCCGGACACCCGGACCCCCGCTGTGCTCATGGACCCACTCCGCGCTTTCGGTCAGCCGGCGGTGCGAAGCGTGCGCACGGATGCCCTTGCCGAGGACTACCGTGCCGGCGCCACCAGGGATGAGCTCGCCGACCTGTACGACCTCACTTCCTCTCAGGTGGATGAGGCGATCCGATACGAGCTCATTGTCGGAAGCAACCGAGCGGCGTGATGTCGGCGGGCGCATCGACGGCCTACTTCGCCGACGAGAACGCGCTCGGGTTGGGCAAGCTTCTGCACCGAGCGGGGCGACAGGACATCCTCTACCCGGGGCACACCGATCTGCCTGCGGTTCCGCTGGGAACCGCGGATGTGGATTGGATGCCCGTTATCGGCCGCAACGGGTTCGTTGTGATCACACGAGACCGTCGGATCCGCTCCCGACCGGCGGAGCTCGAGGCGTACTACGCGCACGGAATCCGCTCGATCTGGATCGGTACGAAGCAGGATCTGGGCCCGCAGCAGCAGGTGGAGCTGTTTCTGCGTCATGAGCGGCGCGTCCAACGCTTCATCGTGAAACTCGGGGGAGGCCCGTGGGCGCTCGCGATGAGCATGAACGGAGTCAGGCCTCTGACGCTGGCCACTCCGCCGTCGTTTCTCTGACCGTCGGATCCGCCCTTCCCTTCCGATACATAGCGACATATCGTTAACTATCGCTCGGGACGAGCAGGAATCGAGGAGGTCGTCATGGACAACACATTTGGACCACGTGGATTCGGCGGGGCGGGGTTCGGCCCCGGCAACGGACGCGGCTTCGGCGGACGCCCGGGGATGAACCCGACCGCCGGACTCTGGGAGGCGATGGAGCACCTGCGCTCCGCCTTCGATCAGCGTCCTCAGGCTCCGCGCATGGCCCGCGGAGACGTGCGCGCCGCCGTGCTCGCGCTGCTGGCCGAGCAGCCCATGCACGGGTACCAGATCATCCAGGAGATCGAAGAGCGCAGCGGCGGCTCGTGGAAGCCGAGCGCGGGATCTGTGTATCCGACGCTGCAGCTGCTCGCAGACGAGGGGCTGATCGAAGCTGCCGAGCAGGGCGGACGCAAGACGTACTCGCTCACCGAGGCCGGCCGTGCGGTCGCCGATGAGGCCGGCACGCCGCCGTGGGAGAGCTCCGGCGCTCGCGCGGGCTCGGCATCGTTCGGGGCGCTGCCCAAGGCGGGGGTCGACCTCGCGGGCGCCGCGGCGCAGGTCGCGCGCACCGGCACTCCGGAGCAGGTGCAGCAGGCGATCGACGTGCTCGACGAGGCGCGTCGCCGTCTGTACGCGATCCTCGCCGACTGATGGCGGGTGGTGCAGCGGAGCGAGGAGAGTTCGGGCTTCGGGTCGTGGCGAGTCCCGAACCGTCAGGGGCGGGACAACCGATGAACGCGATCGGCGTGGCAGGGATCGCGGGCAGGACCGTCGGAGTGCTCGGGCTCGCCGCCGTCGGCATCCTTCATCTCGTGTGGGCGGCAGGCAGCCCTTGGCCGGCGCGGGATTCGGCCGACCTGGCCGACGCAGTCGTCGGATCGGCGCACGCACCCAGCGCCGGTCCCACGGTGGGAGTTGCCGTGCTGGCGCTCGGCGGCGCCGCCGCCGTCGGCGGGGCAGGCGGTGCCGGCCCGATCGCGCGGCTGGTCCGCCTGGGGGCCGCCGCTGCGCTGATCGCTCGAGGACTCGTCGGCGGTGTCGTGGCGACGAGGGCTTTGCGACTCCCCGACCCGAGTGCGCGGTTCCGCAGGCTCGACCGTGTCGTCTACCGACCTGTGTGCCTCACGCTCGGCGCGGCGGTCGCGATGGGGTCGCTCGGGCGGATCCGGCGCAGGAAGATGGGATAGGGAGGCACATCGGCATGGTCAACGATCGGAGTCCGGCGTCGCCGGCGATGCGCCAGAGTGCGACGGAGGATCAGGGCCCTCCGCTGCGGGCGCGCTACCGGCGGATCCTCGGGTTCGCCGCGCGGGTGCTCGCGCAGACCTGGTGGTTCGAGCTCGTTCTGCCACGGATCGGCTTCACACGCGTGGCGGAGAGCTCCCGTGAGCGTCGGATGCGCGTGCTCGCGCAGCGCTTCCACGTGCTCGCCGTCGAGCTCGGCGGCCTGATGATCAAAGTCGGTCAGTTCATGTCGTCGCGCCTGGACGTACTGCCGCCGGAGATCACGACCGAGCTCGCGGGCCTTCAGGACGAAGTGCCGCCCGTGCCGATCGCCGAGATCCGCGCGCTCGCCGAGGCCGAACTGGGCGTGCCGCTCTCGCGCGCGTTCGCGTCGTTCGACGACACCCCGCTCGCGGCGGCCTCGCTCGGGCAGGCGCATCGCGCGCGGCTGTCCGCGCTGGACGCCGCCGACGCGGGATTCGACGAGGTCGTGGTCAAGGTGCAGCGGCCCGGGATCGACCTGGTCGTCGCGACGGACCTCGCGGCTCTCCGCCGGGTCGCGGGGTGGCTGCGGCGTATCAGGTTCATCGCCGATCGGGTGGACGCACCCGCTCTCGTCGAGGAGTTCGCGCAGACCAGCCTCGAGGAGATCGACTACCTGCACGAGGCCGCCGCCGCCGAGCGGTTCGCCGAGAACTTCGCTCACGACCCGAGGGTCGACGCTCCCCTCGTCGCATGGGAGCGCACCACGCGCCGCGTGCTCACGCTCTCCGACGTCACTGCGATCAAGATCAACGACGTCGACGCCCTGCGCGCCGCCGGTATCGACCCCGCCGACGTCGCCCGCGTGTTCGCCGAGGTCATGTTCGACCAGCTCTTCACGCACGGGTACGTGCACGCGGATCCCCATCCGGGCAACATCTTCGTGACGCCGCACCGCGCGGGCGGCGCCGGGATGCCCGGCGCGGACCTCACGGTTCCTGGGCGCCCTTCGTCTCGCTTCGCTCGCTCAGGAACCGCGGAGCGAGACGAGGGGCTCCCCGCGAGCGACCCCGGCGTGCATCCGGCCTGGCGGCTCACGTTCATCGACTTCGGGATGATGGCGGAGGTTCCCGAGGGGATCCGGCGCGGGCTGCGCACGCTGTTCATCGCGGCCGCGTCTCGTGATGGGAAGGGCATGGTCGCCGCGGCTCAGGAGATCGGCGTGCTCATGCCCTCCGCCGAGAACCGCGAACTGGAGCGCGCTCTCTCCGCACTGTTCGCGCGCTTCGGCGGCATGGGCTTCGCCGAGCTGCGCGACGTGGATCCGCGGGAGTTCCAGGGCTTCGCCGTCGAGTTCGGCGACACGATGCGCTCGCTGCCGGTGCAACTCCCAGAAGGGCTGCTGCTGCTCATCCGCGCCGTCTCGCTCACCTCCGGCATGTGCAGCGGGCTGGATCCGCAGTTCAACATCTGGGAATCGATCGAGCCCTACGCGACCCGGCTGCTCGCGGACGAGAGCGGCAACCTGGTGCGGGACTTCGCGCAGCAGGCGGTCTCGAACGCGGGCGTCCTGTGGCGGCTGCCGAAGCGGATCGACGATCTCGTCACGCGCGTCGACGAGGGGTCCGTCACGTTCGACACCTCTCGTGTCGAGCGGCGGCTGGACCGCATCGACGGCCTCATCCGTCGCGGGGTCTCGGGCCTGCTCTTCGCTGCGCTGCTCATCGGCGGGGCGCTCGTGCTCGCAGTGAACCCGGTGCTGGGCACGGTCTTGATGAGTGTCTCGGTGCTCCCACTGCTGCACACGCTGTTCGCCGGGCTGTTCCGCCGCGGGTCGCGCTGATCGTTGTGTGCTTGCTCGATCATGCCGGGTTTGGGGCGTGTCCGGGCGGTTTGGGGCGTGTCTCGTCCGTAGATCGTGTGGTGGGGCGCCCCGAAACGGGAGAGTGCGCCCCGAAACGGCGGGCGACGGGAACCACAAGGATGCACGACCGGATCCGGCCGTGCATCCTTGGCAGCGCAGCGCAGCGCAGCGCAGCGCAGCGCAGCAATGCGGCGTCAGTCCTGCTCGACACCGGCCCGGCGACGAGCGAGCAGCAGCACGCCCGCGGCGATCACGACCACGCCGGCCAGGCCGAGGCCGATCGGTGCTGCGGATCCGGTCGTCGCGAGCGAGCCGGTGGAGCCGGCGCCAGCGCTAGAGCCCGAACCGGAGCCGGCCGAACCCGAGCCCGAACCGGAACCGGTGCCACCGGTGCCGCCGCCCGGGGCCGCGACCGTGAAGGCGGCCGCGGCGACCGTGGTGCCGTTGAACGACACGGTGACCGTGTGCGCTCCCGCGGGCAGCGTCGTGGGCAGCGTGGTCTGCAGCGTGAACGTGCCGGACGCGTCTGTGGATCCGGTGCCGAGCACGACCGGATCCGAGTGCACCTCGACGGCGAAGCCGGACACGTCGGCGGCGAGGCCCTTCGCGGTGACGGTGATGGATCCGCCAGGGTGCAGATCGCCCGAGATGATGACGGAGCCCTGCGTGGCGGCGGGGTCGGCGACCGTCACGGGCACAGCAGTGGAGGTGGTGGATCCGATCGCGTTGTGCGCGGTGACGGTGAGCGAGTACGCCCCGGGCGCCACGCGGTCGAAGGTGAACGACGTGCTGCGGGCATCGACGTCGGATGACAGGCCCGCGCCGAGCGACACGGTGTAGCCGGTGATCGCCGAGCCGCCGTCGGCGGGCGCGGACCAGGTGGCGGCGACGTGGGAGCCCGCGAGCGAGGCGCCGGAGACGACGGCGACGGGCGCGGCCGGCGCCGCAGGCGCGGTCGGGGTGGGGGTCACGTGCCGCAGGCGGTACTCGGTCATGTACGCGAGCTTGCCGGGCTTGGCGTCCGAGTACGGCTTGGCGAGTTTGGCCCACTCGCCCTTGGATTCGGACTTGCCGTCGTTCCACGCGCTCAGCACGCTGAGGTCGCCCGCGGTGTAGCCCGACTGCGGGTCGACCACGGTGCCGGCCCCGAGCGCGACCTGCGCCTGGCTAAGCTGCTTCACGAGCGCCAGGGATCCGGCCCAGTCGTCCTGATTCCAGTCCGCCACCGGGACGTCGGCGCGGGTGCGCAGCCAGGTGCCCCAGTAGAACTCCTGGAACGGCACCGCACCGTCGGACGAGTAGCCGATGTCGCGGGCGAAGTAGAGGATGCTGCGGAAGCGGTCGTCCTCGAAGTTCGACAGCCCCACATTCGACGGCAGCTGGGCGGGCGTGATCGCGTCGCCGTTCACGTCGCGCAGCCAGGTCCACTTGTTGGCCTGCATCGCTGTCCAGAAGTCCGCGTCCGACAGGCCCGACAGGTTGCCGAGCACCCGCAGCCGCACGTGCACTTCGGGTCCGCTGTTCTCCTGGAACGAGGTGAGGGTGTGGTGCCCGTCGGTGAGGTAGAGCACGCCCTGCGGTCCGATCACCACTGTCTTCATGGGGGCGATCGTGTCGGCCGTCTCGCTGCCGACCGGCACGGTGCAGGTGAAGGTGGACGGATCCAGCAGGGTCGCGTCCGGCTGGGCGCTCGCGGCGTCCTGCTGGCCGTTGGCCTCGCACCAGTCCGCGAACTTCTTGTTGATCGCGTCCTTCGACAGCTCGGAGTCGTAGCGGCCGAGCTTGTAGTAGACCTCGTCGTAGCCGAGCGAGGGCTGCGTCGGGTGCACGTCGCCGACGCGCACGTCGAGCAGATCGCCCACGGGCGCGCACAGCGCGCGGGCGTCGCCCGCGACGCAGGAGGCGTCCTTGACGTCGGACGCTGAGGTGGTCGACACGGCGTCGGCGGCCGCAGCGGGAAGGGCCGCGACGACGGATCCGCCGAGGGTGAGGAACGAGGCGAGCGCGACGGCGAGCGTGCGACGCGAGCGGAGCAGGGGCACGGGAGTCTCCAGGGAGCCGGGGGACGGGAGTCGCCTCCGAGCCTGGCCAGCTCAGGCGGACGTCGGGTTGCGGCCGGGTGAACAGGGGGTGACGGGGAGTCCTGCGCCCTGGGCCGGTGACGCCGCTCAGGCCCGTCGGCGGGCGCGCAGCATGAGCGCGATCAGCGACAGCACGATGACGACGACGCCGTAGCCCAGGCAGACCGTGCCGAGCCCGAGCGGGGCGACCAGCACCCCGGCGATGACCGCGGGCACGCCGAAGGCGAGGTAGGCGAGCAGATACAGCGCCGCGAAGGCGTCGGCGCGCTGGGTCGCGGGGATCCGGGGCGCGAGGGATCCGACGACGCCGAAGAACGCCGTGCCGAAGCCCATCCCCGTCACCGAGGCGGCCACCAGGTATGCGGGCAGTGATCCGAGCCCGAGTGCGAGCAACGAGAGTGTGGTGCCGACCGCGAGCGCGGCGGTGCCGAAGATCACGATCGTCCGGGCGGTGCGGCGCCGGATTGCGAACGCCGTGACGGCGCCGACCCCGGCCAGGAGAGCGACGGCGAGGCCCTGCCAGAGGTGAGCGGTGCCGCCGAGCTCGCTGCGGACGATCGTCGCGCCGAGCGAGAGGAACAGCCCGCCCGTCGCCCAGCCGGCGATGACCGCCGGTGCGGCGCGCCAGAACTCGGCGCGGATCTCCGCCGGAACCGATAGGCGCAAGCGCAGCGACGCCCAGGCGCCGGGCAGACGCGGCGCCGTCTCAGGCGCGATGACCACGAGCGCCGCGATCGCGACGTAGATCACGGCCAGGGGCATGAAGACGTCGCGCAGCGCGTCCGGAGTCGTGTCCAGAGCGAGGGCGGCGAGCAGGGCTCCGGACGCCAGGCCGATCCCGGGGCTCAGCGCGTTCCAGAGCGCCGCCGTCCCGGGGCGTGCCGGCGGTGCGAGGTCGAGGACGGTCGCGGAGAGTGAGGCGATGAGCAGTCCGCTCGCGACCCCCTGCAGAATGCGCGCGAGCACGAGCAGCGTCACGGATCCGGCGTTCCCGAACAGCACCATGCTGGCGGCGAGCAGGACGAGCCCGACGGCGATCACCGGGCGTCGTCCGACGTGATCCGAGAGCGATCCCGCCGTCAGCAGGGTGAGGAGCAGGGCGACCGCGTACACGGCGAACACGGCCGTGATCACGATGGCATCGAAGCCCAGGTGCTGTGCGAGCACGGGGTAGAACGGCGACGGCGCGCTGGCTCCCGCCATCATCAGGATCTGCGCCACGATCCCGAGCACGAACCCGAACCGCGTGCGTGCTGAGCGCGGCGCCAGGGCGCCCGACTCCGAAACCCGAGGCGTGACGATCGGCTGGGTGGTCATGGGTGCTCCTCATCCATTCGAGAATTCTCGAACCTTGAGCAGACTACTCGCCTTCCGGCGAAGGTTCAAGTATTATCGAACCATGCCTGGCGCGACCGACCTTCCGCATCCGGAACGCTCCGAGATCCAGCTCACTGCGGTGCTCTTCGCCCTGAGTGATCCGGAGCGTCTCTCCATCGCGCGCCAGCTCGTCGATGGTCCACTCGACATGGCGGCATGTCACGCGACGGATCCGAACCTGCCGAAGTCGACCAAGTCGCACTTCATGAAGGTGCTGCGTGAGGCCGGGGTGATCCGCAATGACCCCCACGGGCGCCGGCGCCTCCTCACGCTGCGCCGGGACGACCTCGAGGCGAGGTTCCCCGGTCTGCTCGATGCCGTGCTGAGTCAGCCGGGAGGCTGATCCCCTCCCGCTCGTCGACCGCCGGAGGTCAACCCGCCGCGATCTCCCGCACGATGACTCGGGTGGTGCCGGTGGCATTCTTCGTCTCGTATCGCACGGGCATCCCCGGGTGCGCGAGCGCGAACCAGAACACCGCACCTCCCCCGACGTCGCGCACGTCGTAGCGCAGGCAGTCGAGCTGCCCGAGCGGGTGCTCGATCGCCTCCGTGCCGACCGTGGTGCGGTCGGCCGGGAACGCCGCGTGCGACTGCAGCTCGTGCCAGGTGACCCGTCTGCTCGACACCTCGGCCGGGTTCTCGGTGGTCCACCGGTCGAGCGTCGCCCCCTCGTCGTCCCCCTCTCGGAACCGGTTGATCCGCTCCTCGACGGTGCCGTCCGGGTTGTCGGTGCGGATCCGGTAACGGGCCCCGTCGCGCAAAGCCTCGCGGATCTCGTCCGCCGTGAACGGCGTCGGCAGCAGGTCGTCCGCGACGAGGTGCGGATCCGGGATCTCTTTCACGTGGTCAGGATAGGCCTGTCATCCCAACCGACCGAAGAAACCTATTAGTTGTCATTGGGGACAAAAAGATTGCGTCGGCGAGTGTCTTCGCCTAAAGTCTGTCGAAGCGCTTCACCAACGCAGCGCCTGAACCGATCGAAGAAGCCCGGAGAAGCGAGAGATGGCGAAGATCCATGAGGTGGCCGAGGCCGCCGGTGTGTCGATCAGCACCGTCTCCTACGCGCTCAGCGGGAAGAGGTCGATCTCACCCGCGACGCGCGACCGCGTCGAACAGGCGGCGGCCCGCCTCGGTTATCAGCCGAACGCCGGCGCCAGGATGCTCGCAGGGCGAAGGACGAACATCTTCGCCCTCACCGAGCCGTTCCGGGCCGACACGCATGCCCCCACCCACATGAGCTTCGTACTGGCGACCTCGATCGCCGCGCGCCGATTCGACTACGACATCCTGCTGCTGACCGATGCCGAGGCCTCGGCGGGTATGCGGAGGGTGTCGGCGAGCGGGCTCGTCGACGCCATCCTCGTCCTGGATGTGGCACCGCACGACGATCGCGTAGCACTGGCGAGGGCGATCGCGGTGCCCACCGTCTTCATCGGTGTGCCGGAGGACACGGAGGGCCTGGTCTGCGTCGACCTGGACTTCGAAGCGGCATCCGCCCTCGCGATCGACAGGCTGGCCGATGCCGGCCACACTCGTGTCGGGTTCGTCGGTCACTCGGAGGACGCGTACGAGCGCTCCAACTTCCCACTGCGGGTGCGACGCGGGGTCGAGGCCGCGGCCCTGCGGCGCGGGATCGAGGTCTCGGTCGTGTCCCCGCGGGAAGGCGAAGCGGGCCGCGGTGACCTTCGCGACGGCCTGCGCCGCCTCGTGCGCGACTCCGGGGTGACGGCGATCGCGCTGCACCGTGACGACAGCGCTCACAGGCTGGTCCTCGCCGAGCTCGCGGCCTCCGGTCTCTCGGTCCCCGCCGACGTGTCGCTCGTCTCGATCGGGTCGGCCTTCGACACCGGCTCGCTCGAGACGCCGATCGACCGGATCCCCTTGGATCCGCAGGCCTCGTGCGAGCTCGCGGTCGAGCTCGCCGCGCGCATGGCCGACGGCGATGAGGTCGAGCCGGGGGTGCGCCTGCTCCCGCCGCAGTATCGCGACTCCGGCTCGGTGAGCCCGCCTCGATGACGGCGGAGCGAAGCGGTCCCCCTCGGGGCTGAAGCGCCGCCGATCCTGAGCTCTCCCGCACCTGCAGCAGTACCCTTTCCCGTTTCATCACTGTCGAAACGCTTCGACAACGTCCATGGAGGTAGCAATGAAGCACACCAGAATCGTCGCGGCCCTCGCCGCGACCGCGGCCATCGCCGCCGCTCTCACCGGATGCTCCGGGAGTAGCGACAGCGCAGGAGGCGACGGAAAGACCCTGCGCCTGTGGCATTACGAGAACGCCGACGGCGCCATGGGCAAAGCGTGGAACGAAGCCATCAAGATCTTCGAGAAGGAGACCGGGGCGAAGGTCGAGTTCGAGGAGAAGAGCTTCGAGCAGATCCGCTCGACGGCCAGCCAGGTGCTCAACTCGGATCAGGCGCCCGACGTGCTCGAGTACAACAAGGGCAACGCGACGGCCGGCCTGCTCGCCAGCCAGGGACTGCTGGCGCCTCTCGACGACGCCGTGAAGAAGTACGGCTGGGACAAGAAGCTCGCCTCCAGCCTGCAGACCACGGCGAAGTACGACGACCGCGGGATCATGGGATCCGGCAGCTGGTACGGCGTGCCCAACTACGGCGAGTACGTCGAGGTCTACTACAACAAAACCGCCTTCCAGGCCGCGGGCCTGAAGGTGCCGACGACGCTCGCCGAGTTCGAAACGGCGATGAAGACGTTCGCCGACAAGGGGCAGACCCCGTTGTCCGAGTCGGCGGCCGAGTACCCGCTCGGCCAGCTCTGGTATCAGCTCGCGCTGAGCAAGGCCGACCGTTCGTTCATCAACGACTACCAGCTCTACAAGGGCAAGGTCGACTGGAACGGCGAGCCGCTGACCTATGCCACCCAGACGATCGCGGACTGGACGGCCAAGGGTTACATCTCCAAGGACGCGAGCGGCATCAAGGCCGAGGATGCCGGCGTCTCGTTCATCAACGGGCAGTCGCCGATGTTCTACTCCGGCAGCTGGTGGTACGGCCGCTTCATGACCGAGATCAAGGGCTTCGAGTGGGGGACGTTCCTGTTCCCGGGAACGGACCTCACCCCGGGCTCCGCCGGCAACATGTGGGTCGTCCCCGAGCACGCCAAGAACAAGGAGCTCGCCGAGAAGTTCATCGACATCACGATGCGCCCCGAGATCCAGGCGATCCTGGGCAACAACGGCGGAGTGCCGGTCGCGGCGGATGTGTCGGCCATCACCGATGCGAAGTCGAAGGAGCTCATCGAGAACTTCAACACCATCACCAAGAACGACGGCATCGCGTTCTACCCCGACTGGCCCACGCCCACGTTCTACGACCAGCTGAACGCCGGCCTGCAGGAGCTCATCAACGGCACCAAGAGCCCGGCCGACGTGCGCAAGCAGCTCGGCGACCAGTACGCCGCCGGGGTCAAGGACATCGTCGGCTGAGCATCTTCGGGGTCGCGCCACCGCGCGACCCCGGACCGCTCCGATCGACGACTCCGTGAAAGGACGACGGCATGGCCGACTCCCGAAGCCTCATTCCCGGTTCGCGCCCGCGCGCGTTCTGGCCCTATCTGCTGCCGGGCCTGATCCTGCTGATGGTGATCATCGTGCTCCCGCTGGGATGGAACGTCTATCTGACGTTCACGAAGTACCGCGGGATCCGGCCGCCGCAGTGGATCGGACTCGAGAACTGGCAGAAGCTGTTCGGCGATGAGGTGTTCTGGACCTCGTTCGGCAACTCGATCGCGATGATCCTCGCGATGGTGGTGGTGCCGACGCTGCTCGGCCTGCTGCTGGCGGCCATGCTGTTCGACCTCATCGGAAAGAGGTTCGGCGGCAGGGTGGCGAGCTTCCTGCGCGCCACGTACTACCTGCCGCAGATCCTTCCCGCCGTGATCGCGGCGATCGTGATCGGCTGGATCCTCCGCCCGAAGAACGGCGCGCTGAACCAGGTGCTCGCGTCCATCGGACTCGGCGGCTTGCAGCACAACTGGCTGGGCAGCCCCGACACCGCGCTCGCCAGCATCATGGTGATCATGGTCTGGGTGCAGCTGGGCTACCCGGTCGTCATCTTCATGGCGGCGCTGCAGCGGGTGGATCCCGAGCTGTACGAGGCGGCGGAGCTGGACGGCGCCGGCTGGTTCCAGCGCTTCCGGGCGATCACGGTCAGCATCATCCGTCCGGAGATCTTCGTCGTCACCCTGACCTGCACGATCGCGGCGCTCAAGGTGTTCGGACCCGTCTACGCGCTCACGCGCGGCGGGCCAGGCACCGCGACCATTGTTCCCGCCTACTACGCGTACAGCGAGTTCTTCCAGTCGCAGCAGGTCGGCTATGGAGCGACGATCGCGACCGCGCTCACCGTGGTGATCGCCGTCGTCAGCGTGGTGTTCATCCTCGTGCAGAACCGCATGGAGACGAAGGAGGACCAGCGATGAGCCGTCGTGGCCCGAACCGCCGTCGGTTCTCCGACTGGATCATTCTGGCGATCGCCGTGGGGCTGGGCCTGCTCATCGCGGTTCCGCTGCTGCTGATCCTGGTCAACTCGTTCAAGTCGCCGCAGGACTACAACTCCTCCGGTCCGCTCGCGCTCCCCACGGGGCTCTACTTCGACGGCATCGTGGCGTTCTGGGAGCGCGTGGACTTCCCGCTCAAGCTCTGGAACAGCTTCTTCATCTCCGGGATGGTCGCCGTTCTCGCGGTCGGACTGTCGATGCTCAACGCATTCGCCCTCGGCATCGGCCGCGTCAAGGGCCGGCTCTGGATCGTGGTGCTGATCCTGCTCGCCAACATGCTGCCGCAGGAAGTGCTGCTCTACCCGCTGTACTTCCTGTTCAAGCAGGTCGGCCTGTACGACAATCCGTGGTCGGTGATCATCACCTTCACTGTCATCCAGTCCGCCTTCGGCACCTACCTGCTGTCCTCGGTGTACGGCACCTTCCCGAGGGAGGTGCTCGAGGCGGCAGCCCTCGACGGCGCCGGGCGCTGGCAGATCCTGTGGCGCGTCGTCTTCCCGATCTCGCGTCCGACCCTGTCGGTGCTGCTGATCTTCTTCTTCATCTGGACGTGGAACGAGTTCCTCATCCCCCTGACGTTCCTCGTCTCGAACGCCAATCAGACGGTGCCCGTGGCGATCACGGCGCTGCAGGGCGACCGGCTCATGGACGTCACCACCACGAGTGCTTCGGCGCTGCTGGGGCTGCTGCCCACGCTGGTCTTCTTCCTCATCTTCCAACGCACCCTCACTCGGGGCATCACAGCAGGAGCGGTCAAGTAATGAAGTTCACCGACGGTTTCTGGCAGCTGCGTCCCGGAGTCGACGCGATCTATGCGCGGGAGGCGAGGGAGATCGCCGTCGAGGGCGATGAGCTGAAGGTCTGGGCGCCGACCCGGGTGATCGGGGCACGCGGCGACACCCTGAACCGGCCGCTGCTGACCGTCTCGCTCGGCAGCCCTGCAGAGGGCGTGATCCGTGTCCGCATCGAGCACCACACGGGGAGCGGCGCGGCCGGGCGTCGCCTCGAGCTGCCGGGGGCCGGCAGCGGATCCGCGCAGATCCGCGTCGATGAGCATGGCGGCCTCGTCGACGCGGGGAGCCTTCGGGCCAGGGTCGCGCCAGGAGCACCCTGGCACCTTTCGTTCGAGCACGACGGAGGCGTCTACGCCACCAGCGGCGACAAGTCGATCGGACACGTGTCTCTTTCACCGGGGGCCGCGGTCGCTGCGGAGCCCGTCGGCGAGGACGGCGTCACCGCCACCGGACTCGCCGAGGCCTCGTCCTACGTGCACGCCCAGCTCTCGCTCGACGTGGGGGAGCTGATCTACGGGCTCGGCGAGCGGTTCGGCCCGCTCGTCAAGAACGGGCAGACCGTCGACATCTGGAACTCCGACGGCGGCACGTCCAGCGAGCAGTCGTACAAGAGCATCCCGTTCTACCTCTCCAACCGCGGCTACGGCGTGCTCGTGAACGACGCGGGGCATGTGTCGTTCGAGGTCGGATCCGAGGCGGTCGAGCAGGTGCAGTTCTCGGTCTCCGGGGAGTCCCTCGAGTTCTTCGTCATCGCGGGGCCGACGCCGGCCGAGGTGATCGATCGATACACCCGCCTGACCGGCCGGCCTGCGCAGGTTCCGGACTGGTCGTACGGGCTATGGCTCTCGACCAGCTTCACGACGGACTACGACGAGCAGACGGTGACGTCGTTCATCGACGGGATGGCCGAGCGTGGGATCCCCCTGGAGGTGTTCCACTTCGACTGCTTCTGGATGCGCGAGTTCCGCTGGACGGACTTCGAGTGGGATCCCGCGGTGTTCCCGGATCCCGAGGGCATGCTCGCCCGCCTCCACGAGCGGGGCATCAGGGTGAGCGCGTGGATCAACCCCTACATCGCGCAGCACTCGAGCCTGTTCCGCGAGGGGGCGGAGCGCGGGTACCTGGTGCGCCGCTCGGACGGATCGGTGTTCCAATGGGACCGCTGGCAGGCCGGAATGGCGCTCGTGGACTTCACCGATCCGGACGCGACCGCCTGGTTCCAGGGCTACGTCCGTCGCCTGCTGCGGCAGGGCGTGGACGCGATCAAGACGGACTTCGGCGAGCGGATCCCGCGGGGTCTCTCCTGGCACGACGGCAGCGACCCCGAGGCCATGCATCACCGCTACACGCAGCTGTACAACCGCGCTGTCTTCGAGGTCCTGCAGCAGGAGCGCGGCGATGGCGAGGCGGTGCTCTTCGCGCGTTCGGCCACGGTCGGCGGCCAGAGCATGCCGGTGCACTGGGGCGGGGACAGCTCGTCATCGTTCGTGTCGATGGCGGAATCCCTGCGCGGTGGTCTCTCGCTGTCGTTGAGCGGCTTCGCGTACTGGAGCCATGACATCGGCGGCTTCGAGGGATCGCCGGATCCGGCCGTGTTCAAACGATGGCTCGCCTTCGGTCTGCTCTCGAGCCATTCCCGGCTGCACGGCTCCACGAGCTATCGCGTGCCGTGGGCGTTCGACTCCGGCGACGAGGCGCCCGGTCAGAGCGCCGTCGACGTCGCGAGGATCTTCACGCTCCTGAAGCGATCGCTGCGTCCGTACCTCGTCGCGGCGGGTGAGGAGGCGCACCGCACGGGGCGGCCCGTGATGCGGCCGATGGTGCTGGAGTTCCCGGACGATCCCGCAGTCGCGCACCTCGACCGCCAGTACATGCTCGGCCCCGATCTGCTGGTCGCGCCGGTCTTCACGACTTCCGGGGAGGTCACGTACTATCTGCCGGCAGGGCGATGGACCGACTGGTTCACCAAGGAAGAGGTCGTCGGCGGCGGGTGGCGCACGGAGACCCACGGCTTCGACACCCTCCCGCTCTGGATCCGCGGGGATGCCGAGATCCCCCTGGAAGCCCCGCCCGTGAGCAAGGACGTCTAGGGATGAGCGTCACGGATCGGTCCGCGGTGAACGGGGTCAGGGCGTCCGTGCGCGCACGTAGTCGGAGATGATCTCGCGCATGCGGCGGGCGTCGAACGGATCGCCGTGACCGGGGTAGACGGTCCGCACGGCGAGCGCGCTCAGCCGCCGCATGCTGGCGACGTATTGCTCGATATCGGATTCATGGAGCTCGTCGAGCAGGACGTCGTCGTAGATGACGTCTCCGCTGAACAGCGCGCCCGTGTGCTCGTCGAACAAGCAGATGCTCCCCGGGGTGTGGCCCGGCAGGTGCAGAACGCCGAAGCGTCGATCGCCGAGATCGATCACGTCCCCGTCCTCGAGCGCAGACGTCATCGGAGCCGGGCGGATCGCATATGCCCCGGGATCGAAGCCGGGCGGCGCCGATTCGATCAGCAGGTCGGGCATGCCGAATCCCTCCAGGCCGAGCAGATCTGCGAGCTCGGGCCCTCGCAGTGAGGCCGCGGTCCGTTCGTCGACGGCGCTGAGACGGTGCATGCGCCGATCGGAGAACTCGTGCGCCGAGCCGACATGGTCGAGGTGCGCGTGCGTCAGGACGAGGACGGGGTCGTGGGCGAAGAGGTCCGGCAGGTGCTCTCGTAGAGAGGCGACACCCAGGCCCGCGTCCACGACGAGGTCCCGATCTCGTCCCCGCACGTGCCAGATGTTGGCGCGGAGGAACTCATGGACGTGCGGCTCCTCGATCCGCTCGATTCCGCGCGCGACCTGCTCGCGTCGGAACCAGGAGGTCGCGACGGGGACCGGCGGGAGGCCCGTCACGCGACGGCCTCCGGATCGAGCGTCGATGCAGGTGCGGGCAGGAGCCCTGTCCCGCGGTCGGCGCGGCGGAGGCGACGCCATTCGGCGGCCGCATACAGGCTGCCTCCCACCAGGGCGCCGGCGAAGACCGTGATGTCCGCACCGCCGAGGGCCTGCGCGATGGGGCCTACAAAGAACGTGGTGTTCAGGCAGAACGAGGCGACCAGCGTGCCGAGCAGGAGGGCGCCGAAACCGCCGAGATGGAATCCGCCGGTGAACCAATAGGGGCTGCCGGGGGACGTGTCCTGAAGGGCGGGGCCATCATAGCGGTTGCGGCGCAGGAAGATGTCCACCGCGTAGATGGCCATCGACGGTGCGAGCACCGCGAGGCTGACTTCGAGAAGCCCGGACAGTGTGTCCAGGAAGTTCGAGATGAACAGCGCATACAGTGTTACCGCGATCGCGACGACCGCATCGAAGATCACGGTGACCGAGCGCTTCCACGGGATGCCGGTCGCCAGGAGGGCGAGCCCCGTGCTGTACGCGGTGAGCGCGTTGTTGGACACGGAACCGACGATGATCACGAGCAGGAAGACCACGTAGAACCACGAGGGCACGAGCTGGGCCATCGCGATCTCCGGGTTGCTCATGTCGACCGCGGTCGCGGCCAGCGCGCCGAGAACGGCGATGCCTGTGGCGGGCAGGAAACCTCCGAATCCCGTCCAGAACGCGGTCGCCCCGGCGCTCGTCCTCGTCGGCAGATAGCGGGAGTAGTCCGCGCCGACGGACCAGGAGAGCGGCGCCGACGCGATCAGGCCGAACCCCGCCGCGGCGACCGCCCACAGCGCCGGCCCCGAGAGGACACCGCCCTTCGGCTCGTATCCGAAGTCGGCGTGGGAGAGCACGAAGAACGCCAGGATCACAAGCGCGCTCAGCAGGATCCACGCGAACCACGGCGCGAGCTTCACGATGGTCGCGTGTCCGTAAACGCTGATCGTGAAGGTGACGACGGCGAGGACGATGACGATGGCCGCCTGCAGCGGAAGCGGGGCGGAACCGAAGAACTGCGTAACGAGTGCGACGCCGGCCAACGCGCCGACCGACAGATTGATCGCCTCGTACAGCACGCCCACCACCCAGCCGACCACGATCTGGATGATGCGGTTGCCGTTGACGCCGTAGAACGCCCGGCTGATGACCTCGCTCGGGCTCCCCGATGACGGGCCGCTGATCGCCAGGTAGCCGACGCCGATCCACGCCAGGTTGCCCGCCAGGATGACGACCAGCGCCTGCCAGAGGTTAAGGCCGAGGATCACCAGCAGGCTCCCCAGCACGAAGTAGAGATAGATGATGTTGGACCCGGCCCACACGCTGAACAGAGATCGCGGGGAGCCGTGCCGCTCCGCCTCGGGGATGTAGTCCGCGCCGTGGGTCTCGACCCTGCCCGGGCGATCGGTGGTGACGACCGTGCGATCCGACATGTCCGCTCCTTTGCGACCTGTTCTTATTGCCCCGATGAGCAATAAGGTGTGGGCTGAACCTAGCACTTGTTGCACAGGTGAGCAATAACGCGGACCGGGGACACCCGTGCGACCGCCGGGATGCCGGGGTCGGCGGATCGGGTCGGCGGATCGGGGCGGCGTCAGGAGCGGGTCAGTGGAGCGCTCCGGGCGCGAGCCCGAGTTCGCGCTCCGTCGTCGCGGTGAGTAGTCCCTCGACCGCGGGGTAGTCGAGGGACGAATCGACCAGGGCGCCTCGGACCGCGGAGGCCGCGACCTGCCCGTCGAGGAGGGCGAGGACGCGCATCGCCACCACCGCGGACGGGTCCTGCAGGTCGAATTCGCCGGAGGAGGCGCCCGCCTCGATCGTGTCCTTCATATCGGCGAGGTCGAGTTCCATCTGCTGGACCACGGCCGTGCGGACCGCCGGACGATCGGCCGCCTGTCGCCAGGCGTCGAGCCAGAGCAGCCCCAGTGGATCGCGGGTAGGAGTCGTATAGGCGGCGATCGTCTCGCGCAGTCGTTCCGTCGCTGTCGGAAGCTCGGCGACCCGGGTCGCGATCGCCTCTCGTTCCGCCGTGACGACCTGGGAGAAGGCGGCGCCGACGAGCTCGTCGATCCCGCTGAAGTAGTGGGTCACGAGCCCCGAGCCGACGCCGACGAAACTCGCGACGCGACGCGCGGTCACGCCGCTCAGTCCGTCGGAGAGGGCGATACTGCACGCCGCGTCGATGATCTCCTGTCGGCGATCCTCGGGCGGCTTGCGCCGCGCGGGATTGACGGGGGATGGCGCCGCGCTCATGAGGCAAGCGTAGGCGACAGCCGCCCGTGCCTCATCGTCCGGATGAGGCGGTCGTGGAGGTCGTCCCAGTTCATCCGGGGTGCTCGCGCCAGGACAGGTGTCTCGCCCCGTCACCGCCTATTCCAGTGCCGCAGCTTCTCGGGGCTGCACACCACCCAGACGCTCGTCAGCAGCCGTCGACGCATCTCCGCCGTGACCGCCCCCACCACGAGGCCGCCGCGGGCCAGCACGAGCCCTGGCGTGCCGTTGATGGACGCCGCCGTGATCGAGGTCTCGGCGGTCGTCAGCGTGCGCAGCGCCGCCGCCACCTGGCTCGGCCCGGTGAGTGGAGTCGTCGCTGCCGAGGCGATCCCGCCGCTGTCGATGAGCATCACCACGTCGCGATGCAGCAATGCCCGCGCACTCGACTCGGCGCCGGTCAGGAGCGCGATCGCGAGCTCCTCCAGAAGAGCCCGGTCCGCGGCGCCTCGGCCTCGTCGATGCAACCACGCAGGGCGGTTGCCCCCGCTCATGCGACAGCCGCGGTCACGGTGCCGAGCTTGTCGGGGCTCATCACCCACAGCAGTTGTGCGATGCCCTCGGCGGACGTCGTCACGGTCACGAGCGTGGTGACCTCCCCGTCCTGGACGAGAGCCGCGGCGGGCTGGCCGTTGACCTCGACCCATCCGATCGACTTGCCGATCCAGAAGTGATGCGCGAACGCGGCCACGAATTTGGCGACCCGGCCCCGGCCGATCACCGGAATGCGGGCGGCGAGCTTGACGCCGTTGCCGTCGGTGTAGCTCACCACGTCGTCCGCGAACAGCTTCTCGAGGGCCTGTGCATCGCCCTGCTGGGCGGCGACCAGGAAGGCTTCGAGCAACCGGCGCTGGTGTCCCGGATCCACGGTGACCTGCCGATCCGATGCGAGGTGGGAACGTGCGCGGCTGACCAGCTGGCGAGCGCCGACCACGCTCGAGGAGATGATCTCGGCGATGCGCGGGTACGGATAGTCGAACGCCTCGCGCAGGATGTACGCGGCGCGCTCGGTCGGGGTGAGCTTCTCCAGCGTCAGCAGGATCGCGAACTGCAGCGCCTCGGCGCGCTCCGCCCCCAGAGCCGGATCGTCGTCGGTGTTCACCGGTTCGGGCAGCCACGGGCCGATGTAGGTCTCCCGCTTCGCGCGCGCCGACTGCAGCACGTTGATCGAGAGTCTCGTGGCGACGGTGGTGAGGAAGGCGGCCGGCTCCTGCACGGAAGCCCGGTCGGCGCCCTGCCAGCGGATCCACGTCTCCTGGACGATGTCCTCCGCATCCGCGACCGTGCCCACCATCCGATACGCGATGCCGAACAGTCGCCGCCGCTGGGCGGCGAACGCCTCCGCGGCGCTCTCCAGGCTCTCGGCCTCAACGTTCATTGCCACGGTCTCACTCTCCTCTGCCGGGCGGGCCTCCGGCAATGCCGGCCCCACCAGCTCTGACCGCTGATCGCCGGGATCTGTGACGGATGGAGCGGGTCTCGTCACAACCGGCCCCGCTGGCCGGTCATCCCTATGAGCACCGGAACCGGCGTCTCATCCCCCCGCGAAAGGCTTGGACATGGCAAGGATCGTCGTCATCGGAGGCACCGGCCTCATCGGCTCGAAGGTGGTCGCGAAGCTCAGCGCGCACGGCCACGAGGCCATCGCCGCATCACCCAACACGGGCGTGAACTCCCTCACCGGGGAAGGGCTCGCCGAGGTGTTGGAGGGTGCGGACGTCGTCGTGGACGTGTCGAACTCGCCCTCGTTCGCGCCCGCCGATGTGCTGGAGTTCTTCACCACCTCCACGCGCAACCTGCTCGCCGCGGAAGCCGCGGCCGGCGTCGGCCATCACGTGGCCCTGACGATCGTCGGCACGAACCGCCCGCAGAACATCCCCTACTTCGCGGCGAAGACTGCTCAGGAGAAGCTGATCCGCGAGGCCGGCATCGGCTACTCGCTCGTGCACGCCACGCAGTTCTTCGAGTTCGTCGGCAGCATCGCGGACATCTCCACCGCGGGAGACACGGTCACGCTTCCCGGCGCGCTGATCCAGCCGATCGCCGCGGAGGACGTCGCGACCGCCGTCGCGCAGGCTGCCGCCGGCGAGCCCGTCGGCGACATCGAGATCGCGGGTCCCGAGGCCTTCGGCATGGACGAGTTCGCCCGCCGCGCCCTCGCGTTCCGTCATGACCCGCGGACCGTCGTCCGTGACGACACGGCGCCCTACTACGGCGCGCAGATCGAGGAGCGGACGCTGATCCCGCTCGACGGGGCACGCCTCTTCACGACCACGCTCGAGGAGTGGCTGCCGCTGAACCCGCCGCGGGCCTAGCGTCTGTTCCGCCCAACGGGCGGGGAGTGCCGGAGGCGGCGCTCCCCGCCCGTTCGGCGTCCTGGCGCTCGACCCGTCGCAGATCCGACAACGCCGCTCTTGACACCCGGATCCAGCCGTCGTAATCTACAACCAAATGGTTGTACGAAACGAACTGAGCGATGAACAGATCGACCGTGTGTTCCAGGCCCTCGCGGCGAGCACGCGGCGCGACATCCTGCGCCGCACCGTCGAAGCCGAGCGATCGGTCTCCGAGCTCGCCCGCGACTACGACATGTCGTTCGCGGCTGTGCAGAAGCACGTCGCCGTGCTGGAGGCGGCCGAGCTCATCGTCAAGCGCGCCGAGGGACGCGAGCGGCTGGTCCGCGCGAACCCCGAGATGATCGCGCGCGCCCGAGCACTGCTGGCCCGCTACGAGGACCTGTGGCGAAGCCGTATCGCCCGCCTCGACGACCTGCTCGCCGAGGACTCCGATGCCGACAATGACTCCGATCCTGGATCCGCACCGCGCGGATCCACCACCACCTGACCGACACAGAAGGAGGGTGACATGCCCGTCACCGACGTGACCACCGATCCCGAGAACCTGACGCTGACGATCCACGCCGACTTCGCCGCCCCGGTGGAGCGGGTTTGGGCGGCGTACTCCGACCCGCGCCAGCTCGAGCGTTTCTGGGGCCCGCCCGGATGGCCGGCCACCTTCACCGCCTTCGACCACACCGTCGGCGGCATCGCGCAGTACCACCTTGATGGCCCGCGCGGCGAGAAGTCGTCGGGGCGGTGGGAGTTCACCCGGATCGAGGCGCCCACGCTGTTCGAGGTGCTCGACTCGTTCGTGGACGACGGGGGCCAGCCCATCGACGACCTCCCGGCGATGCGGATGACGCTGGAGTTCTCGCCGACCGCCGAGGGCACGCGCATGGTCGGCACCAGCCACTTCGACTCGGCCGAGGCGCTCGAGCAGGTCGTCGCGATGGGCGTGATCGAGGGCACGAAGATGGCGATGAGCCAGCTCGACACGGTGCTGCAGGATCTGCGCGACTACGCCCAGGGCAAGGGCACCCGTCTCGAACTGCTCGACGACACCCATGTGCGCATCACGCGGCTGGTCGAGGGGCCGCGCGAGCTGGTCTGGCGCGCGCACTACGAGCCGGAGCTCATGAAGCAATGGCTGCTCGGGCCCGACGGGTGGGAGATGACCGAGTGCACGGTCGCGACCGAGCCCGGTCAGACCTACCGCAGCTCGTGGGCCCCGGTCGGGGATACCCCTGGTCAGGCGTTCGGGTTCGAGGGTGAGGCGCTGCTCGTCGAAGCCCCGCGTCGCGCCGTCACCACGGAGAAGATGCAGGGCACCGACGGCCCGGTCACGCTGAACGACCTCAACCTCTATGAGGAGGACGGGGCGACCCTGATCACCCTCCTCGTCGAGTATCCCGACCTCGAGAGCCGTGACATGATCCTCGCGACGGGCATGGTCGACGGCATGGAGGCCTCATACGCCCGCATGGAGGACCTGGTCCTGGCCTGACGGCGTTCGAAACTCAGGAGATCCTGGTCGTTCCGTCCCTTTTTGGAGTGGATCCGGCCGGGATCTCCTGAGTTCGGTACGGACTCTGGCTGGCAGTCGGGGATTTCGCCGGGGCCGCGAGGCGGTACCGTCAAGAGGTGTCCGCGGTCGTGGTGAAGGTCCTCATCGTGCTGGCCGTCTTGATCCTCGTGGCGGCAGCCGTGTCGAGGATGCGCGGGCGCCGCTCCGTGGGACCCGTGCGGCAGCGCATGCCGCTGCTCGTCCCGATCGTGGGCGCTCTGTTCGTGGCTATCGGCGGGCTGATGGGGCTGGCCTCCTTCACGGAGAAGAACACCGACGGCATGCTGTGGCCGCTGCGGATCGCGTCGGTCGCGATCGCCCTGGCCGGCGTGGCCCTCCTCATGATCTACCGCAATTTCTACGTCGAGCCCCGCGTCGACGAGATCGCATTTCGTACCGTGTGGGGCCGCGAGGGCGTGATCGCTTATGCCGATATCACCGACTTCTCGGTCCGGGCATCCGGCGGGCAGTTCCGGCTCACCGTGCGGGGTTCGTCCGGTCCGCGGCTGCGCCTGAATCCGCGCCTGTTCGACATCTCGCCGCTGCTGCGCGCGAACGAGTTCCGCCAGCACAACGGACGTTGGCCCCTCCGTGGCGAGATGCACGGCGGAGCGGGCACCGTCCGCGGTTGAGGCGGCCCTCCCTACTCTCGAGTCGTCCCCCTCAGCGGACCCCCTGGCGTCCACTGAGGGGGACAGCAGATGCCGCCGTGGCAGACGACGATCTCGCATGCCTCCGCGATCGCGCTGACCGTCGCCTTCGCGGCGGTGACCGCGTTCGGGGTGCTGCTGGGCGGGCTCGTCTTCGGTGCCGGCCTGCACGACTTCCGGGCGCCGGCGCTGGGCGGCGCCCTCATCGCGGGGGTGGCGTCGGCGATCGGCGGGCGCTTCGCCTACACGGCGGGGGTGGGCATCCGCACGCGGGATCTGGCGGCGCTGCTGTTCGGCTTCCTCACGATCGGCACGCTGTTCGCGATGGCGACAGCGGCGGATCCGCTGTGGTGGCAGCAGAACTTCTCGCAGCTCGGCCTCGGCGCCCGAGGCTGGGCGTTCAACGGCACGCTCGTCGTGGCAGGGCTGCTGTTCGCGACGGTCGGCACGTACATCGGCCGCGACCTGCACCGTCTGCGCGGCGACCATGCCTTGCGCGGGATCGCCGTCGTGGTCGCCCTCTGGGGCGCCACGGGCGTCGCGCTGGCGGTCGTGGGCTTCGTGCCGATCGAGTTCAACCGGATCGTGCACTGGATCGCGGCGATCGGAACGCTCGTGCTGTTCGCGCTCGCCGCGGCGATGTCGACGAAGGCCCTGCCCGGGCCACCTCTCGCACTGCTGGTCGCCACGATCGGGCTCGGAGTGCTGCTGGCGGCGGCCGTGCTGCTGCACATTCCGGTCCGGCTGTACTCCTCGACCGGGCTCGAGGCGATCGCGGTCGGGCTGGGCCTGGTCTGGATGACGACGTTCGTCCGGGTGCTCGCCGTGCTGGTGCCGGACGTTCCACGGGTGTCGGCCAGGGCGACGCTCTGGCGCGGGTGAGGCGCGAATCGTGAGACACCACGTTCTGCGCGAGACACCGCGTCAGTGCTGGTGTCTCGCGCAGAATCTGGTGTCTCGCGGAGTCGCCGCCGCGAGAACGACGACCCGCTCGTGTGCCGGCGGGCGCACAATGGACGCATGGGCATGTTCACGCAGAAGCCGGAGGAGAAGGCCCCCTGGGCAGCACTGCCCGGAGAGCCGCTGGACCGGAATGAGGCGACCGACCTTCCGGAGGCGCCCGTCGCAGATCCGCTCGCACTCGGGCTGGGTGCACCGACCTCCGCGACGACCGTCGCGATCCCGATGCCGCCAACGCCCGCGCAAGAGCCCGCGCCGGAAGCCTGAGCGCGGGGAGCGGTGGCCTGACATCGGCTTCCGCAGGGCCGCCGAGGGTCACCCCCGCAGGGATCCGAAGAACGCGCGGATGTCGTCGGTGAGCAGCTCCGGCTCCTCCATGGCCGCGAAGTGCCCGCCGCGGTCCTCGATGTCCGTCCAGCGCACGATGCGGTGATGCTGCTCCTCGGCGAACCGCAGGCCGATGTCGTGGGCGAACGCGATCACGGCGGTCGGCACGCCGGAGCTCGGCTTCGGCGCCTCCCATGCGGTGTTCAGCGCGTAGGTGAGGGCTGCGGATGATCCACCGCTCGCCGTGAACCAATACAGCGACGCGTTGTCGAACACGAAGCGCTCGCCGAGCACGTCCACCGCATCCCGCTCGGCGGGGTGGGTCCAGGCCTGGAGCTTGTCGTAGATCCACGCGAACTGGGCGACAGGGCTGTCTGCGGTCATCTCGCCGATGAGACCGGGCCGGGTGCCCTGGATCGCGATGTAGCCGAACTCGCGCTGCATGAACTCCGCGACGCGACGCAGTCGGTCCTGCTCGAGAGGGGTGAGCCGGGCCGCGGTCTCGTCATCGACCTCGCCGAGGAACGACCCGCCGAGGGAGCCATTGACATGCACTCCGATCACGCGTTCGGGAGCAAGACGTGCCAGTTCTGGTGCCACGGCCGCTCCGTGGTCGCCGCCCTGCGCTGCGAAGCGGTCGTATCCGAGACGGGACATGAGCTCCAGGAACGCGCGTGCGGTCCGCTCGATCGTCCAGCCCGCGTCCTCCAGCGGCGTCGAGAATCCGAACCCGGGATGCGAAGGAATGATCACGTCGAAGGCGTCGGCCGCGTCGCCGCCGTGCGCGACCGGATCCGTCAGCGATCCGATGAGGCCTTCGAACTCCAGGAAGGAACCGGGCCAGCCGTGCATGAGCAGGATCGGCGTCGCTCCGGGATGCGGGGAGCGCACGTGCACGGCGTGGATGGTCTGCCCGTCGATGCGGGTGACGATCTGCGGGAGGGCGTTGAGGCGCTCCTCGGTGGCTCGCCAGTCGTGGCGCCCCCACCGTGTGACGAGGTCCTGGAGCACCGCAACGGGTACGCCGTCGCGCCAGCCGTCTCCGGGCAGCGGTGCCGGGAAGCGTGCGGTGCGGAGCCGGGAACGGAGATCGTCGAGGACGCTCTCGGCGATTTCGACGCGGAAGGGGAGGATGGCGGACTCGTTCTGGTCTTCGTTCATGACTTCAGGTTCTCGCCCATAACGGTCACAATATGACCGGAAAGCAAAGGAAGCTGAGACCATGACCCGCACGACCGGACGCACTCTCGCCCTCCTCTCTCTCCTGCAGATCCGCCGCGAATGGAGCGGCGCCGAGCTGCGCGAGCGGCTGGAGGTGAGCGATCGCACCCTGCGCCGCGACATCGACGACCTCCGCGAGCTCGGGTACGGCATCGACGCCACGCGTGGGCGACACGGCGGGTATCGGCTGGGGCCGGGCGCCAGCGTGCCGCCGTTGACCCTGTCCGACGACGAGTCGATCGCGATCGCCGTGGGTCTGCGCGCCGCCGCGAACAGCGTCGTCACCGGGATGGAGGAGGCCGCGGGGCGCGCGCTCGCGAAGCTCGAGCAGTCCCTCTCCTTCGCGGCACGCACCCGCATCGCCGAGGTCGAGCGGGCCCTGGTGCCGCTGGATCCAACGGCCGATGCGGAGGGCGCCGTGGACCCCGGGATCGTGGCGGCGATCGCCACCGCGATCGACGTCCGCCAGCGTCTCCGCGTCGATTACACCCGCCACGACGGCGCCGCCGTGCAGCGGATCATCGAGCCGCACCGCATCGTGCACACCGTGCGGCGCTGGTACCTCGTCGCGCGGGATCCTGAGCACGATGCGTGGCGCACGCTGCGGATCGACCGGATCCGGCGGTCACTGATGCTGCGGGAGGACTTCCCCGTCCGGGAGATCCCGGAGGAGGCGCTGCGGGAGTTCACGGCGCACAGCATCACGACCGCGCCCTACCGCTACCGCGCGCGGGTGCGCATGCACGCCTCTGCGACGGAGGTGCGCCGCCGGTTCGACGCCACGGTCGCGGTCGTGACCGCGGAGGCGGAGGAGACGAGCATCCTCGTTGCGGGATCCCGCTCGCCCGAGGAGTTCGCGCTGTACCTCGGAGCCTCGGGGATTCGCTTCGAGGTGCTGGAAGGAGAGGAAGTGCGTACAGCGCTGCGCACGGTCTCGGCCCGGCTGACGGAGGCCGCCGGCTGAGGACGTGGACGGAGCGACGCGTGTGCCCGGGCGGGCGGATGGCTGCCAGGGTCAGCCGCCGCCGGCCGCGCTCAGGGAGCGGTCGCCCCGTCGCTCGTGTCGCTCGCCTCGGGGATGTGCACGCGCGCGCCGTTCCGGTCGAAGAGACTGAGGATCTCTGCGGGCGCGTCGCCCGTGGCCCCGAACCAGTGCGGAGTACGGGTGTCGAAGTCCGCGACCTCGCCCTGGCTGAGCACGAGGTCCCTCTTGCCGACGATGAGGCGGATCCGCCCGCTCAGGACGTAGATCCACTCGGATCCGTCATGCGTCCGCAGGACGCCGGGGCCCTCCTCGACGGGCATCACGACCTTCCACGCCTGCACGCCGCCAGGGTTGCGGCTCAGCGGGATCACGACGCGCCCGTTCCTGCGCCGTGGGCGCAGCCGCACACGCGGATCGCCGAATTCGGGAGCGCCGACGAGGTCGTCCAGACTCATCCCGTACGCGCGGGCCAGGGGGAAGAGCAGCTCGAGGCTGGGCCGGCGTAAGCCGCTCTCCAGGCGCGAGACGGTGCTCGCGGAGGTGCCGGCGAGCTCCGCGACCTCGGCGAGGGTGAGCCCGCGGCCCGTGCGGATCCGCTGGAGGCGGGGCCCGATCCCGTCCAACGCGGTCGCGAGATCTGCGTTCGTGTTCACGAGGACAAGAACACCAGCCTTTTGCGGTTTCCGCAAGCAAGATTGCCATCTCGAAGCACCGCTGCAAACCTGGTCCCATGACCCGAGAACTGTTCGACACCGCGATCATCGGCGGCGGGGCCGCCGGGCTGAGCGCCGCACTCGTGCTCGCCCGCTCCCGCCGTTCCGTCGTGCTCCTCGACGGCGGCGCACCGCGCAACGCCCCTGCCGCGCACATGCACGGCTTCCTCTCGCGCGACGGCTTTCCGCCCTCACGTCTTCTGGAGATCGGACGCGAGGAGATCACGTCCTACGGGGTGCGCCTGGTCCCGAACCAGGTCGCGTCGGCGACCGGCGACGCCGAGGAGGGATTCGTGCTCACGACCGATGAGGGGGCCGAGATCGCCGCCCGCCGGATCATCCTCGCGACGGGCGTCGAGGATGTGCTGCCCGACGTCCCCGGGGCCCGCGAGGCCTGGGGGCGCTTCCTTCTGCATTGCCCCTATTGCCACGGCTACGAGGTCGGGGACGGATCCTTGGCCGTCTTCGGGGGCGTTCCGGGTGCCGTGAAGCACGCGATCCTCCTCCGGCAGTGGTCGTCCGATCTCACCTACTTCGCCAACGGGTGCGCCCTCTCGGAGGAGGACGCGCGTCTGCTCCGCGTCCGGGGCATCCGCGTGCAGGACGGACGGATCGCGGAACTGCTTCTCGACCGGGAGCGCTTCCATGGAGTGAGACTCGAGAGCGGCGACGTGGTCCCCGTCGATGCCGTGTTCGTCCGGCCGGAGTCCCGCCCCCGCACCGAGCTCGTCGCGGCTCTCGGAGGCGTCATCGATGGCGCGGGCTTCGCACACCTCGACGCTTCGGGACGCACCTCCGTGCCGGGAGTCTGGGTCACCGGCAACCTCGTGGATCCACGCGGACAGGTGATCACCGCCGCCGGCCACGCCAACGCGGTCGCGATGGACGTCAACGCGGATCTCGTCGACGTCGATGTCCGCGGCGAGCTCCTCGCGTCGCGCTGAGCAGAGAGGCGGACACCACATGAAGCGCACATTCGTGCCCGACGTCCCCGACGTCCCCGACGCCCCCGACGCCCCGCGGCCGCCGAGCCAGCACACGCTCGCTCTGATGATCTGGATCGCTGTGGCTCCGACTCTCCTGGCGATCAACCTGCTGCTGGGCCCGCTGATGGCCGGGATTCCCGTGGTCCCGCGCACGATCATCACCGTGACGATCGCCGTTCCCATCGTGATCTACGGGCTCATGCCGTTGCTGCACAAGCTCCGTCGTCGTTGGGCGGCCTCGCGTAGGCGCTAGGCGACGGCTGCCCGGAAGCGCGATGTGAGTCGCTCCCCGAGCGGCGTTTCGGGCCGTGGATCAGAGCGGCGCCGTGCCGGTGTCCGCCTCCTGCACCGCATCCACGAGGGCGCGCCACGGGCCGAGCAGATGCTCCTCCGGGATCACCTGCTCGTGGCGCTCGCGGCGGATCCGCACCTCGATCCGCCACGAGTAGCGATCCGCGCCGGTGCCGCGGGGAAGCTTCTCGTTCCAGGGGCACTGCTCGACGAGGACGATCCAGTGCGCGGCCTCGCCGCCGGATGGCTGCACGCTCCATCGCCGGGTCATGCCGGCGATGCCACCGCTGCGGGCGACGCGGATCGCGACGCCGTCGTCGCCGGCGGCGTCGGAGTCGACGGGGATGCCGACGGGCGGATCAGCCGGCGGCTCGCTCATCACCCGTCGCCTTGATCACGCCGACCGAGGCCCAGGCGGTGCGCGCGGCGTCGCCCGTGGCCGGGCTCACCGCCTCCGCCTCGGCGATCGTCGCCTTCGCGAACTGCGCGAAAGACGCCGATGCCGGCAGCCCGCCGGTCAGCGCGCGATACCAGACGGATCCGGCCGTCTCCCACGCGTAGCCGCCGAGCTCGACCGCGAACAGCGCGAAGGCGCGGTTCGGGATGCCCGAATTGAGGTGCACGCCGCCGTTGTCGTCGGTGGTCTGCACGTAGCCGCTCATGTCGGCCGGCTGCGGATCCTTGCCGAGCTCGGGGTCGTCGTACGCGGTGCCGGGATGCAGCATCGACCGCAGCGCCTTGCCGTGGACGGCGGGGGTGAAGATGCCCGCGCCGATGAGCCACGTCGCCTGGTCCGCGGTCTGGGCGAGCAGGTGCTGCTCGGTGAGCGCGCCGAAGACATCGGCGAGCGACTCGTTCAGCGCGCCGGGCTGCCCCTCGTAGTCCAGGCCCGCGGTGTGCTGGATGACGCCGTGCCCCAGCTCGTGACCGATCACCGTGGTCGAGCCGGTGAAGCCCTGGAAGACCTGGCCGTCGCCGTCGCCGAACACCATGCGCTCGCCGTTCCAGAACGCGTTGTCGTATCCGGATCCGTAGTGGACAGTCGCGTCCAGCGGCAGGCCCTTCCCATCGATCGAGTTGCGCTGGAAGGCGTCGAGCAGCATCTGGAACGTCGCGCCGAGCCCGTCGAACGCCTGGTTCACGGCGACGTCGGCCACCGTCGGCTCGTCCTCCGTGCGCACCACGGTGCCGGGGAGCGTCTCGGTGCCGTGCGCGTCGCTGATCGTGCGGTTCGGAGCCGCCTCGACCGTGGCCACGAGCGAGCCGTTCTCGTCGATCGACAGCCGCAGCTGAGCCCGGTGCTCGGCCGGCGCCGGGGCGATCAGGGTCTGCCTGGCGGCCTCGGCGGCCTGGGCGTACCGCTCTGACTCGGCCAGTTTCGCCAACAGGTAGGACGGGACGATGCCCTGGTGGACCTGTGCCCGCCGAGCCGGGGTCCGCGGCCCCCCGCGGCCTTCGTGAATCGTCATGATGCCCTCCGTTCCGCTCCGTGCCTCCGACGATACGCCGGGCGCCCGACATCGTCACGGATCGCGCTGATCGGCGGGAGTACGCCGCAGACGAGTGTCCCGCAGAGGTGCCGTCCTGCTACAACCGGGCCACTCCGGTCACCGCGATGACCGCCTCACCGGCTTCGTCGGAGGCGTCCAGGTCGACCATCGCGGAGATCCGCCAATCGTGGTCTCCTGCCGGGTCGTCGAGGATCTGCTGCACGGCCCATGCCCGGGCCGGGCGCTCGTGATCCTGGCCACCGGTCTCGTCGAGGATGATCAGCGCTGCGCTGCGCGCATCGGCGCCGGTGCGGATCTCGTCGTGCTCGGCGAAGTAGGCGTCCAGAGCCGCATCCCACCTCTCGGCGCCGAACTCCGGATCCAGCGCGGCGAGGGCATCCAGATCCTCGCGCGCGGCGAGCTGCACGCGGCGGAACAGCTCGTTGCGCACCAGGATCCGGAAGGCGCGCACGTTGGTCGTGAGTCGTTTGGGTGCCGGGGGCACGACGGGCTCGTCGGTGTGCGAGACGGGGTGACCGGAGACGAGTTCCTCCCATTCGTCCAGCAGCGAGGAGTCCACCTGACGGACGAGCTCGCCCAGCCACTCGATGAGGTCGCGCAGCTCCTCGCTCTTCAGATGCTCGGGGATCGTCTGCGAGGCCGCGCGGTAGGCATCGGAGAGATAGCGCAGCACGACGCCCTCGGAGCGCGCGATCTTGTACAGCGCGACATATTCCCCGAACGACATGGCCCGCTCGTACATGTCGCGGACGACCGACTTGGGGTGCAGCTCGAAGTCGCGGATCCACGGCTGCGCGGCGCTGAAGGTCTCGAACGCCGCAGACAGCAGCTCTTCGAGGGGCTTCGGATACGTGATCTCCTCGAGCGCCTCCATGCGCTCCTCGTACTCCATGCCCTCGCGCTTCATCGCTGCGACCGCCTCGCCGCGGGCGATGAACTCCTGCTGGCCCAGGATGGCGCGGGGGTCGTCGAGGGTGGCCTCCACGATCGACACCATGTCGAGCGCGAACGTGGAGGAATGCGGCACCGCGGAAGCGGATCCCGCTGTCTCCGAGCCGCTGGAAGGGTCGAGCAGGTCGAACGCCGCGAGGGCGAAGGGGGAGAGCGGCTGGTTCAGCGCGAAGTTCGGCTGCAGGTCGACGGTGAGGCGTATCGTGCCGTCGGCGTCGCGCTCGACGATCCCCGACTCGCGCAGTGTCCGGTAGATCCCGAGCGCCCGGATCGCCAGGATCCGCTGCCGCGCGCGCGACTCGTGATTGTCATATACCAAAGCGCGCATATTCGCGAAGACGTCGCCGCCGCGCCCGATGATGTTCAGCATCATCGCGCTCGTGATCTGCATGTGCGAGGTCAGCGTCTCGGGCTCCGCGGCGATGAGCTTCTGGAACGACGGCTCCCCCCAGGACACGAAACCGTCCGGTGCCTTCTTGCGGATGATCTTGCGCTTCTTCTTCGGATCGTCGCCGGCCTTGCGGACCGCGGCGATGTTGTCGCTCTCGTGCTCCGGTGCCTGCGCGACGACCGTGCCCGCAGTGTCGAAGCCGGCCCGCCCTGCGCGCCCGGCGATCTGGTGGAACTCGCGCGCATTGAGCTGGCGCATCCGAGTGCCGTCGAACTTCGTGAGCGCCGTGAGCAGCACCGTGCGGATGGGCACGTTGATTCCGACGCCGAGGGTGTCGGTGCCGCAGATCACGCGCAACAGCCCGCGTTGTGCGAGCTGCTCGACGAGCCGGCGGTACTTCGGCAGCATGCCGGCGTGGTGCACGCCGATGCCGAGCCGGAGCAGGCGCGCGAGGGTCTTGCCGAAGGAGGTGGTGAACCGGAAGCCGCCGATGAGCTCGGCGATCTCGTCGCGCTGCTCGCGGGTGGCGACCTTCGCGCTCGCGAGCGCCTGCGCGCGCTCCATGGCGGCGGCCTGGGAGAAGTGCACGACGTAGACCGGTGCGCGGTCGGTGTGCAGCAGATCCTCGATCGTCTCGTGGATCGGGGTGGTCTCGTAGAAGTAGTGCAGCGGCACGGGCCGCTCCACCCCGGTGACGACCGCGGTCTCCCGGCCGGTGCGGTGGGTGAGGTCGGCGGCGAGCTCGCTCACATCGCCGAGCGTGGCCGACATGAGGACGAACTGCGCCTGCGGCAGCGTGAGCAGCGGCACCTGCCAGGCCCAGCCTCGATCCGGGTCCCCGTAGAAGTGGAACTCGTCCATGACGACCTGGCCGACCTCGGCGTCCGGCCCCTCGCGGAGGGCCAGGTTCGCGAGGATCTCGGCCGTGCAGCACATGATCGGGGCGTCGGCGTTCACGGCGGAGTCACCGGTGACCATTCCGACGTTCTCCGCGCCGAAGACCTCCACCAGACTGAAGAACTTCTCGCTGACCAGCGCTTTGATCGGCGCGGTGTAGTACGTGCGGCGCCCGTCGGCGAGGGCCGCGAAATGGGCGGCGACCGCGACGAGCGACTTGCCGGTGCCGGTAGGGGTACTGAGGATCAGGTTCTGCCCCGACACGATCTCGATGACCGCCTCGTCCTGCGCCGGGTAGAGCGAGATCCCGGTCGACTCGGCCCACTCCACGAAGGCCAGGTAGACGGCATCCGGATCCGGAGCCCCCTCGGCGGGGCGGACGACGGACGGATCGAGGCGCGCAGACATGATGCATCGATCATCCCACCCGGGGATGGACGACGCGGGCCGTACCGTTCTCAGGATGGAATGCCCGCAATCGACGGGACAGGGCCGAGATCGCGGGGATCCGCGGAATCGATCCTGAGAACGGTCAGGGCAGGTGCCGGCAGCCAGGTTACGCGCGCGCCCGGCGGCGCGGCTGACCGCCGCCGGCGTCAGACCGCGATCGCGGCCTCGAGCGCGATGCGGACCATGTCGCCGAAGCTCTGCTCGCGCTCCAAGGCTGTGGTCTCCTCGTGCGTGACGAGGTGGTCGGAGACGGTGCAGATGCTCAGGGCGCGGCGACCGAAGTACGCGGCGAGCGTGTAGAGCGCGCTCGTCTCCATTTCGACGGCGAGGGCTCCGTGCTGCACGAACGGCTCGGTGAGCTCGGGGCGGGTGCTGTAGAACTGGTCGCTCGAGAAGAGCAGGCCGACGTGTACGACGTGGTCGAGGTCCATCCGCTCGCTCGCCTCGACGGCGCGGCGCAGGAGCCCGAAGTCGGCGACGGGCGCGTAGTCCTGGCCATGGAAGCGGACCCGGTTGATCCCGGAGTCGGTGCATGCGCCGTTCGCGATGATGATGTCGCGCATGCCGACCTTCTCCGTGAGCGCGCCGCAGGAGCCCACCCGCACGATCGTCTGCACCTCGTACTCTTGGAACAGCTCGTTCGCATAGATCGACATCGACGGCTGTCCCATGCCGGATCCCTGCACGGACACCCTGTGGCCCTGCCAGGTGCCGGTGAAGCCGAGCATGCCGCGCACCTCGGAGTAGCACTCCGCGTCGTCGAGGAAGTTCTCCGCGATCCATCTCGCGCGCAGCGGATCCCCGGGGAACAGGACGATGGGGGCGATCTGACCGGGTGCGGCGGCGATGTGCGTGCTCATGCGATCAGGGTATTCGGGCGGCTTCCTCCGGCGCGAGGCTCGCGCGCATGCGCGATCCGAGGCTCGCGCGCATCCGCGGATCCGTCCCGCCGGGTGCGAGGACGCGTTCAGCCCTGGCGGCGCACCATCTCCGCGATCCACAGCGGCGCGAAGGGCGAGGTGCAGTTCGGCGGGGTGGGGTAGTCGGCGAGCACCTGCAGCCGCTCGCCGATCGCGATCGCGCGGTCGCGCCGTGCGGGGTCGTTGATGCCGATCGTGGCGAGGGTCTCGTTCATGGCCCACTGCTCACGGGCGGGGGCGCCAGCGAGCTCGCGCTCGATCCGGTCCAGGAGCGCGTCGAGGTCGAGTCCCTCCGGAGCCTTCGCGACCCGAGCCGAGGTGAGCGACCAGGCCGCGGCGCGCGCGTCGGGCGCGGCATCGTCCAGCCAGCGCACACGCAGCTCTTCCGCGAGCGGAGACTTCTTCACGAGGTACGCGACGAGCCAGTCGTGCGCCTTGGAGCTCAGGGTCTCCCGCACCATGCGGTCGAGGTCGTCGGCGTCGAGGGCGCGGGGTTTGGCGAGCAGGATCCCAAGGAGCTGCCCCGCCACATCGCCGGACGCCCACAGCTCGCCGGCGAGCTCCGGATCTGTGCCGATCCGCTTCGCGAGCGCGCGCATCTGCGACAGGTTCACGCCGTGCGCGTCGCCGTGCCGTTCGTTGACGGCGCGGGCCTTGGGATCCTCCAGCGCGGCCAGATCGGCGAGGGCTTCGGCGAGAGTGACGGGCATGTCGCCAGCCTACGCGTGCGAAACTCAGTCGATCCGGGCCGCCCGGGGGCGGGATCCGAGCGTGGTGGCCGGATTCGACTGAGTTCGAGACCGGTTTCGGCCGACAGGTGCTGCCTGCGAGACTATGGTGACGCAAACATCGTGCCGCACCCCGAGGAGAGCCATGACCGAGTCCCCGCGCGCAGCGCTCACCTATGCCGACGGCGCGCTGCTGCGCCGCGGCCGTCCGTTCCGGATGCTCTCCGGCGCGGTGCACTACTTCCGGATCCACCCCGACCAATGGGAGGACCGGCTGCGCCGCCTCGCCGCGATGGGGGCGAACACGGTCGACACCTACATCCCGTGGAACTTCCACGAGCGGGTCGAGGGCGAGAGCGACTTCGGAGGCTGGCGCGACGCCGAGCGGTTCATCCGGCTCGCCGGCGAGATCGGGCTCGACGTGTTCGTGCGTCCCAGCCCCTACATCTGCGCGGAGTGGTCGAACGGCGGCATCCCGTTTTGGCTGAGCGGCCGCACGCGCGCTCTACGCACAAGCGACCCCGTCTTCGTCGCCGCGGTCGACGCCTGGTACGACGAGCTGATCCCCCGGCTCGCCGCGCTGCAGGCGGCGCATGGCGGTCCGATCACGGCGCTGCAGATCGAGAACGAGTACGGATCCTTCGGCAGCGACCACGACTACCTCGTGCACCTGCGCGACGGGCTGCGCTCGCGCGGGATCGTCGAGCTGCTCACCACGGCGGACGGGACCACCGCGGACATGGTGCGCAACGGCAGCGTCGAGGGCGCGATGGGGTCGTTCACCTTCGGCACAGGGGTCGAGGAGGCGCGGCGCCTGCACGTGCCGGACCAGGCACTCCTCTGCGCGGAGCTGTGGGGAGGCTGGTTCGACCACTGGGGTGAGCAGCACCACGTGCGCTCGGCCGCCAGCATGATCGGCACGGTCGAGGAGCTGCTCGCCGAGGGCGGATCCGTGAGCCTGTATATGGCGCACGGCGGCACCAACTTCGGCCTCTGGGCGGGGGCCAACCACGACGGAGTGCTGCAGCCGACCGTCACGAGCTACGACTCGGACGCGCCGATCGGCGAGGACGGATCCCTGAACGACAAGTTCCACGCGCTGCGCGCGGCGTTCGCGCCGTTCCACGACGGCGACCTCCCGCCGGTGCCGGAGCCGCCGCGTCGGCAGGCTGCCGGATCCGCGCCGCTGGTGCCCGTCGCGTCTCTGATCGACATCGCGCGTGCGGAGCCCGCGGCCGCTGCGGCCCCGATGCCGCTCACGTTCGAGGAGCTCGGCGCCGAGGACGGGTTGGTCGCCTACGAGGCCGAGATCACTTACGCCCCCGGAGCGGCCCTGACGGTCGACGTGCTGCACGACCGCGCGGTCGTATACCTCGACGGCGTGCGCCTCGGCGTGCTCGAGCGCGACGGGGTGCGCTCGCTCGACCTTCCCTCCACGGGCGGATCCGGACTGCTCACGCTCGTCGTGGAGAGCCTCGGGCGGATCAACTACGGGCCGCGCACCGGCGAGGGCAAGGGCATCATGGCTGGCGTGCGGATCGGGCGCCGCTTCGCGCACGGCTGGACGCACCGGCTCATCCCGCAGGAAGCTCCGGCGGCCCCCGGCGCACCGGCTCCCGCTGCCGCCGCACCGGCTCCCGCTGCCGCCGCACCGGCTCCCGCTGCCGCCGCACCGGCTGACGGCTTCGCCCTGGCGGTGTTCGACGTCGCCGACCCCGCCGACGCCTGGCTCGCGTTCCCCGGCGGCGCGAACGGCATGGTGTGGCTGAACGGATTCCTGCTCGGCCGCTATCGCGAGGTCGGCCCGCAGGTCACGCTGTACGCCCCTGCACCGCTGTGGCGCACGGGCCGCAACGAGATCCGCGTGCTCGACACCGACGCGCTCGGATCGGTCGTCGAGATCCGCGAGGAGCCCGACTTCGGGCCGGTGGAGGAGTTCGTCGGGGCCTGAGCGGATTTGCCCGTACCGTTCTCAGGATGGATTTCACGGAACTCCGCAGATGGGACCGATTTTCGGGCCGCAGGCCGAATTCGTCCTGAGAACGGACCGGAGCCGGTGTGAGCCGCTCGACGCGCCCCGCGAACGGCACGCTCTGCGACGCGGAATGCGCCGGGCGCTGCCGGATCCGGCGGGGCCCCGCCGGAGCGCCGGATCCTCAGTCCTCGTCGCGCAGGCCGGCGCGGATGCGGCGCAGGTCCTCGGTGAGGGATCCGATCAGCACCCAGTTACGGGACGAGGGCGGGCGGATGTCCAGTGGCGAGGTCAGAGCGGGGATCGCGGAGGTCAGCGCCTCGGGTTCCGGATCCACCTCGGCCAGCTGAACGGCGAGGCGCACGTCGTGGCCTGCGCGGTGCAGCTGCTCGGCGATCGCCGCGACCGACGGCTCGGCAGGCAGAGCGTCGTCGTACTGGTCGACGTAGGCGCGGGTCATCCCGATCACCTGCGTCACGATCGGGCCGAGGCGCTCCAGCAACGCACGCATCGCGGCGAGCTCTGAACGGTGGCGCGACCCGCGCGGATTCAGCGTGAGCGACTCCTCCCCGGCGGTCACCGACGCATCGGCGGCGTCCTTCATCGGGCGCAGCAGCCGGGCCTCGAGCATGAGCTCCTGCAGGCGTGCGGGACTCTGCTCCACCGCGATCGCGTCGCCGAGGCGGTCCAGGGTCGCGGCGAGCTCTCCGCCGAGCAGCGCCAGGTCGCGTCGCACCGGGGCGACCAGCACCGGGGGCACCACGACGACGTTGACCACGAAGCCGATCGCCGCGCCGATGAGCGTCTCCAGGATCCGGTCCACGGCGTAGTCGGGGCTCGCCGACCCCAGCGCGAGTACGAGCATCGCCGAGATCGCGACCTGATTCGCGGTGCCCGGCGTGGCCTTGAACGACCAGGCCACGACCATGGCCACCACGACCGCGAGCAGCACGACCCAGCTGAGCCCTCCGAGGGCGAGGCTCAGCAGCACCGCGATCACGACGCCCGCGATCACTCCGATGCTGCGTTCCACGGCCTTCGCGAACGACTGGTTCACGCTCGGCTGCACCACGAGCAGTGCGGCGATCGCCGCGAACACCGGCAGGTGCCCCGGGACGAGCCAGCCCGCGATCAGCCAGGCCGCGATCGTGGCCGCCGCCGACTTCGCCACCTGCAGCAACGGCGCGCGTCGGGCGGCACGGAGGGCGGCGAGCGGGCGCATGGTTCCACGGTAGTCCGGGTGCCTGTGCGCGGTGGTGCGGGCGGGGTCCTCGGGGTGGGGCGAAGGCGGGATGACCCCGCCCTCGGCTGCGGTCCGGATCCGGATCTGAGGTGCCCGCCTCAGAAGTTAAGGCATCTGCCCGATGGAGGGAGGGGGCCTTAGCGACGAGCGTATGAGTACCGGAGAAGGAGACATCATGGAACTGAACTACGCGATGAGCTACCGCATCACCACGCTGGAAATCGAGCAGGCCGCGATCCGTGCCGAGCGCGCCAGGATGGCCGCAGAGCACGCCGACATGATCGTGCGCCGCGACGGGTTCCTGCGTCGCACGCTGGGTCGGCTGCAGGCCCGCCGTACCGAGGTGGTGCCCGCCGCGACGACCCCCGCGCCCGCCGTCCCGGCGACGGCGAGTCCTGCGAGCGCAGCCCCTGCGCCGTCGCCCGAGCCCGCTGCGCCGTCGCCCGAGCTCGTGCCCGCGGCGCCGATCGCCGAGCTCGTGCCGGCTGCGTCCGCGCAGGCTGAGGAGGGCGCCCGCGCGAGCGAGCTGGTCGGCTGCGGCTCGCACGCCGCATGAGAGCCCCGGCGTCCGCCTCGGCGCCAGACACCGCGATGCCTGAGCCCTCCGCGGCACAGAACGCGCCTGATCGCGAGAGCGAGAGCCTCCCGACGATGGATCCCACACCGGATCCGCTGCCGTCGGGAGGCTCTTCCGCGTCCGGGGCGGTCTCCGCCGCTTCTGCCGAGGGCGGCGCCGGGCCACGAGCGGCGCCCGATGTCCGTGGCTGGTGGCACGATGAAGACATGTCCCTCGCCACCACGTCGGCCGCCATGGTCGGGCGCGATGCCGAACTCGCGCTCCTCGACGACGCCCTGCGCCGTGCCGGTGCCGGCGAGTCCGCTTCCGTGCTCGTGGGCGGCGAGGCGGGCATCGGCAAGTCCCGGCTGACGGCGGAGTTCCGGCGCCGCGTGGCGGACGAGGCCATCGTGCTGACGGGCTGGTGCCTCGACTACGGATCCACGCCGGCGCCCTTCGGGCCGCTCCCGGCGATCCTGCGCGGCGTGCTCGACGAGCTCGGCGACCGCGCCGACGAAGCAGCGGGCCCCGGCCGCGATGCCCTGCAGCTGCTGCTGCCCGAGCGCGCCACCGGACCGGTCGACCGGTCCGCCATCCGCCCCGAGGGGCTGCGCGAGACGATCGCGAACCTCCTCGAGGCCGCTGCCGCCACCCGGCCCGTGGTGGTGGTGATCGAAGACCTGCACTGGGCCGATGCCGCGACCCTGTCGATGCTGTCGTTCCTGCTCCGCGCCCTCGCGGGCCGACCGGTGCTGTTCCTGCTCACCTGCCGCATCGACGAGGTGCGTCGCGGGGGAGAGGTGCGCACGTTCTTCGCCGAGGCGGAGCGCGCCCGCCTTCTCGACCGGATCACCCTGAAGCGGCTCGAGGCGATCGAGGTGCGCGACCTGGTGCAGCGCCTGCGCGGCGCGGTCGATGATGCGGGACTCGCCCGCCTCATGGAGCGCAGCGAGGGCGTGCCGTTCTTCATCGAGGAGCTGCTCTGCAACGTGCAGGGCCCCATGCCCGACACTCTGCGCGACGTGCTGCTCGCGCGCTTCGACGCGCTCGGCGACGACGCGAAGCGGGTGGTGCGGGTCGCCTCGGGATCCGACGGCGCCATCGCGCACGACCTGCTCTCCACCCTTGCCGGTTTCGGCGACGAACGGCTCGACGATGCCCTGCGCGAAGCGATGGGCGCCGGAATCATCGGGCTGGCCGACCGGGAGAGCTACGGTTTCCGGCACGCCCTGCTGCGCGAGGCCGTGCACGACGACCTGCTGCCGGGCGAGCGGGCGCGCCTGCATTGGGCATACGCCGACGTCCTGGAGACAGCCGGCGCGGTGCCGTCGACGCTCGCGTTCCATTGGCACCGCGCCCACGATTCGCCCCGCGCGCTCGCCGCGGCGGTGACCGCGATGCAGGAGGCGAAGAACAGCTACGCCTTCTCGACCGCCGCGCGGTTCGGTGAGCTGGCGCTCGAGCTGTGGGACCAGGTTCCGGATGCGGCGGAGGTCGCCGGCATCGAGCGGATCCCGTTGCTCGCCCAGGTCGGATCGATCCTGCGCAACGGGGGCGACGGAGAGCGCGCGCTCGCCGTGGTGTCGCTCGCGCTCGACGAGATCGATCCCGCGGCCGTCGACCGCTCCGTGCACGCGCGGCTGCTGCGCGATAAGGCGCTCTACCTGCAGAATCTGGGTCGGCGCGGATCCATCGACCTCTTCTTGCAGGCGCTCGCGATCATCGAGTCCGAGCCGGGGCAGGAGCGGCTGCGCGCCGCGCTGCTCGGATATCTCGCAGGCCGCTACCTCATCGGCGCCCGGCTGGAGGAGGCGGTCGCGACCGCCGACGAGGCCTACCGGATGGCCGAGTCGATCGGCTTCGACAACGTGATGTCGGTCGCGGCGAATCTGCGCGGCTGCAGCCGGATCCACCTCGGCGAGGTCGAGGCCGGCCTCGCCGACTTCCGGCTCTCCTGGGAGCATGCGGCCGACCACGATGCCCAGCTGCGCTACCGGGTCAACTACGCGGACAGCCTGAACATGCTGGGCCGGTTCCGTGAGGCGGTCGAGGTCGCCGAGGCGGGGGTCGCGCACTCGCGCACGCTCGGCGTCGAGCGGTCCACCGGCGCCATCCTGTCGCACAACATGGTCGAACCGCTCCTCGAGCTCGGCGAGATCGACCGCGTGGAGGAGATCTCCGCACGGGATCTCGCGGTGCGCACCCTGCAGGTCTTCCGGATGTACTCGACGATGTCGCGAATCAGGGCACTCGTGTGGCGCGGCGAGATGGACGAGGCCGTGCGAGTGCTGCGCGAATGGCGATCGATCGCCGAGGGCGTCGCCGCCGTCGAGCGTCAGGTCTGGTACTCGCTGCACGACATCGAGATCCTCATCGCGCTCGGTCTGGGCGATTCGGTGCGGGCGGCCGAACAGCTGCGCACCGTGCTCGAGGATCCGGGCCCGCGGCTCGCACTGATGGGGCGGATCCTGCTCGAGGGCGGTCGGGTCGTGGCCGACCTGCGCGCGGACGGACATGACGTGCTCGCGGCTTCGACGGCCGATCTTGTGCGCGCCCGGTGGGCATCGCTGCCGCCCGAGCTGCAGCTTCCGCGCTGGGATGCCGTGCTCGGTGCGGTGCTCGACGGTGACGCGGACCGGCTCGAGGCGGCCGTGCCCGTGGCTGACGGCGACGACGTTCCCGCAGTGTTCCGGGCGGTCGTGCGATTGGAGCGGGCCAGAGCGCTGGTGGCCTCGGGAGACAGGGCAGCAGCTCCCGACGTCGCGGCCGAGGCGGCGGCGGTCGCCGAGGCCCTCGGCCACGACCGGTTGCGACGCCGCACCGCGGAGTTCATCGACGCGGCGGGTCTGCACCGCGCGGGATCGCGCGCGGCCCACGCCGCGGAGAGCGTAGAGCTCACCGCGCGCGAGCAGCAGGTGCTCGACCTCATCACGGAGGGACTCAGCAACCGGCAGATCGGCGAGCGCCTGTTCATCAGCGGGAAGACCGCGAGCGTGCACGTCTCCGCGATCCTGCGCAAGCTCGGCGTCTCCTCCCGCACCGAGGCGGCCGTCGCCCAACGCGCCCGCTAAGCCGGCCGCCCTGCCAGGCGCGTGCCCGCAGTCCCTTCGATGCGAGACCATTGGTCCGATACCCGGTTCGGGTGTCAGGGCAGGGGAGAGGGATCGTTATGGTCACGAAGGTCGCACTCGTCACGGGGGCCTCATCCGGCATCGGAGAGTCCGCCGCGCGTCACCTGAACGACGCGGGTTTCACGGTCTACGCCGCCGCGCGGCGTGTGGACCGGATGGCGGGGCTGCGGGACGCCGGGGTGCACACGCTCGCCCTGGACGTGACCGACGACGCGTCGGCGCAGGCCGCCGTCGCGCAGATCCTCGCGGAGCAGGGCCGGATCGATGTCCTTGTGAACAACGCGGGGTACGGGTCGTACGGCGCACTCGAGGATGTGCCGCTCGCCGAGGCGCAGGCGCAGCTCGACGTGAACGTGCTCGGTCTCGCCAGGATGACGCAGCTGGTGCTGCCACAGCTGCGCGCGCAGCGCAGCGGCACGATCATCAACATCTCGTCGATGGGCGGCAACTTCACGACTCCGCTGGGTGCGTGGTATCACGCCAGCAAGTACGCCGTCGAGGCGATCAGCGATGCGCTGCGGATGGAGGTTGCGCCGTTCGGCATCGGCGTCGTCGTGATCGAGCCGGGATCCATCCGCACCGAATGGGGTGCGATCGCGGCAACGAACGTCCTCGAGACGTCGGGAGACGGTCCGTACCGGACGCAGGCCGTGGCGGTCGCGAACGCCCTCGGCAACAGCTCGCTGCCCGGTGCCAGGATGACCTCCTCGCCGGAGGTCGTCGCGCGGGCGATCACGAAGGCGGCGACCGCCCGCCGCCCTCGCGCTCGCTATCGCATCGGCTTCGGCGCGAAGCCTCTGGTCTTCGCGCACCGGATCCTGCCCGCGCGCGTGTTCGACCGCGTCATCCAGCGAGGCATGGGCATCGGCGGCTGACCCGCCGCGGCTCCGCAGTCCGCCCAGGGAGCTGTTCTCTGGCCGCGAGACCGAACTCGAGTTCCGAGACAGCGTGTTAGATCGTCGGTCTCGGGACGGAGGTTCGGTCTCGCGGCCTGGCGGAACGCACCCGCGAGGCGGCCGTGGGCAGCGCTGCGGCGGGGTCAGGCGGCTTCGGCCCGCCCTCGGCGCCAGTAGCCCATGAACGCCACGGAGCGACGGTCGATGCCGAGGCCGCGCACGAGGTGGCGGCGCAGCGCGGTGATCGTGCTCGCCTCGCCGGCCAGCCAGGCGTAACAGGATCCGACCGACGATTCCGGCACCTCCCAGAGCACTTCGTCCTCGCTCGGATCGGCGAGCTCGGTTCCCGCGGGCGCGTCGACGGCATGCGCATCCGCTGGCGCGGGCGCGGCCTCGGCGGCCCGCGTCTCGCCCCAGGCGTGCACCGCTGCACTCAGCCGCAGCCCGTGGGCCGCGCTTCCGCGTGCGAGCCACGTCACCGCCACACCCTCGGGTGCTGTGAGTCGCAGCGCGTCGGCCTCCGTGGGCACCTCGATGTAGACGGATCCGGTCACGTGCGCGGGGAGCGACTCGACGATCGCGCAGATCGCCGGCACCGCGGTCTCATCTCCCGCGATGAGCACCGATTCGGCATCGCCCGGATGCCACTCCAGCCCGCCGGTCTCATGGGCGCGCGCATCGGGGCCGATCACGACCAGCGGCGCCCCGGGCGCAGCGACGGAGGCCCAGGCGGACGCGGGGCCCTCAGTGCCGTGCAGCACGAAGTCGACGTCGATCTCGCGGGACTCGGGCCGCGCCGCGCGGATCGTGTACGTGCGGATCGGATTGCGATCCTCATCGGGGAGTTCTCGCCAGCGGCGATACCACTCCATCATGCCGACCGATTCGTCGAACTGGCCGACGTCGGTGAAGGATCCATCGGACAGCGGCAGCACGAGCTTGATGCGCTGATCGAGGCCCGCCGTGCCGAAATACACGAGGTCGGGGCCGGTCAACGTCATGCGCAGGAAGTTCGGCGACAGCTGCTCGCGACGAGCGACGGTGGTGCGATACGTCCGGTAGGGGTGATGTGACACGTCCATCAGGATAGGTTAGGCTCCCCTAACATGACGAATCGGGATTCTTCCGGCTTCCTCCCGCCGGCCGGGCTCGTGGCCGAGGGCTTGGCGCTGAACTACGGCCGCACACCCGTCGTGCACGACGTCGCGATGACGCTCCGCCCCGGGACGGTCACGGCGCTCATCGGCCCGAACGGCAGCGGGAAGTCCACTGCGCTGCGGGCCATCGCGCGGCTGCACCGCATCCAAGCCGGATCCGTGCGCCTCGAGGCCGGCGGCGTTCACCGTGACGCCGCGACGCTGGATGCGAAGGAGTTCGCGCGCACGGTGGCGATGCTGTCGCAGTCGCGTCCGCATCCATCCGGACTGGAGGTGCGCGATGTCGTCGCCTTCGGCCGGCATCCGCATCGCGGTCGCTTCTCCGGCCTGCGCGACGAGGACCGTGAGGCCATCGACAGGGCGCTCGTCCTCACCGGTCTGGGTGCGATGGGAGCGCGACCCGTGGACGAACTCTCCGGAGGGGAGCTGCAGCGCGTCTGGCTCGCCACCGCGCTCGCACAGACCACGCCGATCCTCCTGCTCGACGAGCCGACCAATCACCTCGACCTGCGCTACCAGATCGAGACGCTCGACCTCATCCGCGATCTCGCCGACGCGGGCACCGCCCTCGGCGTCGTGCTGCACGACCTCGACCACGCCGCAGCGGTCGCCGATCGCGTCGTGCTCCTCCACGACGGTCGCGTGCGTGCTGACGGCACCCCGGCCGAGGTGCTCACCGGCGAGAACCTCTCCGCGGCCTATGGGCTGCGCATCGACACCGCGCTCGACGACGACGGCCGGGTGCGCGTGATCCCGCGCGGCCGGCACGTCGCCCGTCTCCCCGCCCGCGAACCGCAGCCCGCTTGATCTGACCCACCTGACAGGTGGCCCGGTCCCTGAGCGAGGAGCGCAGCGACGAGACGAAGGGCCTCAGCAACCGACGTCCTTCGCCTCGCTGCGCTCGCTCGTCCTTCGTCTCGCTGCGCTCGCTCAGGAACCAACGACACCCAGACCAGCGGCGGCCATCCCCCGCGGCCGGATCCGACCTCGACCCCGACCTCTCGCTCCCCGACTCACCCACCCTGGAGAACCATGCGCAAGCCCTTCGCCGTCCTCACGCTGCTCGCGGCGACCACCCTGGCCCTCGCCGGCTGCGGAACGACCTCTGTCACGGCGCCCACCGACAGCGGCGCACCCGCCGCGAGCGCGGAGTGCGCCAAGGACACCACGACCACCGCCACCGGGCCGGTGAGCGTGACCGACGCCCTCGGCCGCACCGTGAAGCTGGACAAGCCCGCCGAGCGCGTCGCCGTGCTGGAGTGGCAGCAGGTCGAGGACGCCCTCTCGCTGTGCGTGACGCCCGTCGCCGTGGCGGATGCCGCCGGCTATCGCCAGTGGGACAAGGCAGAGAAGCTGCCCGAAGGCGTCAAGAGTGTCGGAACCCGGCAGGAGCCGAACCTCGATGCGCTGTTCCAGACCAAGCCCGACCTCGTCGTGGTCGAGGCGCAGACCCGCGACGACGCGATCATCGGCCAGCTCGAGAAGTACGGCGTGCCCGTGCTCGTGACGATCGGCGCCGACGCGAAGGATCCGATGAAGCAGCTTCTCGCGACCTTCGACCTCATCGCGCAGGCGACGGGCCGCACCGAGCGCGCCGAGGTCGTCACGGCCGAGATGAAGAGCCATCTCGCGGAGGCGAAGAAGACCCTCGCCGCCGCGAAGCCGGAGAGCACCGACTTCGTGTACTTCGACGGCTGGGTCGACGGCGGCACCGTGTCGCTGCGCCCGTTCGGCACCGGTTCGCTGATCGGCGCGATCGGCGGCGAACTGGGCCTCACGAACGTGTGGAAGGGCGAGACCGACCCCGCCTACGGGCTCGGCAGCACCGACATCGAGGGCATGACGACCGTCGGATCCGCGACGCTGCTCTACACCGGCACCGACGACCCCGACAGCGGCAGCTTCATCACGGCGGCCGAGAAGAACCCGGCCTGGGCCTCGATCCCCGCGGTCAAGGACAAGCGGATCCACGCGTTCCCGACCGGTATCTGGACCTTCGGCGGACCGCGCTCGGCCGAGAAGATCGCCGACGCGTACGTCGACGCGTTCCGCAAGTGACTCGGAGGCGATGAGCGCGATGCGGGTGGAGGAGCAGGATCCGGCGATCACGGTCTCGGCCGGGTCGCGGGAGCCGATGGCGGAGGCGGGCGCGGACGCCCGGGCGACCGGAGAAGCGGGGACGAGCCCTGCGACCGGCGTCCGCGCCCGGCTCGGCGCCGTCGGCGTGCTCGTCCTGCTGCTGCTCGCGCTCATCGCCGCCGCGGGCTGGCACCTCACACAGGGGACGAGCGGAGCGGGCTGGGCCGATCCGGACATCCTGCTCGGGGCGCGCCTGCCCCGGCTCGCGGCGGGCGTCGCGGTCGGCGTCGCACTCGGCGTTGCCGGCCTGCTCATGCAGTCGCTGGCGCGCAACGCCCTCGCCTCCCCCGACACGCTCGGAGTGACGGCAGGCGCGTATCTCGCGATCACCGCGGTGGCCGCCTTCGGGATCTCGATCCCGTTCTGGGCGTCGGGGATCGTCGCGTTCGGCGGCGGGCTCGTGGCCGCGGTGATCGTGCTGGGGCTCGCGGGAGGGGCCGGATCCTCCACGACCCGGCTCGTGCTGGCCGGATCCGCCCTGGCCCTGGCGTTCCAGGCCGCGACCTCGGCCCTGCTGATCCTGTTCAGCGAGCAGACCAAGGGCCTGCTCGCCTGGGGGAGCGGCAGCCTGTCGCAGCTCGGGCTCGACGCGTTCCTGCGCGCAGCGCCGGTCGTCGTGGTCGCCGGCCTGCTGGCGCTGCTGCTCGCCCGCCGTCTCGACGTGCTCGCGCTCGGCGACGATCTGGCCGCATCCCTCGGCGTGCGGATCCGTTCGACGCGCATCCTCGGGATCCTGCTGTCCGTCCTGCTGACAGCGACCGCCGTCACCCTCGCCGGCCCGCTCGGCTTCGTCGGACTGTGCGCGCCGGTGCTCGCGCGCCTGCTCGTGCGGATCGTGCCAGGGCTCGGCCGGCACGCGCTGCTGCTGCCCGCATCCGGACTCATCGGTGCGCTCGTGGTGATCCTCGCCGACGCCCTGCTGCGGCTCATCATCGGGGCCGAGGGCGCGATCGCCGTGCCCACGGGTGTGGCGACGACCGTTCTCGGATCCGTCGTGCTCGTGGTGATGGCGCGGCGACTGCGCGATTCCGGGCCCACGCGGCGGCCGCCGTCGATCCGGTTCGGAGTGCGCGGGCCGCTGCGCTTCCGGCTCGTGCTGATGATCGCGGCCGTGCTGGTGGTCGCCGTCGTGGTCGCCGGCCTGCTGCTCGGTGCGACGCCGCTGCTCACGGGGGATGTGCTGCTCTGGCTGCAGGGGCAGGCGCCTCCGCAGATCGCGTTCGCGCTGGACGAGCGGGCGCCGCGGGTGATCGCCGCCGTCACGGCGGGCGCGGCGCTCGCGCTCGCCGGATGCCTCACGCAGGCGGTGAGCCGCAATCCGCTCGCGGATCCTGGCCTTCTCGGAATCACCGGCGGGGCGGGGCTCGGAGCCGTGCTCGTGGTGACGAGCGCCGCGGCCTCGACGTTCGGCATGCTCGTGGCGGCGGTGATCGGCGCGCTCTGTGCGTTCGCCCTCGTGTACCTGCTGGCCTGGCGCGGCGGGCTCAGCGCGGACCGGTTCATCCTCATCGGGATCGGCGTCTCATCGGCGGCGGTCGCGCTCACCTCGTTCGTGCTTCTGCGCACGAGTCCGTTCAACACCCCGAAGATCTACACCTGGCTGAGYGGCACGACGTACGGCCGGATCTGGGATCAGGTGGTACCGCTGGCCGTGGTGCTGCTGATCGCGCTGCCGGTGGTGCTGCTGCGCGGCCGCGAGCTCGACCTGCTCGCGCTCGATGAGGACACTCCGCGCGTGCTCGGAATGAAGCTCGAGCGCTCGCGTCTGCTGATCCTCGCGGTGGCGGCGCTGCTCGCGGCGTTCAGTGTGGTGGCGGTCGGGGTCATCGGCTTCGTCGGCCTGGTCGCCCCGCATGCGGCCCGGGCCCTGGTCGGCGCCCGGCACGCGCGCGTGGTCCCGGTCGCGGTGCTGCTGGGGGCGGTGCTCGTGGGCCTCGCCGACGCGGTGGGCCGCACGGTCATCGCCCCCGCACAGCTGCCCGCGGGGCTCGTCGTCGCGGTCCTCGGCGCCCCGTACTTCGTCTGGCTCCTCTGGCGCTCCCGCGACGTGTGAGCCACGGGTTGCCCGCGTCCTTCGTCTCGCTGCGCTCGCTCAGGAACCGTCCGGTCCCTGAGCGAGGAGCGCAGCGACGAGACGAAGGGCGTCTCGGCGCGCTCGCTCAGCGACCAGACGGCGTCAGGCCGGGTCCAGAACCAGGCGGTAGCCCATGCCCTGCTCGGTGAGCAGGTGCTCGGGGGCGCTGGGGGTGCGCTCGAGCTTCTTGCGCAGCTGCGACAGGTACAGCCGCAGGTAGCCGGTGTCGGTGATCTGCTCGGTGCCCCAGATCTCGCGCAGCAGCTCCTGCCGCGTCACGAGCGCGCCGGGGTGCCGGGCCAGGTGCTCCAGGATCTGCCACTCCGTCGGCGTGAGGTGCACGCGGGATCCGCCGCGTGTCACGGCCTTGGCCGCCAGATCCACCTCCACCTCGCCGAACGCGACGGACGACTCCGCGGGCGTCCCGCCGCGGCGGCGGGCGAGGGCGCGTAGCCGCGCGAGCAGCTCGTCGATCTGGAACGGCTTCGTGACGTAGTCGTCGGCACCCGCGTCGAGCGCCTCGACCTTGTCGGCGGATCCGGTCCGTCCCGACACGACCAGGATCGGCACGTCGCTCCAGCCGCGCAGCGCCTCGATCACGGCGATCCCGTCGAGCTTCGGCATGCCGAGGTCGAGCAGCACGATCTCGGGGTGCGCCTGAGCGGCCATCGCGATCGCGGCGGCGCCGTCGGGAGCCGCGATCACGTCGTAGCCGTGCGCGGCGAGCGTGATCCGCAGGGCGCGCACGAGCTGCGGGTCGTCGTCGGCGACGAGCAGTTTCATCGCGGGTCCTCCTCGGTGGGCATTCTCAGGGGGTTCCCGTCGCGAAAGGTGTCGCTTTCCGACCCGGATACCGACAGGTTTCGCGACGGGAGCGAGAAGGGGAACTCGGAATCGGTCAGCGGATCCGCCTCCGCCAGCGGCAGCGACACCACCATCGTGAGGCCGCCGCCCGGGGTGTCCTCGGCCGTCAGCGTACCGCCCATGCCCTCGGTGAAACCCCGGGACAGGGCCAGGCCCAGGCCGAGACCGGTCGTGTTGTCGGTGTCGCCGTGCCGCTGGAACGGCAGGAACGCGCTCTCGCGCTGATCCTCGGGGATCCCTTCGCCGCGATCCGCCACGCGGATCTCCGCACGCTCGCCGAGACGGCTCGTCGACACGATCACCCGGCAGTCCGCGGGCGAGTGCCGCACGGCGTTGGTGAGCAGGTTCACGAGCACGCGCTGCAGAAGCACCGGATCCGCGCGCAGCGGCGGCAGCGCCGGATCCAGGGCGAGTTCGACGTCGGCGGGTCCGAGCGACAGCTCGTCGAGCGCTGCGACCACGCCGCCGGCCGCGTCCACCCGGTCCAGAGACACCGCCAGCACCCCGGCCTGCACGCGGCTGACGTCGAGCAGGTCGGTGACCAGGCGCGACAAGGTGGCGAGGCTCTCGTCGGCGGTCTCGACGAGTTCGGCGCGGTCCTCCGCCGACAGGCGATGCGCGCTGCGGAGCCCGCCGACCGCGGCGACGGCCGCGGCGAGCGGCCGGCGCAGGTCGTGACTGAGCGCGGAGAGCAGGGCGCTTCGGACCTGGTCTGTCTCGGCGAGCACCGCGGCCTGGCTCGCGGTCTCGCGCAGATCGGTGTGCTCGATCGCCGCGGCGAGCTGGGCGACGATCGCGTCGAGCAGGCGACGGCCGGCGGCGTCGAGATCGCCCCCGTGCAGCTCGAGGACCGCACGCGGCCGGCCATCGACGCCGACCCCGACCGGTACGGTCTCGACGCGCGCCGCCTGTGCCGCCGCCGCGTCCGCCGCATCCGCCGCATCCGCCCCGAACGTCGGCGCTGACCGCGAGACCGAACCCCTGTCCCGAAACGGTGCATCGCGTCGTCGGTCTCGGGACGGAGGTTCGGTCTCGCGGCCACCCGGGCGGTCATCCGGGCGGTCAGCCGGGCGGTCAGCCGGATCCGCTCCGCCCGCTCCGCCACCGCCGAGCGGTTCGCCGTCGGCGGCGATGACCGTGCCGTCGGGGGAGAGCAGCCGGATGCCGCTCAGCCCGAACGCCTCGCGCGCTCGGGCGACGAGAGCCGTGGGGGCGCTGTCGCCGCGCAGCACGTTGCCCGCCACGGCGGCGAGCAGCTCGGCCTCTCCGGCCGCGCGCTGGGCGGCGCGGGCTCGCCGGGCGGCCTGGTCCACGACGATGCTCACGAGCACGGCGATCACGACGTAGAGCGCGAGGGCGAGGGCGTGCAGCGGATCCGCGATCGTGACGGTGAACAGCGGTTCCACGAAGAGGAAGTCGAGGGTGAATCCGCTCAGCACGGCCGCGAACAGCGCGGGCCGCAGGCCGCCGATGAGTGCGACCACCACGACCAGCAACTGATAGCTGAGCACATCGGTGGTGATGGATCCGGGCGCCTTGAGCGCGAACAGCAGCCAGGACAGCAGCGGCCCGCCGACCAGTGCCACGGCGAAGCCGATGAGCTGTCGCCGCCAGCCCAGGGCCCCGCCGCTGATCGAGGGGAGCGGTCCGCGCCGGCCCGCCGCGGCATGGGTGACGATGTGCACGTCGATGTCGCCCGAGCGGCGGATGATCTCCGCGCCGATGCCCGGTCCGGTGAGCGCCGCGGAGAGACGGGAGCGCCGGCTCACGCCGATCACGAGCTGGCTCGCGTCGACGGACTGCGCGAACTCGACCAGCGTTCCAGGCACGTCGTCGCCCACGAGCTGGTGGTAGCTGCCGCCGAGCGATTCCACCAGGCCGCGCTGGGCGCTGAGCGCGCCGGGACGGTCGCCGCGCAGGCCGTCCTGCGTCGTGACATGCACGGCCAGCAGCTCGCCGCCCGCCGAACGCGCGGCGATCCTCGCGCCGCGGCGCAGCAGCGTCTCTCCCTCCGGGCCGCCGGTGAGGGCGACCACCACGCGCTCGCGGGCCTGCCAGGCGCTGTCGATACCGTGCTGGGTGCGATAGCTGCGCAGTGCGCTGTCCACCTCGTCGGCCAGCCACAGCAGTGCCAGCTCGCGGAGGGCGGTGAGGTTGCCGAGGCGGAAGTAGTTCGACAGCGCGGCGTCGATCCGCTCCGCGGGGTACACCTGGCCCGCCGAGAGGCGGTCGCGCAGGGTCTGCGGGGCGAGGTCCACGACCTCCACCTCGTCGGCGCCGCGGATCACCGCGTCCGGCACGGTCTCCTGCTGCACGACGCCGGTGATCTTCTCGACCACGGCGTTGAGCGACTCGATGTGCTGCACGTTCACGGTCGTGATGACGTCGATGCCCGCGTCCAGCAGCTCTTGCACGTCCTGCCAGCGTTTGGCGTTGCGGGATCCGGGGGCGTTGGTGTGCGCCATCTCGTCGATCAGGGCGAGCTCCGGCCGACGTGCGAGCACCGCGTCGATGTCGAGCTCGTCGAGCTGCACCTCGCGGTGCGACACGGTCCGGCGCGCCACCTGCTCGATGCCCCGGGTCTGCGCGAGCGTCGCATCGCGGCCGTGCGTCTCCACGATCCCGATCACCACATCACGCCCGGCCTCGGCGAGACGGTGCCCTTCGCTGAGCATCTCGTAGGTCTTGCCCACGCCGGGTGCCGCGCCGAGCAGCACGCGCAGCCGGCCGCGGGCTCCGGATCCGCCCTCGCGCCTCGCGCCCATCATCGCCTCGCTCACTGCACGTGCCTTCTCGTCGCCGCGTCTCACCGCTGCAGGGCGTCGAGGGCCTGGTTCAGCGCGAGCACGTTCACCCGCTCCTCACCGAGGAAGCCCGCATCGCGCGTTTGAATCCTAGACTCCACCAGCGTGCGCACCGCGGACGCGTCCAGGCCGCGCGCCTCGGCGACCCGGTTCACCTGGAGCAGCGCGTACGCCGGGCTGATGTGCGGATCGAGCCCCGAGGCCGACGCGGTGACGGCGTCGGCGGGGACCGCGGACTCTGCGACGTGCTCGCGGGCCGCGGTGGCTGCACGGCGGTCGGCGATCGCCTTCACGAGGTCGGGATTGTTCGGGCCGAGGTTGCTGCCTCCCGAGGCTGTGGGGTCGTAGCCCTTCTCGCCCGCCGCGGACGGGCGGGGCTGGAAGTACTGCGGCAGCGCATCGCCCTTCGCATCGGTGAAGGACTGCCCGATGAGGGCGCTGCCGGCCGGAGCCTCGCCGCCGGTCCAGCCGCCGGTGGCGCTCCCCTTCGCGTCGACGAGGGATCCGTTCGACTGCCAGGGGAGCGCGAGCTGGCCGATGCCGGTGAGGGCGAGCGTGTAGCCGACGCCGAGGACGAGGGTGAGCACGAGCATCGCGCGGACGGCGACGCCGGTGAGGCGGACGGTGCCGCGGAGATTCGACATGGTGTGCCTTTCAGATCAGAAGCCGGGGAGGAGGGCGACGACGAGGTCGATGAGCTTGATGCCGACGAACGGGGCGATGACGCCGCCCACGCCGTAGATCAGCAGGTTGCGCTGCAGGATCTGCGAGGCGCTCGCCGGCCGGTAGGTCACGCCACGCAGGGCGAGCGGGATGAGGAAGACGATGACGATCGCGTTGAAGATGATCGCGCTCGTCACCGCGGACGCCGGCGAGTGCAGCTGCATGATGTTGAGCGCCGCGAGCCCCGGGAACGCACCCATGAACATCGCAGGGATGATCGCGAAGTACTTGGCGATGTCGTTCGCGAGCGAGAACGTGGTGAGCGCGCCGCGGGTGATGAGCAGCTGCTTGCCGATCCTCACGATGTCGATGAGCTTGGTCGGATCCGAGTCGAGATCGACCATGTTCCCGGCTTCCTTGGCGGCGGAGGTGCCGGTGTTCATCGCGACGCCGACGTCGGCCTGGGCGAGCGCGGGGGCGTCATTGGTGCCGTCTCCGGTCATCGCGACGAGGCGCCCGCCCTCCTGCTCCCGGCGGATGAGGGCGAGCTTGTCCTCCGGCGTGGCTTCGGCGAGGTAGTCGTCGACACCGGCCTCGGCGGCGATCGCCTTCGCCGTGAGCGGGTTGTCGCCCGTGATCATCACGGTGCGGATGCCCATGCTGCGCAGCTCCCGGAACCGCTCGGACAAGCCCTCCTTGACCACGTCCTTGAGGTGCACGACGCCGAGGATCCGGGCGCCGGTCGATGCGCCCGCGACGGCTACGACGAGCGGGGTGCCGCCGGAAGCGGCGATCTCGTCGGCGAACCGCGCCGCCTCTTCCGCCCCCGTCGATGGGCGTCCTTCGTCTCGCTCCGCTCGCTCAGGAACCGGGGAGTCAGGAACCGGGGAATCAGGAACCGGGGAGTCAGGAACCGGGGAATCCGGTCCCTGAACGAGCCGCAGGCGAGACGAAGGGGCATCCCCGATCCAGCCGCGGATGGCGGATCCTGCGCCCTTGCGGATCTGCGATCCGTCGGCCAGATCCACACCGCTCATGCGCGTCTGCGCCGTGAAGGGCACGGTCTCCGCGCCCTCGGGGGCGGCGGCGGTGATGCCGCGTGCGGCGGCGAGCTCGACGATCGAGGCGCCCTCGGGCGTGGGGTCGGCGAGCGAGGACAGCGCTGCGGCGTGCAGCAGCTCCTCCACGGACACTCCCGCGACCGGCCGCACATCGGTGGCACGACGGTTGCCGTAGGTGATCGTGCCCGTCTTGTCGAGCAGCAGCGTGGTGACGTCGCCGGCGGCCTCGACCGCGCGGCCGGACATCGCGAGCACGTTGCGCTGCACGAGCCGGTCCATGCYGGCGATGCCGATCGCCGAGAGCAGCGCGCCGATCGTGGTCGGGATGAGGCACACGAGCAGGGCGATCAGCACGGGGATGCTCACCGGGGACGCCGAGTACGACGCGATCGGGTTGAGCGCCAGCACGACCACGAGGAACACGATCGAGAGGCTCGCGAGCAGGATGTTGAGCGCGATCTCGTTGGGGGTGCGCTGCCGGTCGGCGCCTTCGACGAGGGCGATCATGCGGTCGACGAAGGTCTCGCCGGGCTTCGAGGTGATCCGCACCACGATCCGGTCCGACAGCACACGCGTGCCGCCGGTCACGGCGCTGCGGTCGCCGCCCGATTCGCGCACCACGGGTGCGCTCTCTCCGGTGATCGCCGACTCGTCGACGGTCGCGATGCCGGCGATGATGTCGCCGTCGCCGGGGATCGGCTCGCCCGCGACCACCACGACGACGTCGTCGCGGCGCAGATCGGAGGAGGAGACCTCCTCGCACGCCGCGTGTTCCGCGGACGGATCGGCCGCGGCATCGTAGCCGGTGACGCGTCGGGCCATCGTGCTCGTGCGCGTCTTGCGGAGGGTGGCGGCCTGCGCCTTGCCGCGGCCCTCCGCGACCGACTCCGCGACGTTCGCGAACAGCACGGTGAGCCACAGCCAGACCGCGATCGACCAGGTGAAGCCGTTCGGCACCGGCGTGCCGCCGGACTCCGCGGCGCCGGATCCGAGGAACGGCTCGGCGATGGCCAGCACGGTCGTGAGCGCCGCCCCGGCCCAGACCAGCAGGATCACGGGGTTGCGCAGCAGCATCGCAGGGTTGAGCCGGCGCAGCGCGCCAGGGAGCGCCTGCACGAGCTGGCTCCACCCGAACGCGCGCTGCGGGCGCGTCGGGGGTTCGCCCTTCGTCTCGTCGTTGTGCTCCGGCTCCTGAGCGAGCGGGGGGAGACGAAGGGCGCTCGGGATCCGAGTGGATGAGTGGCGATCGATGGTCATCGGACGAGTCCTTCTGCGAGCGGCCCGAGCGTGAGCACGGGGAAGTAGGTGAGGGCGGTGACCACGACGGAGACCGCGATGAGGAGCCCGACGAACTGCGGGCGGTGCGTGGGCAGCGTTCCCGCCGTCTCCGGCACGCGCTGCTGCTGGGCCAGGGACCCGGCGAGGGCCAGGACGAACACGATCGGGATGAACCTGCCGAGCAGCATCGCGACGCCGAGGGCGGTGTTCAGCCAGGGGGTGTTCGCGGTGAGGCCGGCGAAGGCGGATCCGTTGTTGTTCGCGGCCGACGTGAAGGCGTACAGCACCTCGCTGAGTCCGTGCGGGCCGGGATTGAGGATGCTCGTCTTCTCGATGTCCGCCCGGATGGCCGGAATCGCGAAGCTCAGCGCGGTGCCGGCCAGCACGAGGGTCGGAGTGACCAGGATGTAGAGGCTGGCGAGCTTGATCTCGCGGGGGCCGAGGCGCTTGCCGAGGTACTCCGGGGTGCGGCCGACCAGCAGCCCGCCCACGAACACGGCGATCACGGCGAGGATGAGCATGCCGTAGAGGCCCGATCCGACGCCGCCGGGGGCGACCTCGCCGAGCATCATGTTGAGCATCGGCATCATGCCGCCGAGGGCCGTGTAGGAGTCGTGCATCGAGTTCACGGCACCGGTCGAGGTGAGCGTGGACGCGGTGCCGAAGAGGGTGGATCCGAGGATCCCGAAGCGCTGCTCCTTGCCCTCCATCGCGGCCCCGGCCAACTGCGGAGCGGCGCCCTGGCCGCTCACCTCGAAGGCGCTCAGCGCGACCAGCGAGGCGAGGAAGATCGTGCCCATCACGGCGGCGATCGCGTACCCCTGACGGTGGTCGCCGACGATCCGTCCGAACGTGCGCGGCAGCGCGAACGGGATCGCCAGGATCAGGAGGATCTCGAGGAGGTTGGTCCACGCGGTCGGGTTCTCGAAGGGGTGCGCGGAGTTCGCGTTGTAGAAGCCGCCGCCGTTCGTGCCGAGGAGCTTGATGGCCTCCTGCGAGGCGACGGGACCGCCCGGGATCGACTGCGCGGCACCCGCGACCGTGTGCACGTCGGTGAAGCCGGAGAGGTTCTGCGCCACTCCGCCCGCGATGAGCGCGAGCGCCGAGAGCACGGCGAGCGGTAGCAGCAGCCGGATCAGGCCGCGGATGAGATCGACCCAGAAGTTGCCGATCGTCGCGCTGCCCCGGCGGGCGAAGCCGCGGACGAGCGCGATCGCGATCGCGATCCCGACCGCCGCCGAGGTGAAGTTCTGCACGGCGAGGCCGGCGAGTTGCACGAGGTGGCCCATGGTCTGCTCGGGCGAGTACGACTGCCAGTTGGTGTTGGCGACGAATGAGGCCGCGGTGTTGAAGGCCAGTCCCTCCGGCACCGCGGGCAGGCCGAGCGAGAGCGGCAGGACCTGCTGCGCGCGCTGCAGCAGGTAGAGCAGCAGCAGGCCGACCACGGAGAACGCGAGCACGCTGCGGGCGTATGCGCGCCAGGTCTGCTCGGAGGAGGCGTCCACGCCGATCAGGCGGTAGACGACGCGCTCCACGCGCAGGTCCTTGGCGTCGGTGTAGACGCGGGCGATGTAGTCGCCGAGCGGGCGGTACAGCAGCACGAGGACAGCGATGAGGGTGGCGGCCTGCAGCACGCCGAGCCAGATGTCCGCGGCGCCCATCAGAACTTCTCCGGGGCGACGAGGGCCACCACGAGGTAGCCGATCGCGGCGACCGCGAGGACGGCGGCGATGATCTCGAAGACGATCACAGCTTCTCCGCCCCCTTCGCGATCAGTGCGACGAGGGCGAACAGCGCGAGCGTGAGAGCCACGTAGATGATGTCGAGCACGGATCCGATCGAACCGGTCGGATCGGCCTCCGAACGGCTTCCTCACGGTTTCCGTGCGGGTGCCGCGCGGATCCTCACACGCTGTACACGTCTGGCGGCCGCACACGCCTGCACGCCGAGATCACCGGAGATGCCAGGATCGGAGGAGGACGGAGCCGTCCGGCCGCGCCTGCGGTCGCCGGAACCGCCGTCCCATCGTGAATGGAGTCCCCCGATGACCTCAACCGCCGTGTTCTCCGCCGAGCCGCTTCCGGTCGCCGGCACGGTGAACTTCCGCGCGGCAGTGGCGGGATCCGCGGCGGTGCGCCCCGGAGTGCTCTTCCGATCCGACGGGCTCGGCTCGCTCGGCCCGGAGGGACGACGCGCGCTCGCCGGCCTGGGCATCGCGCGGATCATCGACCTGCGCTCTGCTGAGGAGGCGGCGGATGCGCCAGACGACGTCGAGGGCACCGGGATCGAGGTCGTGCACGTGCCGATCATGGCCGGATCCCTGCGCGGCTTCATGGCGCAGCTCTCCGACGGTGAGGGGCCGTCGCTGTCGGCGCTCTATGTCACCATGCTGCGCGACGGCGGCGCCGCGTTCGCGCGCGTGCTCTCGCTGGTCGCCGAGGGCGGCCCGACGGTGATCCACTGCACGGCGGGCAAGGACCGCACAGGACTCGCCGTGGCGCTCGCACTGCTGGCGATCGGCGTCGACGTCGACGATGTGGTCGCGGACTACGCGCGCACCGAGGGGAACCTCGCAGGGGAGTGGGTCGACGCCATGGCGGGGCGGCTCGCGTCGTACGGCGTGCCGTTCGAAGGCCCGATCCGCGAGCTCGTCTCAGGAAGCCCGGCCGGAGCGCTCCGCGGTGCGCTCGACGAGGTGGTGCTGGCCGACGGATCCGCCGACGCCTATCTCGACCGGATCGGCGTCGATGACGAGCTGCGCTCGCTGTTGAGGGCGGTGCTCTCGACGGCGCCGATCGCGGCGGAGGTGCCGACCCGCTGATCCCTCACGACAAGAGGGGTGCGATGCGCTTCCCGGCGCGTGCGGCGGCCCGTGTCAGAAGTGCATCTGCTTCAGCGCGCCGTACTTGATGAGGATCTCCTGCAGGTCCGGATCGTCGTCGAGGGACTCGAACCGGATCGTCTTCGCCGCCCCGTCCGCGAGCATGATGTCGGGCCCGTTCGAGAGGAGCAGTTTCTCCCATGGCGCCGACCACACGAGATCCTCTGCGGCATCGACGGCGCGGACCCCGGTGGCATCGAGCTCGACGCCCGCCACCTTGTCGGTGCCCTTCACGGAGAAGCGCGCAGGGAACTCGCTGCCCTCCCACTCCCGGAAGTACACCGAGAGGCCGAGCTTCGCCTGTGGCCACCCGGCGCGCAGGCTCCGCGCGATCCGCGAGACATGGACCTCCTGCTCGATGCGGTCGCCATCGGCCCCTGCCCGGGCCAGCACGAGACTGCTGCCGACGGGATACCTGAGCCGGAACAACTCCTCCTGACGCTTGTCGGAGGCGTCGAGGTCGGAGCTCTCCAGGAACGGCTGGTCGCCGATCCACACCTGGCGCACGGTGAAGGTGTGCTGCGTCGCCGCGCGTTTCCGCCGGGAGCTCAGCACCCCGAAGACGACGATGGCGACGAGTACCAGCACGCCCGCGCCGAGGAAGATCAGGATCCCAGTGTCATCGTCCACGACGGAAGGATACCGTGACTGAAGCCCCGTTCAGTCATCCCCTTGTCGTGCGCCATCCTCAGTTGGATCGCCGCGCTCCGGTCCGATCTGTCATCCGCCAGGTGGTGCGAGGGCCGCCGCGAGCTCGCGTCTGACGCGGTCGCCGCCTCGGGTGCGGGGGCGGTGCCAGGTGCTGTGGGGGTCCCACCAGTGGGGTCCGTGGATTTCGGGGACGCCGTGGTTCATCCGGATGCGCCATCCGGAGGTGTCGAGGGTGCGGTGGTGGTGCCAGCAGAGGGCGACGCCGTTGCTGGTGTGGGTGGGTCCGCCGTCGGCCCATTCGGTGACGTGGTGGATCTCGCACCAGGTTGCGGGGATGTGGCAGCCGGGGATCAGGCATTCTCGGTCGCGGAGGATGATCGCGCGGCGTTGGACGGCGTTGAAGATGCGGGCGGTGGTGCCGATCGAGACGATCTGCCCGTGTTCGTCGAACAGGACCCGTTGGATCCCGCCCGCACAGGCCGTGCGCCGCGCGACGGTCAGCGGGACATGCCATCCGGTGCCCTCGACCGTGGCGCGTCCGGTCCCGTCGAGGTAGTCCTGCGCCGTGACCGACACGACCAGGGTGGGGGCCGCCCCGCCGAGGGTCGGGAACTCGCCGGTGGAGGCGGCGACGGTGAGGATGCTGGCGAATGCGTCGTGGCGTTTCTGGCTCGGGGTCCGCGGATCGGGCGGGTCCGGCAACTCGTCCGGATCGGGATCCGGTGATTCAGAGTCGGGGCCGTGCCCGTGGTCGGGGCCGTGCTCGCCGTCGACGAAGCTGACGCGCGATGGCTCCACGTCTGGCACCGGCTCGGTCTTCGGATTGAGGAGCGCATCGAGGAGGCGTTGCAGCTGCCCGGCCACATCCGGCAGCAACCCGCCCGACACGGGGATCACCCCGTCCCGGATCCGCCCCAGGGTGAGTCCACGCTTGCGGTGCGCGACCGCGTCGGCCGGCTCGGCCCCGTCCGGGTCCAGCACCAGCACGATGTGCGCCGCGAGCGCGGCGAGCTCGTCCGTCGTCGGCACCGGGCCGGCGCGGCCGGTGTCGTCGGCGAGGTCCAGACCGCGGGCCGCGTCCGCGAGCACCCTGTCTGCTCGGGCGAGATCGGCCGATCCGACCCGAGGCGCGGCCCGCTCCAGAGGGGTCGTTGCGGCGAGCAGCCCGGTCAGTGACAGCTCCCCGTCCTGCAGCGCCTCCGCCAGCGCACCGAACCTCGCCGGGAGCAGCTCCCCCGTGCACACCGCCCGCTCCTGATGCACGGCCCGCGACGCGGCCGCATACCGGCGTGCCGTGCCGATGTCCACCCGCAGCGCCCGCCGCAGCAACTCCGTCACATCCCTGCACCCCGCGACGGCGGAGACGCGTTCGTCTGCGAGACCGCCGTCCCGATCCGCGATCTCCCCGACCGTGGTCGTGATCACGGCGTCCAGATGCCGTTGGATCCGGCCCGCTGCCTGCAGCAACTCCACCAGCTCGGCCTGGTTCATCCCACCGAACCGCGCACCCAGCTCACCCGACGCGCACACCTTGGACAGGAGCAGGTCMACCTGCTCCAGAACCGGGGTCGCGGTCGATGTCATGCCTCCATTCAACCCCGGGCCACCGACATTCAACCCCCAGATCAGAGGCTGAATTCAAACGGTGCAAAACTCTCCGAGAAGGCGACCTGTGGAGGACGAAGGGGCACCGCCGCTCTGCCGGCGCTCAGTCCTTCTCGGGCGGGCCTGCGGGACGCTGCACGCGGCGTCCGGCCTGCGCATGCGCGTCGCCGTAGAGCGGGCGACCGCTGCGCTGCTGGCCGGGCACCGGCCGGGAGCGGCGGCCGTAGATGAGCTCGGAGGAGTCGAGCAGCCACGGCACGAGCGTGATCGTGACGCCGTGCACCATCATCAGCTGGTTGGCCACGCGACGTGCACGACGGTTGTGCAGGATCGATTCCCACCAGTGYCCGACGATGTACTGCGGCAGGTACACCGTGACCACCGCGGGGCCGTGCTTCTGTCGGTACTTGCTGATGTAGGCCTCGACCGGTGCCGCGTAGTGGCGGAACGGCGACTCCACGATCACGAGAGGGATCGGGATCCGGTGCTGCTGCCAGTCCTTCTGCAGCTGCACGCCATCCTCCGGATTGGCGGCGACGTGCAGCGCGATCGTCTTCTGGTGCTTGGCGGCGATGGCGTAGTCGATCGCCTTGATCACGGGCTTCTGCAGCCGGTTGACGAGGATGATCGCGACGTCGCCCTCGGATCCGAAGTGGGTCGTGTCGTCGATCGAGATCTCGTGCTCGACGTCGCGGTAGTAGCGCTTCACGCCCATCATCAGCACGGCGAGGATCGGGATCGCGATGAACACCATCCACGCGCCGTGCGTGAACTTGGTGACCGTGACGATCACGAGCACCGCGATGGTCAGCGTGGCGCCGAGCGAGTTGATCGCCAGCCCCGTGTAGGCGGTGCGCCGTGCCTGCGCCGCGACCTCCGCGTTCTGGCTCCGGGCGTTGCGGAGCAGTGTCCTCCAGTGCCGCACCATGCCGACCTGGCCGAGCGAGAACGACACGAACACGCCGATGATGTACAGCTGGATGAGGCTGGTCAGGTTCGCCTGGAACAGCACCAGCACGCCGATCGCGGCGATGCCGAGCAGGATCATTCCGTTCGAGAACACCAGCCGGTCACCGCGGGTGTTCAGCGCCTTGGGGGCGTAGCCGTCGCGGGCCAGCACGGCGCCGAGCAGCGGGAAGCCGTTGAACGCGGTGTTGGCGGCGAGCAGTAGGACGCAGGCCGTGGCGGCCTGGATGATGAAGAAGGGCAGCGATCCTCCGCCGAACACCGCGGATGCCACCTGCGCCATGAGCGATTGCTGCGGCTGGCCGCAGACGTATCCGACGAGGTCGCGGCAGGGATCCTCCGCGTAGTGCACCTGCGTGATCAGTCCGAGCGCGGTGAGGCCGGTGAACAGCACGATCGCGATCCCGCCCATCATCGCGAGCGTCGCCTGGGCGTTGCGGATCTTCGGGATCCGGAACGCCTGCACGCCGTTCGAGACGGCCTCGACGCCGGTCAGGGCGGAACAGCCGCTGGAGAACGCCCGCAGCACGAGAAGGATGACCGCCGCGTTCGCGAGCTGGTCGCCGTGCATCGTGTACTGCGCGCTCTCGGCGATCGGGGCGTCGCCGAGGAACGTGCGCACCAGCCCCGTGACGATCATGACGGCGACGGATCCGACGAACACGTACGTGGGGATCGCGAAGAAGGTCGACGCCTCGCGCACGCCGCGCAGGTTCACGACGACGATGAGGATGACGAAGCCGACCGCGAGCTCCACGCGCCACGGGTTCAGCTGCGGCACGGCCGAGATGATGTTGTCCACGCCGGAGGCGATCGACACCGACACCGTCAGGATGTAGTCGACCAGGAGCGCGGCGGCCACGACGACAGCAGGGATCTCGCCGAGGTTCTTCGAGGCGACCTCGTAGTCGCCGCCGCCCGAGGGGTAGGCCTGGATGAGCTTGCGATAGCTCAGCACGATCACGATCAGCAGCAGCACGACCGCCGCGGCGACCCACGGGGCGAAGGCGAGGAACGCCAGTCCGCCGAGCCCCAGGGTCATCAGCATCTCCTGCGGGCCGTAGGCCACGGAGGAGAGCGCGTCGGATGCGAAGATCGGCAGCGCCATCCGTTTCGGGAGGAGCTGTTCGTTCGCCTTCTCTGTGCTGAGCGGTTCTCCGAGCAGGATGCGTTTGGCTACCTGCGGGGCGTCGGCGCTCTCACGGCTGTCATTTGCCACGAGCGGCAAAACTACGCCTGGAACGGGTCGGATGCAATTTCGCGCGCGGGTTGTTGCATCACTGTTCCATCACTCTTTGCCCTCGGCGGGGCCCGGGCGTGTCCGGAAGCGGTAACAGTGCGGCGCGGGAAAGCCCTCTTCCCGGTCCTCGAACCAGGGGCTGGCTATTTATGCAATGGCCTTATATATTATCTGCGATCGCACCGTCCAACGAAGGGCAGGACATGACTAATCCACGCATAAGACCGTTGACCCCGAATCGAATGGCCGCGCTGGCGGTCGCCGCGCTCCTGGCTGTCTTCGGGTCCAGCGTCATCGCTGCGGCGCCGGGGCACGCCGCCGGTGGAACTACTTATTACGTCGATGCGGGCGCTGGCAACGACGGCGCCGCCGGCACGAGCACCGGTTCACCATGGCGTTCTCTCGACAAGGTGAACGCGTCGAGCTTCGCCCCCGGCGACAGCGTTCTGTTCAAGGGCGGTTCATCCTGGACGGGAAGCCTCACGGTGACGTCGTCCGGATCGGCGGGAGCGCCGATCACGATCGGTTCGTACGGGACGGGCCGCGGCCGGATCGACGGCGCGGGCGTCGTCACCAACACCCTGACCGTGCGGAACGCGAACTACGTCACCATCCAGAACCTGGAGGTCACGAACTCGGCCTCGATGACGACGTCCACGGCCAACATCCGTCGTGGCATCTACGTCGAAGCGAAGGACATCGGCGAGGTCGACGGCATCTCGATTCTGAATAACCTGGTGCACCTCGTGGACGGGCAGGGCAAGTCGGGCGGAATCGGAGAGGGCGGCATCGCCGTGGGCGTGCGCGGGAACTCGGTGCCGACGTGGTTCTCCGGCACCCGCATCTCCGGCAACGAGGTCAGCGACGTCAACGCATACGGCATTTCGACGTTCACGACGTGGTGCGGTGGCTGCGAGATCTATTCGGGGGAGACCGGTATCCCTTCGGCGGAGGTCTCAGGGACGCGTAAGGCGTTCGCCGGTCTCACGGTGGATCAGAACTACGTTCATGACGTCACCGGAGGCGGCATCACTCCGCAGTACGCGGACAACGCTCTCGTCGAATGGAACACGGTCGACCGCGCCGCAAGCCATCAGCTGATCGGCGGTGGAGGCAACGTCGGCATCTGGTGGCAGGGCACCAAGGGCATCGTCGTGCAGTACAACACGGTTCGACGGACCGCCGCTGAGGGCATCTATTCCGACGCCGACGGACTCGCGTTCGACGCCGACATGGGCTCGCAGAACAGTGTCGTGCAGAACAACATCAGCGACAGCAACAACGGTGGTTTCTTCATGTGTCTGATCTCCGCGTATCAGAACCAGGTGCGCTACAACCTCAGTGTCAATGACAAGCGCCTCATCTTTCGATTCCTCTCCGGCTGCGGGGGCACGCGAGCTCACAACAACACGATCTGGACCTCCGCGGACCCCGGGCCCACGCTTACGTCTCCTGGTGTCAGCGGCGCGCCCAAACAGCTCGCAGGCATCGTGGCGGTGGACACGTCCGGCAACTCGATCGGCCGGGGTCAGGCGGTAGCCGACAACGTCATCTACAACCCCTCCAATGCTCCGTACAACGTCTCAGGTCAGCCGGTGACGCCTTACTCGAACAACCTCTATTGGAACGGAACCTCCTCCACGGCCCCCGCGGCGAACGACGCCGGTGCCGCCGTGGGCGACCCGCAGCTGGCCAACACAGCCGCCACGCTGCCGTCCGGCGGTTTCATCACGCCGACGCAGTTCACGGCGTACGTTGCGGCGTTCACACCCGCCGCCACGTCGCCGGCGCGCAACAAGGGCGTCTCCGAGTGGGGGCAGTCGAAGGATGCGCTCGGCGGCAAGGTGCCCGTAGGGGCCGTCGATCTCGGCGCGATCCAGCACGCCGTCGCGGCGACCGCTTCGACCGCACTCGGAACGTCCGCGGGAAGCGTCGCAAACGTCGCCGATGGGGATGTGACGACATCGTGGGCCGCTGCGAACGGCGCCACGTTCCCCGGCGATGTCACTGTGCAGTACGACGACCCCCGCACAATCGACACCATCACCCTCGCGGCGGCATTCGGCCAAGGGCAGGGTCCGACCAGCGTCGATGTCCAGACCTGGAACGGCACCGGCTGGCAGACGCAGCTCTCGAACGCGCCGATCAGTTGGTCGTCCAACAACTCGACCGTCGAGTACAAGCGTCTGATGCTGCCCGCCGCGGTGACGACCGGCCGGATCCGGGTCGTCATCAAGGCGGCCAATCTGACCTGGGGGCATGTGGCGCTCAACGAGCTGTCCGCCTCGTACCGGGGCATGGCGGCGACGAACATGGGTGAACTGTCGTCCAGCAACACCACCGCGGCACTGGTCGACGACAACCCTGCGACCTCGTGGGCATCCGAAGGGTCCGCACTCGGCTACGTGCAGATCGACGGTCCACCGGTGACGGCGACGTCGATCACGTTGAGCGCCGCCTTCGGGCAGGGGCAGGGTCCGACTCAGGTCTTCGTGCAGGCGCTGAACGGAGACACGGGCACGTGGCAGACGGTCGTTCCGACGACGGCGGTCACGTGGGCGAGCAACACGTCGACGGTCGAGACCAGGACACYGGCGTTCAGCGCGCCCTTCACCGCAACCCGATTCGAGGTCCAGTTCTCCGCCGCGAACCTCACCTGGGGTCACGTGGCGGTGAACGACATCCGGTTGCAGTAGGAGCGCCGGCACGTGCCGAAGGGGCGGGGCGCCCGCGCTCCGCCCCTTCGGCCGTCGCAGGCTGGTCAGGCGATCTGCAGCACCGTGTGGGTCAGGTGGTCGCGGCTCATGGCGACGCCCCCGAGTGCGACGGCCGATTGGCCGAGCGTGGAGGTGCGCAGCTCCACGGGGAAGAGAGTCAGAGCCGCGACAGCAGCATGAAGGGGCTCGATCAGGCGCTCGCCGAAGCGCGTGCTCCCGCCACCGATGATGACGACTTCAGGATCGAGAACGAGGCACAATGCCGCGATTCCTCGCGCGAGATCCTCCGCGAACTTCTCCAGCCTCCGAAGAGCCGCCGGGTCGTCGTCGGCGATGCCGCCCAGAGTGTCTTGTACGCGGCCGGCCGGGCCAGCCAGTCTGCGGTATGCGCTCTCCCATCGGGCCGCGGGCAATGCGCCGATCTCGCCCGCGGCGCCATGCACGCCGCGCGTGAGCCTGCCGTCGAGGATGACTCCCGCACCCACCCGATGTCCCACGAGGACGTTGACCATGCTCCGAGCGCCAACCGCGCTTCCCCACGCGAGTTCGCCGACGGTCGCCAGGTTGGCGTCGTTCTCAAAGATGACATGCATCGAGGCGAACCGCTCACGGATGCGTTCTGTGAGGCGGAACGAACGCCATTCCGGCACGACGACTGTCAGGGAGACATCGCCCCGGGCGTCGACGATCGCGGGAAGTCCCACGGTGAGCGCGATGACATCCTTCTCCGCCCTGCCGGATTCGGTCAGAGCCGCTGTGACGGCGTCGACGAGCGCGGCGAAGGCCTGTTCTCCGCTCGGGATGTCGAGGTCGGCGATCCGAGCCGTCGCAAGCACCTCGCCGCGCAAAGTCGCCGCCGTGCAGATCACTCCGTGCGGGCCGAGATCCACGCCCATGATGAGTTTCGAGCGGTCCGCGAAGGCGTAGTACTTGGCAGGTCTCCCCGCACCTCGCCCCGAAGTCTGGGGCTCGCTTTCCAGGACCCATCCCTCGCGAAGAAGCTGGGCGAGCGTCCCTTCGACAGTGGGGCGACTGAGCGCACGCGCAGCGGCGATCTCCGCCACCGAGCGAGCGCGATCGGAGTCGAACAGGAGTCTGAGCACGGCCCGTTCGTTGATCCACCGCAGGGTGGAAACTTCGCTGCCGTCTAGTTCGTGCACGAGTCTCAGTATGGCGCGGTCTTCAAGCCCAGCTACCTCGCCACGGCCCATGCCACCCCTTCCCATATTACGCAAGGCTCCTATATATTAACAGTCGGTCATGAGACCGCATACGTACGAAGCTAGGAGATGCATGTCCACCTCTGTCCGTCTCGCCGTCGTCGGTGCCGGCTCGCGTGGCACGAACTATGCGCGACTCGCAGCGCGAGCCGGTGCCATGGTGTCGTCGGTGGCCGAGCCCGATCCAGAACGCCGCAGGCTGTTCGCCGAGGAGTTCGCGCTCAGCGATGACCGCGTCTTCACCACCTGGGAGCATCTGTTGGCGTCGCCGAAAGTCGACGATGCCGTCGTCGTCGCGACCCAGGACCGCGCCCACAACGAACCCGCCGTTGCCTTCGCCGAGGCCGGCTACGACATCCTCCTGGAGAAGCCGATCGCGCCGACGGAGGAGGAGGCAGCTCAGATCGTCGCCGCCGTCGAAGCCGCAGGAGTCATCATGGCCGTTGGTCACGTCATGCGTTACAGCGACTACACGCGTGAGCTCAAGGCGCTCCTCGAGGACGGCACGATCGGAAAGATCGTATCCGTCGAGCATCTCGAACCGATCGGGTGGTGGCACTTCGCGCATTCCTACGTGCGCGGGAACTGGCGCAACGAAGCGTCATCGAGCTCCATGCTGATGGCCAAGTCGTCACATGACCTGGACTGGCTGTCCTACATCGTCGGAAGATCCGTCCGCAGGATCTCGTCTTTCGGTGGGCTGTATTGGTTCACGCCGGAGAACAAGCCCGCCCAGGCCGCGAACCGCTGCGTCGACTGCCCACTACAGAAGACCTGTGCCTATTCCGCGACGAAGATCTACGAGGGATTCCTCGATACTCCGTCCTATCAGGTCTGGCCCTTGGGCGTGCTGACGCCGAACCCCACGCGAGAGACGGTGCAGGATGCGCTCGAGAACGGACCTTACGGAGAGTGCGTCTACAACGGGCAGAACGACGTCGCAGATCACCAGGTCGTCACCCTGGAGTTCGACGACGGCGCCACCGCCTCCTTCACGGCTGTCGCGTTCACACAGCTGGAGTTCCGCAAGACCCGTGTGTTCGGTACCGCGGGTTCCATCGACGGTGACGGCCGGCACCTGACGATCGTGGACTTCGCAACGGGCGAGTCGAAGACGATCGACACCATGCCGTCCGGCGGCGCCAGCGCGGCTGACGGCCATGGCGGCGCGGACGGACGGCTTGTGGAGGCCTTCCTGCACGCGGTGTTGATGCGCGATGTGTCGGCGGTGTCATCCGTCCGCGAAAGCTTCGAGTCGCATCAGCTCGTCTGGGCTGCGGAGCGGGCGCGTGAGCGGGGCGAGGTCGTGTCGCTGTGAGCGCTTCGAACGGGCGCATGCCTCCCACGGGATGGATCGATCAAGAGCGCGTACTGTCGGGCGCGATGCACTACTTCCGCGTCCACCCGGCGCTGTGGGCCGACCGGTTGGGAAGGCTGGCGGCGATGGGTGCCACGCACGTGGAGACGTACGTGCCGTGGAACTTCCACGAGCGTGCGCGCGGCAGGTTCGACTTCGATGGATGGCGCGACCTGACGCGCTTCATCCGCCTGGCCGAGCAGGTGGGGCTTGCCGTCATCGTGCGCCCTGGGCCGTTCATCTGCGCGGAGTGGGACAACGGCGGCCTGCCGACTTGGTTGCAGTACGACGGGCCGATCCCGGTGCGAACCAGCGACGCCCGGTTCCTTGGGCCGGTGGACGCCTGGTTCGATGCACTGATGCCCCAGGTAGTGCCCCTGCAGACGACTCACGGCGGGCCGATCGTGGCCGTGCAGGTCGAGAACGAGTACGGCTCGTTCGGCTCGGATCGCGGGTATCTGGAGCATCTGCGCGAGGGGCTTCGATCGCGCGGCATCGAGGTGCCGTTGTTCACCTCCGACGGGCCGACCGACCTCATGCTCGACGCGGGGACGCTCCCGGATGTGGCTGCGACGGCAAACTTCGGCAGCGCCGCGGTAGACGCTATGCGAGTGCTGGAGCGACGCCGGCCGGGAGAACCTTTCTTGTGCGCCGAATTCTGGGGCGGGTGGTTCGACCACTGGGGACGCGAGCACCATACGCGCGCGGCAGAGGATATGGCGTCGGCGATCGAGCCCCTGCTTGACGGCGGTGGATCCATCAATATCTATATGGCTCATGGAGGAACGAGCTTCGGCACGTGGCCCGGGGCGAACATCGATCAGGGTGTTTACCTTCCGACTGTCACTTCATATGACTCCGACGCCCCCATCGGCGAAGCCGGTGAGCTCACGGAGAAATTCTGGGAGCTGAGACGTCTGTTCGGATCTGCCCGAGGCGTGCGTCTGCCGGATCCGCCGCCGCTCCCGGAGCGTCAGCCGGCCCGACGTGTGCCGCTTGTGCCTGGCGCGTCTCTGCTGGCGGCTCTGCGGAGCTCCGCCATGGCCGGCGTGCGCACTTCCGAGCTGCCGCTCTCCCAGGAGCAGCTCCGCCAGCCCGCAGGGCTGACGTTGTACGAGGCGGATCTGTTGATTCCCGCGGAAGACACCACCCTCCGTGTGCTCGAACCCCGGGATCGCGCCTGGGTGTTCCTCGACGGTGCTCTGGTTCATCGCGTCGATCGCAACGTGCCGGATGAGGGCGTGCCGCTCGCCGGCACCGGTACTGTGGCGCGGCTCTCGATCGTCGTCGAGAACGAGGGAAGGGTGAACTTCGGCCGTCACGTCGGCGAAAAGAAGGGACTCCTGGGGGGAGCCTGTTTGGATGCTCACGGCGTCTCACGCCTCGTTCACGGGTGGAGCCAGTGGCCCGTGGACCTGCAATCGCTGACCGAGCTCCCGGAGATCCCGACCTCATCGACCGACGAGGCATCGGGTGTCTATCGTTCTGAGCTCGCCTGCGATCGCCCGGCCGACGCGTTCATCGCCCTCCCGGGCTGGGAGAAGGTCTACGTCTGGCTCAACGGCTTCCTCGTCGGCCGCCTCGACGCACGGGGCCCTCAGGGCACGCTGTACGCGCCTGGCGCGTTGTGGGAGAGGGGCGACAACATCGTGGAGGTGCTCTCCCTAGGGGCTCGCGGCGGCGATCTGCAGCTCGAGGAAGGCCCCCGGCTTGATACTTTCACGGACGATTTAATCGCTCGTCAACAGGGATAAAAAGAGTCTCTTGTATTAAAGAATGGCCTTATGTAATACTTCGAGTGCGAGCTCTCACCCGGATGGCTCGCACCACCCAGCACTTCACCCTCAGAGGAAGGAGCGCGCGATGAGGTTGTCGCGACGCACTGCATCATTCATGGCCATCGGCACCATCGCCCTCGCTACCGTCGCCCTTTCTGGCTGCGGCCAGAAGGTCGGCGGAGGCGATGCCGGAGAGAAGTCCGGCGGTACGGTGACGTATCTGACGGCCTGGCCGGCAGATACCCCCCAGGCGAAGATCTTCGCCCAGGCGGCGAAGGACTACACCAGCAAGACCGGTGTCAAGGTCGACATCAAGCAGCTCGGCAACGGCGGCTCGACGGCGATCATCAATGCTTCAAACTCGGGTACCGGGCCTGACATGTTCGACGACTCGCCCGACAACGCTCCGGCGTACCGCTCGGCGGGCCTGATCGCGGACCTATCCGATGTGCTGTCCTCGAAGGCTGAGGGTGAGAGCACGACGATCAAGGAGGACTACCCGAAGTCCGTGATCGATGCCGCTTCCGACAAGGACGGCCTGGCATTCATCCCGCACACCATCCTTTCCGGAGGCGTGTGGTACGACGCGGACGCTCACCCAGAGCTGGTCTCGAAGGCTCCTGCGAGCTGGGACGATCTGAAGGCGGAGTTCGCGAAGCTCAAGGAGTCCGGCAAGGTCCCGATCGCGCAGGAGGGCGGCAACGCCTCCTACAACGTGCTCTGGTTCTACTGGCTGATGCTACGCTCGCACGGTCCGGGAGCGATCTTGAACCTGAGCAAGTCGGCTGATGCGTGGAGCGATCCCGCGGTCCTCGCCGCCGCACAGGAAGTCGCATCCATCCGCCCGTATTTCCAGAGTGGATACGATGGCTCGCGCTATCCGAACGCGCAGAACGCGTGGGCTCAGGGAGACYACGTCTTCGACCTGAACGGCTCGTGGCTCGCCGGCGAGGTCAAGTCGGTCGTCCCCAGCAGCGCCAAGCTCAGCACCTTCCCGTTCCCGACCTACGGCGCTGAATCGAAGTCGGTCGAGGAACTCAACGTCCTCGGCTGGACCGTCAACGCCAAGGGCAAGAACGCCAAGGGCGCCAAGGAGTTCATCAAGTTCCTGGTGCAGAAGAAGTACATCGAGAAGATCGGTTCCGATGCGCTGAACATCCCGGCCCGCTCCGACGTCGAGGCGCCCAGCGCCCTGGCCGCCATGCAGAAGGCCGTGCTCGACAGCAGCGCGACCACCGGCTACATGGACAATGCCGCGGCCAATGCGCCGACGTGGTACAAGGACGTTCTGCTTGCGCTGGATGACCAGCTCGTCTTCGGCAAGATCACGCCCGAGGAGTTCGTCGCTCAGGGCAAGGAGAAGACCGCGGCGTACATCGCGAGCGGCACTCGGTGAGTATGACTTYTCGCAAGGGAGGACTGCGGGCCTTCATCTGGCCCGCAGTCCTCGTCTACACGCTGCTCTTCGTGGTGCCGGCGATCTACGGCGCAGCCATCAGTCTGTTCGACTGGAGCGGTATCGGAACGAAGGCCACATTCCGGGGCTTCGGCAATTACCTCTTCATCCTGACGGACGACGCCTTCCGGCAGTCCTTCATCAACACTCTGGTGCTCGCGGTCAGCGGAGGCATTCTCATCTTCCTCGTGGCATTCTGCTGCATGGCGGCACTGCGACAAATGAAGGGCCGCGGTTTCATACGCTCCGTGGTCTACCTGCCCAACATCATCTCTCCGATCGCCATCGGCGCCGCATTGAGCTTCGCTCTGGATTCGCGTGGAGCGCTGAACCAGGTGCTCTCCTGGATCGGCCTCCCGCCCCAGTCGTGGCTGGGCCCCGATCTCGTCTTCCGTTGCATCATCGCGGGTCTCGCGTGGTCCGCGGCCGGTTTCTACGTGATCCTCCTCATGTCGGCCGTCGATGGCATTCCGGAGGATCTGTATGAGGCGGCCTCCCTTGAAGGCGTCACCAAGGTGCAGGCCTTCCGGATGATCACCCTTCCTCTTTCATGGGACGTCTTCGCGACCTGCGCGGTCCTGTGGGTCATCGGTTCCCTCAAGGTCTTCGAGATCGTCCTCGCGTTCACCGGCAGCGCGAATTCGGGTGTGCCGCTCTCGGCTCGGACCGTCGCCATTCAGCAATACATGGCGTTCAACGATCCGTCCGGTCTTCCACATCTGGGCGTCGTCTCTGCGATCGGCGTGCTCATGTTCCTCCTATCCCTTGTTCTCGTGGGCCTCACCCGGCGCCTCACGAGAAGAGAGGCTCTCGAGCTGTGACTTCACATATCGCACATACTCCCTGGCACCGACCCCCAGAGTCTTGGGGGCGGAAGGTCAGTCGACTCTTCGGCGATCACATCGTGCCCTCTGTGATCAAGGCCGGTATCTGGCTCTGGGTCGCGTTCAATCTGGGCTTGCTCGCCTGGGTCCTGATGACGAGTCTGAAGTCCACCCGTGACATCCTGCTCGGCCCGTTTGCACTGCCCACGCACATCGAGTGGGAAAACTACGTCACCGCATGGGACACGGCGGGTTTCGGGCAGGCGACGCTCGTCACGCTGATCTTCGTCTTCTCCAGCCTGGTGCTGGTCATGGGATTCTCCCTCCCCGCCGCCTATGGACTTGCCCGTCGCATGGATCGCACGGCGTCGACTCTGACGGCGTACTTCGCCATGGGCATCGCTCTGCCCATGCAAACGGTGCTGATCCCTTACTTCGTCGTCAACACGAGCGTCGGACAGTTCATGACGGATTGGGTGACCGGTGCCTGGGATCCCCGGATCGGCCTGGTGGTCTTCTACTCCGCGACCGCTATTCCATGGACGGTCTTCGTCCTCACCGCCTACTTCCGCTCGCTCCCCAGCTCTCTGGAGGAGGCGGCGCAGCTGGATGGCGCCGGCCCGTGGCTGATCTTCCGCAAGATCATGCTTCCCGTGGCACGCGGACCTGTCACGACCATCGCCATCATCACGGGCCTCGGTGCCTGGAACGAGACTCTGCTCGTCTTGTTCCTCGTTCCCGACGGCGCCCAGCGAACCCTGCCCGCCGCGTTGCTGAACATGTACTACGGCCTTCAGTACACCTCGAACTGGGGTGCGCTGTTCGCCGGAGTCGTATTGCTCGTCGGCCCCATCGTCGCGGTGTTCCTCTGGCTGGGACGCCGGATCATCGAAGGCGCAACCCTCGGCGCCAACAAGTAGTAGCCGAAATCACGCGTGCGCCGACGCAGGCCTCGGGCGGCGTTTTCAGGCTTCCCGGAGCGCTCGAGCGCCGTGCGGCGGCAAAGCACGGAAGCCTGCCTGTCCCACCGTCCTGGGTCGTGGGACAGGCGACGCCATCCCCGGACTCGAGCGCGCCATCGATGGCGCGCACGGGGCAATCCATTCATGTGAAGGGCTCTGATGAATCACGACCAGCGCGCAGCGCAGCGACTCCCCGCCCTCACGGCGGGTGTCACCGCGAGTGCTCAGCAGGTTGCCCGAGATGCGTTCGACCGCGTCCTGGGCAAGGCGGCGGGCAATGTCCTGGTCGACATCGTCCCGATGTCGGAAGACGGGTTCGTCGTTTCTGCGACGGAGGGGCTTCCGCACATCACCGCCTCTTCGCCTGCGACGGCGCTGATGGGTTTGCGATCGGTTCTGGCCAAGACGGGCGAGCCTTTCGACGAGATTCTGTCCGCGGTCTCCGGGATCGGTCCGATCGCCCCTGAGACGCCGATCGTCGCAAGGGCGCGCTTGCAGCATCGGTTCTACGGCAACGACACCGAGGACTCGTACGTCGGCGCGTACCGGACCTTGGAGGACTGGGAGCGGCTGATCGATGGTCTCGTGGCGAGGGGGTTCAACGAGATCTTCGTTCCTGTAGGCATCGAGGGCGCATATGTGGATCTGCTCACGAGGTTCGGGTATTCGCGTGACGAGGCGCTCGACTGGATCCCGTTGCCATCGCATCAGCCGTGGTGGCTGCTGCAGAACATGTCGTCCTATCCCGGTGGGATGTCGGAGGAGCTGCTCGCGAAACGCGTCCAACTCGGTCGGCGGATCATCGCCCGCCTGCGTGAGCTGGGCGTGGAGCCCGTCGTGCCCGGATTCGGCGGCGTCGTTCCCCGTGACTTCGGCACCCCTGATGATGCCTTCGTGGACGTGCCGGGCAAGGACTGGCAGGGGTTCGACCGGCCTGCCTGGCTCGATCCTCGCTCCGCGCTCTTCACGGAAGCCGCGTCCGTCTTCTACGATGCTGTCGACAGGCTCCTCGGTCCCGTCGATATGTTCAAGATCGACCCGCTGCACGAAGGCGGGACGACGACGATCGACATTGCCGAGGCCGGCCGCGGCATTGAAAGGGCCATGCAGCGGGCTCGTCCTGGCGCGACGTGGGTGCTCCTGGCCTGGCAGGACAACCCGCGGAGGGAGCTTCTTGACGCGCTGGACGCGCGCAGGGTGCTGGTCGTCGACGGTGTCTCCGATCGTCATCTTGCGCTCGATCGCGAGGAGGACTTCCGCGGAGTCGACTACGCGTTCGGTGCGATCTGGAACTTCGGCGGCGACACAGCCCTCGGTGCCCAGCTTGCGACATGGAACGACCGGGTCGAGGAATGGCTGAAGGTTCCTTCATCACGACTGCGTGGGATCGCCGCGCTCCCGGAGGGGGGACTGAACAACCCGCTGGCGATGGACTTCTTCGCCTCGCTGGCGTGGCGGGACGGTCGCGTGGATGTGGACGATTGGGTGCGGCAGTGGACGATCGCGCGATACGGCCGGGCGGTTCCGGCAGCGGCCTCTGCCTGGCAGCGGATCGTTGCAACGGCGTACTCCCTCCCGGACGACAACGATTTCTCGGAACCGCATGACTCGCTGTTCGCCGCCTGGCCGTCGTTCAGTGCGTCGACGTCATCGTTGTTCTCACCGCGCACTGCGACGTACGACCTGAGCGCATTCGCCGAGGCGCTACCTTTGATGAGCGACGCCGCCGGCGACCTCGGTCGCCATCGCGCGTTCCGGTTCGACCTCGCCGACGTTGCTCGGCAGACGGTGACGAACACTGCGCGCCAACTGCTGCCTGCTATTGCCGACGCGTACGGGGCGTGCGACGGCGTGAGGTATGACGAACTCACCCGGATGTGGATCCAAGGCATGGAACTGCTCGATGCCATCGCCGGCACTGAGCCGCTCTGGCTACTCGGGCGATTTCTTGACGAGGCCCGCGCCGCAGGCAGCGACCCCGAGGAACGAGATCGCCTCGAACGCAGTCAACGATTGATCCTCAGTACCTGGGGTCCGCTGGTTCCCGCGACCACCGGTGCGCTGAGCAACTACGCCGGACGCGATTGGCAGGGTCTGATGGGTACTCTGTACCTGCCGCGCTGGCGGGAGTTCTTCACGTGGAATCATCCGGACCGGCCGAGGGCCCGTGAGATCACGGATGCGGACTGGTGGCACCGTGACCAGGGCTGGGTCGATAGCACCGACCGTGCAGGCATCCGTTCGGAGCCGTCCGGCGACATCGCCGCCCTTGCAGGCCTGGCGAGCGTGTTCATCGAGCGCGTCCAGGGGGCGCTTTCAGAGAGCGTCGCGGCTTGAGGGAGCCGATCTGCGGTTCCCAGCGCACGCCGCACCGGGAGCGACCGGGCGTTGGTGTCCGGGGTTTCGTGGGCTCGGAGCGTGCCCCAGGGTTCGCC
>NZ_JBFTMT010000012.1:0-150687 GCF_056397105.1 Microbacterium sp. 05N427
TCTTCACGTTAGTGCTGTATTTTTCTGCGTCTCTGGCTGACATGGATTTCGTCGCCTCTTGGAGGCGCACCATGGTGTCCCGAGCCTGGTCTCGTGGCGCAGGGGTGCAGCCGGTCAGTCCCGATACCCCGACGCAGGCCAGTACAACGACCGCGGCGACTTGTGCGGCGTGTTTCGTTTCCACCCAGCCCCTCCTAGCCCAGCGTCGCGCCAGGCGCCGATGCGCCGGGTCCACTGAGCCCCAATCGCCATTGACGTAGCCGGACTTTACCAGTAGGAGACCAGGGCCATGGTTGGCCTGACATAATGTTGATTATCGGTAGTTTCCCGAGTAGGCGCCGGCGCCATCAAACTGCGCAGATCACGCCGCGCTACCTGCTGTACAGGCGGCTCCAGTGAGCTGCCCCCGCCGCACGCACACGTGCAACCATGACCCAGCACGGTTAGCGGCGGCCACGAGGCGTCTTACGAAGTTCAGCTGAACCGCGTCGACTCGCCGAGCGCAACAAACGCGATCGACTCGCAGCACCTCCCGACTCACGCTCTCAGCACCCGAACTGACATAACGCCTCCCTACCGTTGCCGAGGCGGTCCAAACGCGCCCACCGAGCTGGGCCAGCGTAGGACCTACCCAGTGCTGCACACGATCGGCGCACCGATCTCAGGACGAATTTCGCAGAACCGCGGGTTGCGGGCCCAGATCGTGCACGGAAACCGGATCCATCCTGAGAACGGTACCCATGCATCTTGGAACGGCGCCTGCGTTAGCGCCCCGCGGCCGCGCCATCGACGGCGGCCCGCTGCCGTGCCGCCTCGTACAGCATCAGCGTGGCGGCGTTCGACGCGTTCAGCGAGCTCGCCGAGCCGCTCATCGGCACCCGCACCATCACGTCCGCTGCCTCGCGCCAACCTCGTGCCAGCCCGGTGGTCTCGTTGCCGATCAGCACCAGAGACGGCTGCGTGAAGTCGTAGTCCCACACGTCCACGTCGCCGTGCTCGTCCGTCGCGACCAGCGTGAGCGGCGTGCCCTGCGCGCGCACCTCGTGCACCCAGTCGAACACCGGACCGCCCGAAGACGTCCTGACGACAGGCGTGGCGAACAGCGAGCCGGTCGAGGCGCGGACCGACTTCGGATCGTACGGATCGGCCGCGTGCCCGGAGACGATCAGGCCGTGCCCGCCGAGTGCGTCCATCGACCGCAGGATCGAACCGATATTGCCGGGCTGGGTCGGACGGTCGAAGACCATCCCGAGGAAGTCACGGGGCACCTGGATCCGCGACAGCTCGTCGTCGGGCATCGCCACCACGGCGATGATCTCGGTGGCGCCCTCCTCTTTGTCCGCAAGCTCGGCGAGCAGCGCAGCACTCATCGCGATCGTCTCCGGCGCCTGCTGCAGCACCTCGCGCGCCCAGGGCGACAGGGATCGCTCCGCATCGTGGATCACGGTCAGGATGCTCCAACCGTGCTCGATCGCCTGAGAGATCGGACGCACCCCCTGGACGATGAAGCGCTGCTCCCGCAGGCGATGGTTGCGGTTGCGCGTCAGCGCCTCCAGCAGTTGGAACCGCGAGTTGCGAGTAGAGATCCGAAGGTCCGCCATTGTCTTCCCCTCACGCGCCCACATAGGCGGCGAGGTGCTCCCCCGTGACCGTGGATTTTGCGGCGACCAGCTCGGCCGGCGTGCCTTCGTAGACGATACGCCCACCGTCATGGCCGGCGCCGGGCCCGACATCGATGATCCAGTCGGCGTGCGCCATGACCGCCTGATGATGCTCGATCACGATCACCGACTTGCCGGCGTCGACGAGTCGGTCCAGCAGCCCCAGCAGGTTCTGCACGTCAGCGAGGTGGAGACCCGTGGTCGGCTCGTCCAGGACGTAGGTCGCCGCGCCGTCGGCCATCTGCGTGGCGAGCTTGATGCGCTGGCGCTCTCCACCGGACAGCGTCGACAACGGCTGGCCGAGCGACAGGTATCCGAGTCCGACATCTTCGAGCCGGCTCAGGATCGTGACTGCAGCGGGGATCTTCGCCTCTCCCCCGCGGAAGAACTCGTGCGCTTCCGCGACAGGCATATCGAGCACTTCCGTGATGTCCTTCCCTGCGAGCTTGTACTCGAGCACCGCGACCTGAAAGCGCTTTCCTCCGCAGTCCTCGCAGGGGCTCTCGACGGTGTCCATGAAGCCGAGCTCCGTGACGATGACGCCGGCGCCTTTGCACGTCGGGCACGCCCCCTCGGAGTTGGCACTGAACAGCGCAGGCTTCACGCCGTTCGCCTTGGCGAACGCCTTGCGGATCGGCTCAAGCAGTCCGGTGTACGTGGCCGGATTACTGCGCCGCGACCCCTTGATCGCGGTCTGGTCGATCGAGACGACGCCCTCGCCCTTGGCGACAGAACCGTGGATCAGGGAGCTCTTGCCGGATCCGGCGACACCAGTGACCACGGTCAGGACGCCGAGCGGCACGTCGACGTCGACGGCCTGCAGGTTGTTGGTCGTGGCCCCGCGCACCTCGATCGCCCCGGTGCGCTCGCGCACCTCGGGCTTGAGGGTGGCTCGATCGTCGAGGTGACGACCGGTGAGGGTTCCGCTGGCACGCAGCCCCTCGACCGTGCCCTCGTAGCAGATCTCGCCACCCGCACTGCCTGCTCCGGGACCGAGGTCGACGACGTGATCCGCGATCGCGATGGTCTCCGGCTTGTGCTCGACGACCAACACGGTGTTGCCCTTGTCGCGCAGCTGCTCGAGCAGGCCGTTCATGCGCTGGATATCGTGCGGGTGCAACCCGATGGTGGGCTCGTCGAACACGTAGGTGACGTCGGTGAGCGAGGATCCGAGGTGCCGCAGCATCTTGATCCGCTGCGCTTCTCCCCCGCTCAGCGTGCCGCTGGGCCGCTCGAGCGACAGATAGCCGAGCCCGAGAGTGACGAACGCCTGCAGATTGGCCCGCAGCGCCTCCAGCAGCGGCCCGGCGCCGGGCAGGTCGAGTCCACGCACCCACGCGGCGAGGTCGGTGACCTGCATACGGCAGGCGTCTGCGATGCTCACGCCCTCGATCTTCGAAGAGCGCGCGCCCTCGGTGAGCCGCGTGCCGTCGCACTCCGGGCAGATCGCGAACGTCGCGACGCGCTCGACGAACGCGCGGATGTGCGGCTGCAGCGCCTCGATGTCCTTGGACAGCATGGATTTGGTGATCTTCGGGATCAGCCCCTCGTAGGTGATGTTGATCCCGTTGATCTTGACCTTGGTGACCTCGCCGTACAGGAACAGTTGACGCTGCTTCTCCGTGAACGCAGAGATCGGCTTGTCGCCCGGGTAGAAGCCGGACTCCGCGAACTGACGCACCATCCAGCCGTCGGCGGTGTACCCGGGCACCATGATCGCGCCGTCATTCAGCGACTTCGTCTCGTCGACGATCTGCGCGAGATCCAGATCCGACACCGCTCCCCTGCCCTCGCATCGCGGGCACATGCCCCCCAGGTAAATGGCGTCCTTGACGATCTTCTTCTCACCGCCGGGCCCCGTCATCACGCCGCTGGCCTTCTGCGTGGGAATGTTGAAGGAGAACGCGGTCGGCCCGCCGATGTAGGGGGTGCCGAGCTTCGAGAACAGGATCCGCAGCATCGCGTTCGCGTCGGTCACGGTGCCGACCGTCGAGCGAGGGTTCGCGCCCAGGCGCTCCTGATCGACGAGGATCGCCGTGGTGAGCCCTTCGAGCACGTCGACGTCGGGGCGCGGAACCGACGGCATGAAGCCCTGCACGAACGCGCTGTAGGTCTCGTCGATCATCCGACGCGATTCGGCCGCGATCGTGTCGAACACGAGCGAGCTCTTGCCGGATCCGGAGACACCGGTGAACACCGTCAACCGGCGCTTGGGCAGCTCGATCGAGACGTCCTTGAGATTGTTCTCCCGGGCGCCCTGCACCCGGATCGCATCGTGAGTGTCGGCGATGTGCGACTCGGTGATCGGCATGCTGCTCCGTATCGTGCGGGCGGATGGGGGCGGGACAAAAGAATAGCGGTGCCCGCCGACGCGCCGGCGGGCACCGCAGAGGAGTCAGGCGACCTGCTGCAGTCGGATCATGTTGCCCGCCGGGTCGCGGAACGCGCAATCGCGGATCCCATAGGGCTGGTCGATCGGCTCCTGCACGACGTCGGCCCCGCGCGCCTCGATCTCGGCGAACGCGGCATCCACGTTCTGGGTCGCGAGCACCACGCCGCCGAAGCTGCCCTTCGCCATGAGCTCCAGGATGGTGCGCCGCTCATCGTCGTTGATGCCCGGATCCACCGCGGGCGGCGTGARCACGATGGAGGTATCGGGCTGGTTCGCCGGACCGACCGTGAGCCAGCGCATCTGCTGGTAGCCGACGTCCTTGCGGAGCTCCCATCCGAGCACGTCACGATAGAAGCGGAGCGACTCCTCCGCGTCGGTGTGGGGAAGAAAGCTCGCGTTGATCATGATGTCCATGCCGCTCACGCTACGCCGGACGATCCTGCGGGGCTTCTCGATTCCTGATCGGTCTCGTCGCCTGCTTCTCGATCCACGACGGGATCCCGGGACCCAGTCCGGGGTCGGCACGATATCGGCTCGGCGAGACGCCTACGAGTTCCGAGAATCGCGTGCTGAACGTGCCCAGCGACTGGAAGCCCACGGCGAAGCACGCCTCCGTCACGGAGACGTCTCCCCTGCGCAGCAGAGCCATCGCGCGCTCGATCCTGCGCGTCATCAGATAGGAATAGGGAGGCTCGCCGTACACGAGCTTGAACTGCCTGCTGAGGTGACCGGCCGACATGTGCACGCCCGCCGCCAGCGCCTCGACGTCGAGCGGTTGCGCGTACTCGCGATCGATGCGGTCCCGCACCTTCCGCAGCGCCGCGAGATCGCGCAGGCGATCATCGTCGGCGGGCGAATTCATCCTCCGATCCTCGCACGACGGCCCGGGACACGGGTGGTCCGCCTTGCCGTCGCCGTCACACGTGCCGCTGTACAGTGAGGGCATCCCCAACTCCCAGGAATTACTCAGAAAGGGTCATCCTCATGTCCGAAGCAGTTGCCGGAGCGAAGAGCCTCGTGAAGTCGCTTCGAGTGTTCCTCGCCGTCTCCGGCGTCATCGCCCTCATCGCGGGCCTCGTCATGCTGGTGTGGCCGGTCAAGACCGCCTTCGTCCTCACCGGCATCATCGCCGCCTACCTGATCGTCGCCGGTGTCGTGTACATCGGACTCGGCATCTTCAGCGCAGGGAAGTCCGGATGGGCCCGTCTGGGGCACATCCTGCTCGGCCTGCTGTACATCGTCGCCGGCGTCATCGCCTTCGCGAACATCCAGACCGCCGCGATCGCCTTCGCCCTCGTGACCGTGATCTTCATCGGCGTGAGCTGGATCTTCGACGGCGTCGTCTCGCTCACCCTCATGGGCAACGACGGATCCAAGACCTGGACACTGCTGTACGCACTGCTCAGCATCATCGCCGGCATCGCCGTGATCAGTCTGGGTCTCGCCGCCGTGCCGTTCTTCTGGCTGTTCCTCGCGATCTCGCTGGTCGTGCTCGGCATCGCGCAGATCGTGCGCGCGATCACGATCGGTAAGGACGCGAAGGCGGCAGCCGCGGCCGCCGGCATCTGAACCGCACGTCGCACGCAAAAGCGGCCCGGAGCGCGTGAGCTCCGGGCCGCTTTCCTGTGCCTTCAGGCACCCTACTCCGCGACGAACGCGCTGACGTCGCCGATGAGCCGGGTGTTGTCGGCCGGAACCGGATCGACGGCGGCCTGCGCCACTTCGGCGGCGAACTCCGCGACGTTGTAGAGGCGGCCTGCCGACTCGCGACGCTGCGAGATCGCGCCGGGGTTGGCCCGCTCCAGCAGTGTGGCGGTGATGGTGCCCTCGATCATGTCGCCGGAGACGACGACGAACTCGAGGCCCTGTTCCTCAATCGAAGKGATCAGCTCGCGCAGGGCATCCTCACCCGCACGCTTGGAGAGCGCGACGGGCTCGTACTCCGGCATGGTCGGCGTGGTCCGGATGAAGTGGGCCTGGTGGCTCGTGACGAACACGATGCGGCCGCCCTCGCGCAGCAGCGGGAGCGCCGCCTGCAGGACGTTGACCTGGGCGTCGCGGTTGAGGCGCAGCGCATAGTCCTCGCCCATGTTCGCTTCCATGCCGCCCGATGCATTGAGCACCAGGACGTCGAGGCCGCCGAACTCCGCCTTCACCGCGTCGAACATCCCCGCAACGGATGCCGGATCGGTCAGATCGGCGCCGACCACGAGGGCGCGGCGACCGAGCGCGCGCACCTCGCCCGCGAGCTTCTCGGCACGAGGGGCTTTGTTGCGGAAATTGATGACGACGTCGGCCCGGGCCTCGGCGAAATACCGGATGGTGTCGGCGCCGATGCCGCGGGAGGATCCGGTGACGAGGGCGACCTTGCCGGTCAGCGATTCGGCGGGAAGGATCTGAGACACGGGGACTCCTCGAGAGGGGGCGCACGGGGCGCGCGGGTGGGACCAGATCACCCTACCAATCCGCGTGATTCCGCGGCGCGTGACGCGGTGGCCGCGCCCGGACCGCGTGATAGGTTGGCAAAAAGAGGGGGCGGCATGGATACGATCCTGCAGATGTTCCAGGACTGGGCGTGGATCGGCTGGCTGGTCCTCATGGTCCTGTTCTTCGTCGTCGAGATCTTCACCCTCGACATGACGTTCCTCATGCTCGGCCTCGGCTCCGCCGTCGGCCTGCTCTCCACCCTCACCGGCTGGCCGGTCTGGGTGCAGGTGATCATCGCCGCGCTCTCCGCCGTGCTGCTCATCTTCGTGCTGCGGCCTCCGCTGCTGCGACGCCTGCATCGCGGCGAGGATCAGACCCGGTCGAACGTCGACGCGCTGCTCGGTCTGCACGGCACCGTGCTGCTGGAGGTCACCGCGCTCACCGGGCAGGTCAAGCTCAGCAACGGTGAGACCTGGACCGCCCGTCTCGCCTCCGACGCTCCCGTCATCGCGCCCCTCTCCCCCGGCGCCCCCGTCACCGTGGCGCGCATCGAAGGCGCCACCGCATACGTCCGTTCCGCCCACGTCTAGGAGAAACAGGAGCAGCCCTTCATGGACAGCGCGTCCTTCATCCCCACCGCCATCGGGTGGATCCTGGCGATCGCCGTCATCATCTTCGTGTTGGTGACGATCGCGCGATCGGTCAGGATCATCCCGCAGGCGACAGCCGGTGTCGTCGAGCGTCTCGGCAGGTACCACAAGACCCTCATGCCGGGTCTGAACCTGCTGGTGCCGTTCGTCGACCGTCTGCGTCCGCTCATCGACATGCGCGAGCAGGTCGTCTCGTTCCCGCCGCAGCCCGTGATCACCGAGGACAACCTGGTGGTCTCGATCGACACGGTCGTCTACTTCCAGGTGACCGACGCCCGGGCCGCGACCTACGAGATCGCGAACTACCTCGGCGCCGTCGAGCAGCTCACCACGACCACGCTGCGCAACGTCGTCGGCGGGCTGAACCTCGAAGAGGCACTGACCAGCCGCGACAACATCAACGGGCAGCTGCGCATCGTGCTCGATGAGGCGACAGGCAAGTGGGGCATCCGCGTCGGACGCGTGGAGCTCAAGGCCATCGACCCGCCGGTCTCCATCCAGGACTCGATGGAGAAGCAGATGCGCGCCGAGCGTGATCGCCGCGCTGCGATCCTGACCGCTGAGGGCACCAAGCAGTCGCAGATCCTCGAGGCCGAGGGCCAGCGGCAGGCGGACATCCTCCGCGCCGAGGGCGAGAAGCAGGCGGCGGTGCTCCGCGCCGAAGGTGAGGCCGAGGCGATCCAGAACGTCTTCAACGCGATCCACCAGGGCCAGCCGGACGACAAGCTCCTCGCCTACCAGTACCTGCAGATGCTCCCGAAGATCAGCGAGAGCGCGTCCAGCAAGCTCTGGATCATCCCGAGCGAGTTCACGGAGGCCCTGAAGAACTTCGGCGGCGCGTTCACGCCCGGCTCCGGCGGATCCACCCCGTTCACCCCGAAGGCACCCGCGACGACCTCGGCGCCGACCACGCGTGCGGCGGCATCGGCCACTGCCGTTCCCCCCGCGCCCGCCTCTGACGGCGTCGCGTGACCCACCCGTATTTCCAGGGCGCCTCGGCGCCTCGAGTCCTCGCTCACCGCGGTCTGGTGGGCGAGGACTCGTCTGTGTTCGACAACTCGGCCCTCGCCATCGCGGCCGCGGACGCCGCGGGCGCGGAGTACGCGGAGACGGATTGCAGGGCGACCGCTGACGGCGATGCGGTGCTGTTCCACGATGAGACCCTGCAACGGCTGCTGGGCGATCCCCGGCCTGTCGCCGAGGTGACGACGGAAGAGCTGGCGAAGCTGTTCGCCGCTCATGGCGGACTTCTCACCCTCGCGGAAGCCCTCGAGTCGTTCCCGCTGTTGCGGTTCAACGTCGATGTGAAAGCGCGGGCGGCCGCTGACGATGTCGGGCGCGCGGTCGCGCCGCACGCGCATCGGGTGCTCCTCACCAGCTTCGACGACCGCAACCGGCACGCCGCGCTGGCGGCCGCCGTGAGGGCCGACGCCGATGTGCTGCCCGCCTCTTCTGGAGGAAGGAACGCCGTCGCGATGCTGCAGCTGGCCTCCGCTCTCCGCCTGCGGGGGTGGGCGCGGAGGATCCTGCGGGGGCTCGACGCCGTGCAGATCCCCGAGCGGTTCGGTCCCCTGCGCGTCTTCACGCCCGCTTTCGTCCGCGCGGCGCATGACGCGGGCGTCGAAGTGCACGTGTGGACGGTGAACGACCCCGAGCGCATGCGGGCGCTGGTCGCGGCCGGCGCCGACGGCATCGTCACGGACCGGGCGGACGTCGCCATCAGGGCCCTGAGCCCTCACTGAGATCCGGTTTCACGATAGGGCGGACTCAGTCCTTAACTCTTCGGACGCGGCCTCGGGCTGGGTATCGACTGTGAAAGCGTTCATGGTTTGCCCCCTTCGCATCTTCCGCACAGGCCGGGCCGATATACCTGAGGTCGACGAGAGGACCACACAATGGCAGATCGCAGCCTTAGAGGTATCCGACTCGGCGCCCAGAGCCTTCAGAGCGAAGAGGGCGTCGTCTTCATGGAACGCCAGCAGAGCGCATACACCTGCGACTCCTGCGGCCACGTGACCACCCTGATGTTCGCGGCCGATGCCGAGCCGCCGACCACCTGGGAATGCCGCACCTGCGGCGCCGATGCCCGCCTTCAGGTCGACGGCAAGTCCGTCGAGATCGCAGGGGACGGCGACAAGGCAGGCCGCACCCACTGGGACATGCTTCTGGAACGCCGCACCCGCGCAGAGCTCGAGGAGCTCCTCGAGGAGCSCCTCGCGTTCATCCGCGCGCGTCGCGGTGCCGGTGAGGATCCGACCCGCGAGCGGATCGGCGCCTAAGCTCCCGACCAGCCTCGTCGCACACGGGCGGAAACACCCGCGAACGCGACAAGGAGCAGCCCGCCCCACAGCAGGATCTGCTCCAGCCAGGGCCCGATGAGCACCCCCGCGGTCGCCCCGGTGTGCAGCTCGACATCTTCGAGCAGCGCACCGGGGCGATCCTCGTCCAGCGACGCCTGCGTCGATCCGTCGGCCCTGATCACCTGGCTCGTGCCGACGGTCGAGATGTTCACGACGGAACGTCCCGTCTCGACGGCGCGCATGCGTGCGATCCCGAGCTGCTGCAGGTTCTCCTCGGTTCCGCGGAAGTCGGCATTGTTGGTCTGGAACACGAGCACCTGCGCTCCGGATCCGATGCCCTCTGCGATGAGGTCGTCATAGATCACGTCGAAGCAGATCGCGAGCCCCACAGGGGTGTCCCCGACACGGACGACCGGAGTATCAGAGCCCGGGGTGTACTCCCGCCCGATCAGGCCGATGAGATCGGGCACGATCGCGTTGTAGAACGCGCGATCCGGCACGTACTCGCCGAACGGCACAGGATGGCGCTTGGCGTGGGTCTGCACGTCCCCCCTGGCCAGAGGACGGTGGTTGTCGGCGGGCCACAGGAACGAGGTGTTGTAGAACAGCTCGCCCTTCTGCGTGGCCGCGTTCGCGAGGATCGGCGCGTTCACGCGAGCCGAGATCCCGTCGAGCGCGTCGGCCAGTACCGGGTACTGGAACGGATCGTCGTCCAGGCCGCCCTCCGGCCAGACCAGCAGATCCATGCGCTTCCCGTACAGAGGTGCGGTGGCCGCCGCCTGTGCGGCGAGCACCGACAAGGGTTCGCGTTTGTCGAAGTATCCGGTCGGGCCGTTGCCCTGTACGGCTCCGATGCGCATCGATCCGTTCGCCGTCGTCGGGAACGCGGGCAGGAATGCGAGGAGCGCCACGAGCGTCGCGGGCAGCACGAGCGCCACGGCGCGCGGACGACCTCGTGTCCGCACGAGCTCGACGAGGAGCACGACGAGGAGGACCATCAGGAAACCCAGTCCGCTGATCCCGATCCAACTCGTCACGCGCGCCGCCGAGGTGTCGGACAGCGTGTACGCGATGCGCGCCCACGGGAATCCGCCATACGGCCAGTTGCCCAGGAACACCTCCCGGCCGACCCACAGCGCGGCGACGACGAGCGAGAGCACGAGCGAGCGGGCAGGCCCCTGGCGCATGATCCGCGGGATCCACCGGTACGCGAGCGTGACCGGAATCAGCGCGATCGCGGTCAGGGCGCCTTCGAGCAGTCCGAGGGCGAGCCATGGGATGGGCCCCAGATAGCGCGCCGTCCACGAGACGAGAACCAGGAAGAACACGGCGCCGTACACGAAGCCCACCAGCAGCGCGGACCAGGTGCGCCGACCGATCAGGGCGAGCAGGAGCAGCGCCACGGCGGGGAACGCCACGATCCAGATCGAGAGCGCCGGGAATGCCAGGTTCAGCAGTCCGCCCGCGGCAGCCGCCGCGATCAGAGCCGCCCACAGCGGTAGCACGGGACGGATCGTGGAGGGCGCGGCGCCGGCATCGACGGGCGCGGTGAGGCGGGTCGTCACGGTCACATCGACGAGTAGGCGACGATACCGCGGCGGACGCCGTCGAGCGCGGTGCGGGCGGTACGAGCCGTCTCCGCGTTCGGGGCGACGATCGAGAGCTGATCCAGCAGATCGATCGTCTGCTTGGCCCAGCGGACGAAGTCTCCCGCCGCCATGTCGGCGTCCTCCAGCACGGCGTCGAGCGCGCTTCCGCGCGCCCAGGCGTGCATCGCGCCGGCGAGCCCGGCGGAAGGACGGTCGGATCCGGGCAGCCTGTTGTCGTGCTCGAGGTCGTCGAGCTCGGCCCAGAGCTCCTGCGTGCGCTCCCAGGCGATCCTGAACCGGCCTCGCGGCAGGTCCCTGGGGTCGATGGACCCGTCATCGCGCCGCGGCTCGTAGACGAGCGCACAGGCCATCGCCGCCAGAGACGGCGCGTCCAGGCCGTCCCACAAACCGCGCCGGAGCGACTCCGCCACGAGCAGGTCGCGCTCCCCGTAGATGCGCTGCATCGTGCGCCCCGCATCGGTGAGCGTCAGCGCGTCCCCACTCCCCTGCACGTAGCCGACCTCGGCGAGCACGTCCAGCACGCGGTCGAACACGCGGGCCACGGTGCCGGTGCGGTTCTCGATCTGACGGCGCGTGCGGTCGGTCTCGCGCTTGAGCTTCCAGTACCGCTCTGCCCAGCGGGCATGCTGCTCTCGATCGGGGCATCGGTGGCAGGCGTGGCGCTGCATCGCGCGGCGCAGCGACTCGATCTGATGCAGTCGCTTCTCGCGCGCTCCTCGCGGAGCCTGCTGGTCGGTGCGGTTCTTCTTCTCCAAATCGCTGAGCTCGCGGCGGATCGCCGAGTACTCCGTGAAGTCGCCGCGGTCGCACGTCATAGACCCGAGGTAGCCCTCGAGCGAAGTCTCGGCCTCGCGCACGGTGCGGGCCAGCCCCACGACGGCACGATCCGCCTGGAACTGCGCGAAGGAAGACTCCAGGACCTCGCGGGAGCGATTGCGGCCGAACCGGTCCAGCAGGTTCACCGCCATGTTGTACGTGGGCCGGAAGCTGGAGTTCAGCGGGTAGGTGCGCCGCGAGGCGAGCGCGGCGACGGCCTGGGGGTCCATGCTCTCGGTCCACTGAACGACGGCGTGCCCCTCGACGTCGATCCCGCGCCGGCCGGCACGTCCGGTGAGCTGGGTGTACTCCCCCGAAGTGATCGCGACGCGCGCTTCGCCGTTGAACTTCTCCATGCGCTCGAGCACCACGGTGCGGGCCGGCATGTTGATGCCCAGCGCGAGCGTCTCGGTTGCGAAGACGACCTTGAGCAGGCGCGCCTGGTAGAGCTCCTCGACGATCTCCTTGAACGCGGGCAGCAGCCCCGCGTGGTGCGCCGCGATGCCGCGCTCCAGATTGTCCAGCCAGTCCCAGTACCCGAGCACGGCCAGGTCCTCGTCGCGCAGCGTGCGCACGCGGTCCTCGACGATGGCGCGGATCTCCCGCCGCTCCTCCGCCGTGGTCAGCCTCAGCCCGGAGCGGCGTACCTGCTGCACCGCGGAGTCGCAGCCCACCCGGCTGAAGATGAAGAAGATCGCCGGCAACAGGTTCGCACGATCGAGCAGATCCACGACCTGAGGGCGATCGAGCCGCTCGATCCGGCGCACGTTGGCCGAACGCACCGGGCGCTTGCCGCCCCGCTGCGGACGCCGCCCCTGCGCGCCCGCATGGCTCGCGCTGCGATACTGCTGCGCGTCGCGGTTGCGCTCGTAGTTCGCTCCGCCGAATGAGCGGATCCGCAGCAGCTCCTGGTTGACCTGCGCGGTGGCGATACCCGCCCGGTCGTCGAACAGCGGCAGCAGATCGTCCCGTACGAGCACGTGCTGCTCCAGCGGGACAGGGCGCGTCTCAGAGACGATGACCTCGGTGCCGCCACGGACCGTGTCCAGCCAGTCGCCGAACTCCTCCGCGTTCGACACCGTCGCGCTGAGCGCGACGATCCGCACGCTCAGCGGGAGGTGGATGATGACCTCTTCCCAGACGGCGCCGCGGAACCGGTCGGCGAGGTAGTGCACCTCGTCCATGATCACGTAGCGGAGATGGTCCAGAGCGCGCGAATCCGCGTAGATCATGTTGCGAAGCACCTCTGTGGTCATCACCACGATGCGCGCAGAGCCGTTGATGTTGACGTCTCCGGTGAGCAGCCCCACCTGGTCGGCCCCGTAGACGTCGACCAGCTCACGGAACTTCTGATTCGACAGCGCCTTCATCGGCGTCGTGTAGAACGCCTTGTCCGACGGGGTCGACATCGCCTGATGGATCGCGAACTCGCCGATGATCGTCTTGYCCGCGCCCGTGGGCGCGGCCACGAGGACGCTGCTGCCGCGCTCCAGGGCGTGGCAGCCCTCGATCTGGAACGGATCCAGCTGGAACCGCTGCATCGCGGCGAACGACGTCGTGGCGGGGTGGTCCTGAGCGGCGCGGGCGGCGGCGTAACGATCCGCCGGCGAGGTCATACCGTGGGCTCCTCGAGGAACTCCTGCTGGCGCTTGTGCTTGCGCCTGTCGAACAGCATCGAGAGACCTGCGGCCGCGAAGTACAGCACGATGAGGATGCCGGCGAGCATCAGCATGCTCACCACATCGGCAGCAGGAGTCGCGAGAGCGGCGAACAGGCAGGCGATGAGGATCGCGATCCGCCAGGCCTTCAGAATCGCCCGTCCGGACATGATCCCGGCGAAGTTCAGCGCGACGAGGAACACCGGGATGATGAACGAGACGCCGATGACGAGCATCAGCTTGAAGACGAAGTCGTAGTAGTCCTGCGCGTTGTAGAAGTTCACCGCGCCCTTGGGAGTGAATCCCCACATCAGTTCAACGATGTGCGGCATGACCAGCACGCCCACATAGCAGCCCGCGAAGAACAGTGGTACAGCCGCAGCGATGAACCCGACCGTGTAACGGATTTCCTTCTTCGTGAGGCCGGGCATGATGAACGCCCAGACCTGCCAGAGCCAGACGGGCGCCGACAGGAAGATGCCGATCGAGAACGCGATCCGCATTCGCATGTCGAACGCCGCGGTCACGGTGCCGAAGTTCAACGCCGCGAAGTCATCGCCACGTTCTCGCGCCACTTGCTGGATCGGCTCGGTCACGAACGCGATGATCGGGTCTGCGACCACGAACGCGATCACCATGCCGAGCACGAGCGCGCCTGCGGCGAGGACGAGTCGCTTGCGCAACTCGATGAGATGCCCCGCGAGGGGCATGGTGCTATCGCGACGCGGCTTCCGCCCCTTCGTCGCCGGTGCCGCGTCGGTCACGCCCGTCAGCGCTGGGTACCGGCGTCGTGCGGCGGGTTGACAGCGGTGGTGTCGGCAACGTTCGGTGCGGCGGTCGGCAGAGCCGTCGTCGCGGGCGCGGGCGTCGATGCGGCGGTGGCGTCCGTCGCAGAGGCTGCGGCGTCGTCGTCCTTCATGGCCTTCATCTCACCCTTGAAGACGCGTGCCGACTGCCCCATGCTCTTCGCGAGCGCGGGAAGCTTGGCCGCGCCGAACAACAGCAGGATGACGGCGAGGATGATGACCAGATGCCATCCGTTGAGTCCGGCGAACATGATGATCTCCCTTGATGGATCGGGTGTTGCGCCACAGTCTACCGTGACTGCGGGGTGGTTTGTTCGGAGTACAGCGCAAGTGCTGCGATCGCCCATTCGCGAGCGGCGGATCGCGCCGACGCGGGCTCCAGGATCTCCACCGCACCGCCGAAGCGAGCGGCCAGCCGCTTCAGGCTGAGCGGATCCCCCACGTGCAGCGTAGCGGTCATCGAGCCGTTCTCCACGCCGGCCTCGGCGCGGCGCAGGTAGTCGCGCAGCAGCGGGGCGAGGCGTTCCGGGAAACGGATGACAGCCTCATCGCGCTCCTCGTTCCCGGCGAACAGCTCCGGAACGGGTTCGTCCCCATGCGTGATCGGAATCTCGGTGAGGCGCGGCTCGCTGACACGGTCCAGATGGAACGTGCGCATCGCGCGGCGCAGATGGCACCAGCCCTGCAGGTACCACTGCCCGTTGGTGATCAGCACGGTCACAGGGTCGACGGTGCGCGTCGTCGGAGCCGCATCGGGCGCGCGATAGGTGAAGGACACCGCGACGTGCTCCTGCAGAGCTGTCGCGACCACCGTGCGGACCTCGTCGACCGGTCCCGGCGCGACGATGACATCGGCGGGCAGCCCGGCAGCTCCGCGGGACAGCTTCGCGATGAGCCGCTGCACCACTCCCGAATCGGCGACGCCCGGCACCGCCGAGGCCAGCTGCAGGCCGGCGACCAGAGCAGCGGCCTCGCGGGCCGTGAACTTGGGCACGCGGCGCAGTCCCACGTCGTTGGTGATCTCGATGATGCCCTGCTCGTCGAGCAGGTCCCAGTTGATGTCGAACAGCTCCTGCGGCGCCTGCCAATAGCCCTCATCACCGGGCAGCCCGATCACGGTGAGCTTCTCGACCATGGCCCGCATCTGGGCCTCGGTCATGTCGAACTCCGCCGCGGCCTCGGCCAGCGACACCTCACCGCGCTCGAGCAGGTACGGCACGAGCGTGAGATAGGCCCGGACGCGATCCGAGCTCAGCAGAGGTCTGCGCTGCGCCATCATGCCCCGCCCTTCGCCTCGGCGTGCGCCGCAGCCGCGGCGCGCAGGCGCACGATCACCGCATCGCGCAGCACCGCGGGTTCCACCACGCGCACCTCCGGCCCATAGGAGGCCAGCTCGTCCGCGAGGATGTGCAGATCCACGTACGGCACGCGGATCCCCTGCAGCGCCGGTTCCGCACGGCGCCCCAGGCGCAGCGCCGCTTCGGTGCCCGGAGTGATCTCGAGCAGCGCGGAGTGGGCGGCCGCGACGGCTTCCAGGCTTGCGAGCGCCCGCTCCCCCGCGCCTTCACGCAGTTCGGCGGGGAAGGCGTCGTTCGTGACGGTCACGTCGCCCACGATGCGCGTGAGCAGGAACATGCGGTCGCCCTCGGCATCGACGTCACGCCCGAAGACGTGCCAGCGCGCCTCGTACTCGACGAGCGCGAGCGGCCGCACGCGCCGTCGGCGGGGCGCCTGCTCCCCCGGTTTCAGATAGTCGAAGACCACGACGACGCTGCGCTCGATGGCCCCTTGCAGCGGGGCGAACGCGACATCGCGGGCCGTGATCCGCGGCGCGAAACCGATGATCGGTTCGTCCACGTCGATGCCCAGTGCGCGGATCTTGCGAAGCCCTGCCTGGGCATCAGCGGACAGGGACTCCTCGCTCCACACGCTTCCGGCGAGGCGCAGCACCGCGAGCTCGGCCGGCGTGAACTCGATGTCGACGGGCAGGTCGTATTCCGCCTTCGGAATACGGTAGCGGGCCTCGCGCAGATCATTCGGGTCGGCGTGGTCGCCCAGCGTCTCGACCGGGATGCCGAGAGCGCGCAGCTCGTCCTTGTCCCGCTCGAACATCTTGTCGAGGGCGTCGGCCCTGCCTTCGGCTCGCTGGCGGTAGCCCGAGACGGAAGCGAGGATCTGCTGCTTGGTCAGGCCGATCTCCGTGGCCATGAGCGCCACGACGAGATTCGTCAGGCGCTCCTCCGCGGGGATCCGTTCCGCCATCTACTGCCCCGTCGCCGAGGAGTTGTCGATCCCGAGGATGTCGACGACGATCGCCTGCGTGCCGTTTCCGTCCGAGCCGGTGCTCTGGCCAGCGGCCGCCGGCGGGACGACCAGGAGGACCTGGGATCCGACGGTCTGGCCCTCGATCCCGGCCGCGCCGGGGATCACGGCGGACTGCGAGTCCCAGGTGTTGTTGACGACCTTGCGGGTGTCCCAGTCCACGCTCGTGAACTGCACACGGACGCCGTCGGTCTTCTTCACCTTCGGGCCGTCGCCGTGGATGAGGGTCTGCACCACCTGCTTGGTGGGCTTCTTGGCATCCGGGATGATGACGCCCGGCCGGCCGTCGGGAGCGCGCACCACGGTCGGCAGGCCGAGCGCGTCGTTGTACTCCAGCGATCCCTCCGCATGCGGGAGGAACACCGTGCGCACATCCACGACGCCGACGGCTGCCTCCTTCGCGGCCGTTCCCGCCGGGAAGCCGATGAGCAGGCGGGAGCCGGCCGTCGCGCACTCCAGCGCATCGCCGAGCACCTTCGCCTGAGCGGCCAGGGTGTTCACATCCGCGACCGCGGTCGTGCGGTCGAAGCCGGTCGCACCGATCCGCTGCCCCGTCCGGGCGTTGTAGAGCGCGATGTCGGCGACGAACGGCTGGTTCTTCGCGGTGATCGCGACACCCGTGCCGTGGATGAGGTCGTCGACGCTCGCCTTCTGCACCTTCGTCGGCAGCGACAGGGTGACGRACGGCTCCTTGCCGAAGTCGCCCTTCACGGTCACGGAGTTTGTGAGCGCGGAGGAGGTCGGCATCTCGGAGCAGGCCTGTCCCGCGAAGGACGGACCAGCGGAGCAGCCGGCCAACGCGAGGGCGGCGAGGCCGAGGGTGATCAGAGCAGCGGCAGTCTTACGCACGCGCTCCAGTCTATGCGGACGGATCCGCGCTCCCCGTCGCATCCTCGTCCGCGTCGCCCGAAGCGGCCAGCCTCGCGCCGCCCGCCGCGCGCTGCGCCTCGCGGACGCGCTTGCGCAGGTTCTTGTCGGTGATCTCGCGATCGCCCACGGCACCGGGGGTCCACTGCTCCACATCCTCGTCGCCGTAACTCGGCTTCTTGGCGGCGCGGCGTTTCACATCGGGCGGGACAGCTCCCGGCGCGAGCCGGCGCGCCGTGATGAGGAAGCCCGTGTGCGCGACCATGCGGTGATCCGGGCGCACGGCCAGACCCTCGACGTGCCACCCGCGGACCATGGTCTCCGACGCCTCGGGCTCGGTGAACAACTCCGTGGCGCGCAGGTACTCCGCGACGCGGGACAACTGGGTCGCGGTCGCGATGTAGCAGAGCACCACTCCACCCGGAGCGAGAGCCTCGGCCACGGCGTCGATGCACTCCCAGGGGGCGAGCATGTCCAGCACCACGCGGTCGACGGCGCCGGCGGCGAATTCGGTGGAGAGCTGCTCCTGGAGATCGCCCACGACGATCCTCCACGTCTCGGGCAGCTCGCCGAGGAACGTCTCCACGTTGGCGCTCGCGACCTCGGCGAAGTCGTCCCGGCGCTCGAAGGAGACCAGACGTCCGGCCGGTCCGATCGCCCGCAACAGCGAGAGCGACAGCGCGCCGGATCCGACGCCGGCTTCGACGACCGTCGCGCCCGGGAAGATGTCGGCCTGGGTGAGGATCTGCGCCGCGTCCTTCGGGTAGACGATGGCGGCGCCACGGGGCATCGACATCACGAAGTCGCGCAGCAGCGGGCGCAGGGCCAGGTACTCGTTCCCGGAGCTGTTCGCGACGACGGATCCGTCCGGCAGGCCGATCAGATCGCGGTGGCGCAGAACGCCGTGGTGCGTGTGCAGCTCGCCGTCCTCGCGCAGCGTGACGGTGTGCATCCGGCCCTTGGGCCCGGTCAGCTGCACGCGATCGCCCTCGCGGAACGGACCGCTGGGCCGCTGCGCGCTCACAGTGCGGCCTCCGCCCTGGCGGCGCGCACGCGGGTGAATTCGCCGGCGAGATCGTCGACCCCGCGTCCCGCGAGCGTGTCCCAGAGCGCATCCGCGTCGAGACCTTCGAGCCCGACGATGTGCGGCACGCCGATCGCGACGGTACGGGCGGACACAGCGGCCTGCAGTCCCGTGCGCGAGTCCTCGAGGGCCACCGTGTCGGCGATGTCGACGCCGAGGGCGTCCGCCGCCTGCAGATACGGGTCGGGGAAGGGCTTGGGGCGTTCGACGTCGTCGCCGCCGACGATCACGTCGAAGGCGTCGAAGCCGATCAGCGCTACGATGTCCTCGGCCATGCGCCGCAGCGACATGGTGACCAGCGCGGTGCGGATGCCCGCGTCGCGCAGTTCGCGCAGCAGCTCCCTCGCACCGGGTCGGAACGGCACGCCGTCCTGTTGCAGGCGCACGCGCACGCGCTCGGTGAGCTCGTYGACGATCTCCTGGGCGCCCATCTTCACGCCGGCGCCCTGAAGAACGACCGCGCTGTCGATCAGACCGTTGCCGACCAGCTGCAGCGCCTGCTCATGCGTCCAGGTGCCGCCGAAGGACTCGATGAGATCTGTCTCGGCGTCCATCCAGTACGGTTCGRTGTCGACAAGGGTTCCGTCCATGTCCCAGAGGACCGCGCGAGGGTGCTGATTCACTCCCCCATCGTACCGGCGGCCCGCACCCCCGACGGTGGCGGGGACTAGCCTGGACGGAACACACGGCGCACGTCGCCGCAGGAAGGAACACAGTGCAGGTACTCGGGAACCGGATCATCGTCGCCGCCTTCGACGGCTGGAACGACGCCGGTGAGGCCGCGTCCGCCGCCGCCGAGCAGATCGACGACGGCGGCTTCGATGTCGTGCACGCCGCCGACCCGGAGCTGTACTTCGACTACCAGTGGGCTCGGCCGACCCTCGAGCGCGATGAGGAGGGCAACCGCAGCCTGCGCTGGCCCTCGGCACGGATGCTGCGGCCGACCGCGGCCTCCGACGGCATCGAGCCGCGGCTGTGGCTGCTGACCGGCACCGAGCCCGCACGCGCCTGGCAGGCGTTCAGCGCCGAGTTCATCGACGCCGCGCTGAGCGAGGACATCACGGGCTTCGTCACGCTCGGCGCGATGCTCTCGGACGTGCCGCACACGCGCCCGATCTCGATCTTCGCCTCGAGCGAGAACGCCGAGGTCCGTGAGGCGCTCGGCATCGAGCGCTCCACCTACGAAGGGCCCATCGGGATCCTCTCCGCGCTGGAGCACTCGGCGGAGCAGGCCGGGATCCCCGCGCTGTCCCTCTGGGCCAACGTGCCGCACTACGTGCAGACCGGTGGTTCCTCGCCCAAGGCGACCCTCGCACTGCTCGACCGGCTGCACGAGGTGACCGGCGTCGACGTCCCGCGCGGACAGCTCGCCACCGAGGCCGCCATGTGGGAGGCCACGATCGACGCGGCCGCCGCGGAGGACGAAGAGATGGCCGCCTACATCGCGCAGCTGGAGACGAAGCGCGACACCTGGGATTCTCCCGATGCCTCGGGCGAGGCCATCGCCCAGGCCTTCGAGCGGTTCTTCCGCCGCAACGGCGAGGGCCCGGGCGAGCACAAGCGCTGAGCCGCCGGTCCCTGAGCCTGTCGAAGGGTCCGGGATCCGATCGACGTCGCCGCCGCCCGACGCGTCGTCAGGGCTTGATCACACCCAGCGCGAGCAGGACGATCAGCACGATGCCGAGCAGGATCCGGTAGACCACGAACGGCAGGAAGCTGCGCCGCGAGATCCAGCGCATGAAGAACGCGATCACGCCGAGGCCTACGACGAACGCGATGCCCGTGGCGGCGAGGGTCTCGCCGGCGGAGAACACGCTCGGCTCGCCGATGCTCTTGACCGCCTGGTACACGCCCGATCCGAAGACCGCGGGGATCGCGAGCAGGAACGCGTACCGGGCGGCCGCTTCGCGCTCGTAACCGAGCAGCAGTCCGGCCGTGATGGTGCCGCCGGAGCGGGAGACGCCGGGGATCAGCGCGAGGGACTGCGCGAGGCCGTACACGATGCCGTGGCCGAGAGTGAGGTCCTTGAGCTTGCGCCGCCGCGCCCCGATCGCGTCCGCGACCCCGAGCAGCACACCGAACACGATCAGCATGATCGCGATGAGCCACAGCGAACGGAACACTGTCTCGATCTGGTCCTTGAAGACGAGGCCCAGCAACACGATCGGAATGCTGCCGATGATGATCAGCCACCCCATCCGGGCGTCGGGGTCGTTACGCGGGATCCGGCCGATCAGCGCCGACCACCAGCTCCCGACGATCCGCACGATGTCGCGCCAGAAGAACACCACGACGGCAGCCTCCGTGCCGATCTGGGTGATGGCGGTAAAGGCGGCGCCGGGATCCTGCGCGCTCGGCAGGAAAGCGCCGACGATCCGGAGATGCGCGCTGGAGGAGATCGGCAGGAACTCGGTGAGTCCCTGCACGATCCCCAGGAAGATGGCTTCGAGAAGGTGCATGGATCGCTTTCGCGTCGTGCGCAGGCTCGCGCGGTTCGGTCGGTCTGTGGGTGGTCAGATGATCAGTAGGTCCGCAGGAGATCGGTGAGCACGCGCTGCCCGAACACCAGGGAGTCGATCGGCACCCGCTCGTCCACACCGTGGAACATGCCGGTGAAGTCGAGATCGACCGGCAGCTTCAGCGGTGCGAAGCCGTAGCCGGTGATGCCAAGGAAGGCGAGCGCCTTGTTGTCGGTGCCCGCGCCGAGCAGGTACGGGATGACGGGAACGCCCGGATCGTGCCGTTCCAGCGCCGCGACCATGGCGTCGACGAGGGGACCCGCGAACGGCGTCTCCATGCCGATGTCCTGCACGACCATCTCGATCTCGATGTCGTCCCCGACGAGTGCGCGCAGCTGCGCGAGCACGTCCTGCTCCTGCCCCGGGATCACGCGCACATCGATGAGCGCCTCAGCACGCTCCGGGATCACATTGTGCTTGTAGCCGGCCTGCAGCACGGTCGGGTTCGTCGTCGTGCGCAACGTGGAGCGCAGGAACGCCTCCGCGGGGCCGGCGGTCGCGGCGAGGGCGTCCGGATCGTCCACCGGAAGTCCCGTCAGGGCACTCATCCGGTCGAGGAACTCGCGGGTGGTATCGGTCAGCTGGATCGGCCAGGACGTGCGACCGATCGCAGCGACGGCCTCGGCGAGCTTCGTGACGGCGTTGTCGGGGTGGAACCGGCTGCCGTGGCCCGCCCGTCCCTTCGCGATGAGGCGGATCCACATCAGCGCCTTCTCCCCCACCTGCAGCAGGTAGGCGCGCTGGTCGCCGACGGGGATCGAGTAGCCGCCGACCTCGCTGATCGCCTCCGCCGCACCGGCGAACCACTCTGGACGGTTCTGCACGACGAGGGCCGAGCCCTCGACGCCGCCGTTCTCCTCATCGGCGAAGAAGGCGAGGATCAGGTCGCGTTCCGGCTGTTCTCCGGCACGCAGGATCTCCGCCACCGCGGTGAGGATCATGGCGTTCATGTTCTTCATGTCGACCGCGCCGCGGCCCCAGAGCATGCCGTCCTGCACGATGCCCGCGAACGGGTCCACCTGCCAGTCCCCTGCCATCGCGGGCACGACGTCGAGATGACCGTGCACGACGAGCGCCGGCTTGTCCCTGTTCCTGCCCGCCACGCGCGCCATGACGTTCGTGCGCCGCGGGATCGGCTCGTAGTACTCCGGCTGGAGGCCGAGCGACTCCAGGTAGGCGCCCACATACTCCGCGGCCTCGCGTTCGCCCTTCGCGTCGCCACCGCCGAAGTTGGAGGTGTCGAAACGGATGAGCTCGGCGGCGATCCGCGCGACCTCGGGAAGTTCGGCATCCGGCTGGGGCATGCGTCCAGGCTACCCAACGGCCGAGGCGGATCCGCAGCCCAGGACTCGGGCCGATACCGGCGACGCGCCCGACATGCACCGCGGTTCGAGGGGCTCTGAGGAACGTGATAGTGTCATTCTTCGGTTGGGAACAGCCGAAAACACCAGCGCGGGTGGCGGAATAGGTAGACGCGCTAGCTTGAGGTGCTAGTGCCCGAATAGGGCGTGGGGGTTCAAGTCCCCCCTCGCGCACGCTGGTATGAAGGCCCCGGGTCCGAAAGGATCCGGGGCCTTCGTCGTTCCGGGTGGCCCCTCGATCGTCCAGGACGTTCATACGCGAAGAGCCGGGATCGACGACCCCGGCTCTTCGCGTCTCCGCGCACGTCAGCCCACGCTGACGTTGAACAGCAGACCCAGCGCATAGGTGACGGCGGCGGCGCCGAAGCCGATCGCCAGCTGGCGCAGGCCGCGGCGCAGCGGCGGCCCACCGGAGAGCACGCCGACGGTGGCTCCGGTGCCGAGCAGTGCGATGCCGACGAGGGCGAGGGCCACCAGCACCGCGGGAACGCCCTGTATGCCGAAGATCCAGGGCAGCACCGGCACGATCGCGCCCGACGCGAACAGCAGGAAGCTCGAGATCGCCGCAGGCCACGCTCTCCCGATGATCTCGTGCTCGTCACCGCCATCGGCGGGAACGCGCAGCGGCCCCGTGGCACGCTGAGCCAGGCCCGCCTTCGCGGCGCTCACCACGCGGCGGGCCCGCTGCAGCGACTCATCGGCATCCATGCCCCTGGCACGGTAGACGAGCGCGAGCTCGTTCTCGTCCAGCTCGAGGTCGCTCGCCGTGGCGTCGCCGTGCCCGTTCTCCTCGGTCGCCTCGAGCAGCTCGCGCTGAGACCGCACCGACACGAACTCGCCCGCGCCCATCGAGAGCGCTCCGGCGAGCAGGCCCGCGAAGCCGCTGAACAGGACGAGACTGCTGCTCGCACCCGTCGCCCCGATGCCCAGCACGAGTGCCAGGTTGCTCACGAGACCGTCGTTCGCGCCGAACACCGCAGCGCGGAACGAGCCGGACAACTGGCGCCGGCCGCGAGCGGCAAGGCCCCGGACCACCTCGAAGTGCACCTTCTCATCGGCCCGCATGGCCGGTGTGGCATACACCTCGGCGTCGTACGGGGACCGCGCCTCCGCGCTCTGGGCGAGCGCGAGCACGAAGATGGAGCCGAAGCGTCCGGCCATCCACCCCAGAGTCCGCGCGCGCAGACCCGGTCGCGGGAGCCGGTGGGGCTCTCCACCGAGCAGCGCGAGCCAGTGCGCCTCATGGCGTCCCTCCGCCGCGGCGAGCTCGAGCAGGATCTCGCGTTCCTCGCCCTCTCGGCGCTGAGCGAGCTGCTGATAGACGTGCGCCTCGGCGCGCTCTTCGACGAGGTAGCGCGCCCAGCGGCGGCGGTCGGCCGCGGTGGGTTCTGCGTGCGCGGTGTCAGGCGTGTTCATGAGGTCCTTCATGGATCGAGGCAACCGCTCAACGCTATCGAGCCGAGGGCGCAGAATCCGCGCCAGGACGGGGATTACCARCATTTCGGGAATCCGAACCGGGCCCTGCCGGGCGCGTCGCCCCGTGCCGGGAAGAGGGTTCGACTCAGGCCCGCACGCGCCGTCGGAGAAGGTCGATCCGCGACTGCAGCTGGGTCACGGTGGCCTGTGCGACCGCCGGACCGCCGCAGAGCCGGCGCAGTTCCGCATGCACGGCGCCGTGCGGGTCGCCGGTCTGCCGCGCGTAGACGCCGACGAGGCTGTTGAGCAGTTGGCGCTGTTCGCGCAGAGTGCGGTGCAGCGGCTCCGGCAGCGTCGTCGACTGCGCCGGTGTGGTGGCCTCGCGCGCCTCACGGAGCCGGGACTGGCGGGATTGCCGCTGCATGAGCAGCTCGTGCACGTGCTCGGGCTCGAGGAGTCCCGGGATCCCGATAAATTCCTCCTCCTCCGGCGTGCCGGGCTCCGCGAGCTGGCCGAACTCCTGGCCGTCGAAGACCACGCGATCGAAGTGCGCGAGTGAGGAGATCGCCTGGTAGCTGAACTCCTGCGTGAGCGCGTCCGAGGCGTCGTCCTCGCGGTTGGCGCTCTCCAGCAGCGAATCGTCGAGGCCGTCCTCGTCCTTGGACCGGCGGTCCAGAGCGTGGTCGCGCTGCTTCTCGAGCTCGTTCGCGAGCTTCATCAGCACGGGCACGTTCGGGAGGAACACGCTCGCCGCCTCACCACGACGGCGGGCGCGCACGAAGCGGCCGATCGCCTGCGCGAAGAACAGCGGCGTCGACGACGAGGTGGCGTAGACGCCGACGGCGAGACGGGGGACATCCACACCCTCCGACACCATCCGCACCGCGACCATCCACCGGTCGCCGGATGCGCTGAACTTCTCGATGCGCTCCGACGCGGTCGCATCGTCGGACAGCACCACGGTCGGGCGCTGCCCCGTCAGCGAGTGCAGGATCTTGGCGTACGCGCGGGCAACGGTCTGATCGGTCGCCAGCACGAGACCGCCCGCGTCCGGCACGTGCTGGCGGATCTCGGTGAGCCGGCGGTCGGCGGCGGACAGCACCGCGGGCATCCACTCCCCCTCAGGATCCAGCGCCGTGCGCCAGGCCTGCGAGGTGACGTCCTTCGTGTTGTCCTGACCGAGATGCGCCTCGAGCTCGTCGCCGGCGCTCGTGCGCCAGCGCATCTTGCCCGCATACATGTGGAACAGCACAGGCCGCACGACGCCGTCCTGCAGCGCCCGCCCGTAGCCGTACGCGTAGTCGGTGCTGGAGATCCGCGCGCCCGACTCATCGGGGAGATAGTCCACGAACGGGATCGGCGCCGTGTCGCTGCGGAACGGGGTGCCGCTCAGCAGCAGCCTGCGCCGGGCCGAACCGTAGGCGTCGCGGATCGCGTCGCCCCAGCTCAGCGCGTCGCCCCCGTGGTGCACTTCGTCGAGGATCACGAGGGTGCGTCCGCCCTCGGTGAGGTGCTTGTGCACCGAGGACTTCGCTGCGACCTGCGCGTACGTCACGACGACGCCGTGGTACTGCCGCGACGGCGCCCAGTGGCTGTTGCGGAAGCGCGGATCCAGCCGGATGTGCACGCGCGCCGCGGCGTCGGCCCACTGGGTCTTGAGGTGCTCGGTCGGCGCGACCACGATCACGCGGTCGATCTCGTTCGTGTGCAGCAGCTCGACCGCGAGCGTGAGCGCGAACGTCGTCTTACCGGCGCCCGGCGTCGCGGCGACCAGGAAGTCCCTGCGCTCGGGGATCCGGAAGTACTCCTCCAGCGCTTCGCGCTGCCATGCCCTCAGCCTGTCGGCGGTACCCCAAGGGGCGCGCTGAGGGAAGGACGGGGAGAGCATGGGATTCCACGATAGACGAGGCCGGGGACATCTCCGACCACTGCGGAACGCCGCCCGAGCATCCGCCCTGCTGCCCGGTCACGCGGGTAGTCTCGAATGCTGTGCCGCGCCGAACAGGCGCCCGCGAGAAGGAGAGGGTCATGTCCGGTCACGAACCGCGCACTCCGTACGTCCCCAATGAGACGCCGCACCCGTGGCACCGCTACGTGGCGATCGGCGACTCCTTCACCGAGGGCATCGGCGACCCCGAGCCGAGCGCGCCGGGAGGGCACCGCGGCTGGGCCGATCGGGTGGCAGAAGTGCTCGGCGCCCAGAGCGAGGACTTCGCGTACGCCAATCTCGCGGTACGGGGCAAGCTCATCGGACAGATCAGCGACGAGCAGATCGCGCCGGCCATCGCGCTGAACCCCGACCTGATCACGCTGTGCGCCGGCGGCAACGACGTCATCCGCCCCGGCACCGATCCGGACGAGATCGCCGTGCTGCTCGACGACATGGTCACGCGTCTGTCGCGCACCGGCGCCGCCATCGTCCTGATCACCGGCATCGACACGAACTTCACGCCGGTCTTCCGCCCGTTCCGCGGCAAGGTCGCGATCTACAACGAGAACGTCCGGGCGATCGCAGAGCGGAACGACTGCATCGTCGCCGATCAATGGGGCCTCAAGACCATCCAGGATCCGCGCTTCTTCGCCGACGACCGGCTGCACATGAACCCGCTCGGCCACCACGAGGTCGCCCGCATGGTGCTGCGCGCCCTGAACGTTCCGAACGACCTGCAGGAGATGGTCGCCGACCCGTTCCCCGTACGCACGTGGCGCGAAGCCCGCAACGAGGACCTGGTCTGGGCGCGCGCGCACCTGGTGCCGTGGGTGCTGCGGCGCCTGCGTCACCAGTCGTCGGGCGACACCATCGCAGCTAAGCGCCCCGAACCGATGCCGATGGTCCTGCCCGACGACCAGTGAGCGGCAGTTTCGAGGAGTTCCGTCGTTGCGGAACGGGGTTCAGGGGCGGATCGCCGGCGGATGCTGCAGCGCCCAGAGCGCTACCGCGGCGGTAGAGGCGACGTTGAGCGAGTCCACGTCGCCGGTCATCGGGATGGTCACCACGGCGTCGGCCGCTCCCAGCGCCTGGGCGGACAGACCGGGACCCTCGGACCCGAAGGCGAGAGCGACGCGCTCCGGGCGCCGCGCGGCATAGGACTCCAGCGTCGCGGCGTCGTCGCGGAGGGCGAGCGCGGCGAGCCGGATCCCCTCGGTGTGCAGGATCGGCACCAGCTCGTCCCAGCTGTCGAAGCGCGTCCACGGCACCTGGAACACCGTGCCGGTGCTGACCTTGACGCTGCGGCGATACAGCGGATCCGCACAGCGGGCGGAGACGAGCACCGCATCGGCGCCGAGAGCCGCCGCCGCGCGGAAGGCGGATCCGACGTTCTGATGCTCCACGAGGTCCTCCAGCACGAGGATCGTGCGGGATCCTCGCACGACGTCTGTGAGATCCGGCAGCGCAGGGCGGTGCATGGCCGCCAGCGCACCACGATGCACGGGAAACCCCGCGGCGGCCTCGACCACCGCGTCCTGGCAGACGTACACCTCTACATCGGCGTCGCCGAACAGCGCGCGCAGGCCATCCAGCCAGCGCTCCTGCGTCAGCACCGAACGCGGGCGGTGACCTGCGTGCACGGCCCGCGCGATCACCTTGAGCGATTCGGCGATGTACAATCCGCCGTCGACATCGCTGCGCAAGCGCAAGGCCGTGTCGGTCAGCCCTCGGTAGTCGTCGAGCCGGAGGTCTGCGGGGTCGTCGATGCGGATCTCGTGCACGGGTCCACTCTGACAGGTCCGCCCGGCCGTGCGCCCGCCCACCCGGCGGCCGCGCAGGATCCCGCCCGTAGACTCGGGCGAGGAGGTCGGATGAACAGCAGCAGCGCGTCGTTGCACACCCAGCTCGAGCCTGTCGCGGAGCTCCTCTCCGATCGCCGCATCGCCTTCCTGACCGGCGCCGGGCTCTCCACGGACTCGGGCATCCCCGCGTATCGCGGAGCCGGATCGACACCGCGGCGCATGCCTATGACCGTGCAGACCTTCCTCGGCTCGAAGGACGCGCAACGCCGGTATTGGTTGGGCGGGCACCTCGGCTGGCGCTCGTTCGGCACGGCGGTCGCGAATCCTGGGCACCGCGCCATCGCCGGACTCGAGCAGGCCGGCCGCGCGGTCGGCGCGATCACGCAGAACGTCGACGGCCTGCATCTCGCCGCGGGGTCCGCACGCGTGGTCGAACTGCACGGCACCATGCGGACGGTGCTCTGTCTGCGCTGCGGACAGAGCTTCTCCCGCGACGCGGTCGCCGCTCAGATCGAGGAGCGCAACGCCTGGCTCGACGTTCCCGACGAGGTGCTGCTCCAGCCGGACGGCGACGTGCGCCCGGAAACCACCGAGGGCTTCGTCCTGCCGGTCTGCACGGTGTGCGATGGGCCTCTGAAACCCGACGTCGTGTTCTTCGGCGAGTTCATCCCCACCGAGCGCTTCGCGACCGCCGAGGCCCTGCTGCGCTCAGGAGACGCACTGATCGTCGCGGGATCCTCCTTGGTCGTGAACTCGGGCATCCGGATCATCGAGCGCGCTCGCCGTCGCGGTCTCCCCATCGTCATCGTCAACCTCGAGCCCACGCGCGCCGACGCCTGGGCATCGGCGACGATCGCCGCCTCCACCAGCCTCGTCCTCCCCGTCCTTCTGGAGCTGCTCACGTGACTCTCATCACCCTTATCCGCCACGGCCAGACAGACTGGAACCTGGAGGGCCGCATCCAGGGATCCACCGACATCCCGCTCAACGACACGGGCCGCGCCCAGGCGCGGAATGCCGCCGTGCAGCTCGCGGGTACCGCCTTCGATCACGTCTACGCGAGCCCGCTCGGCCGGGCGCGGGAGACTGCGGAGATCATCGCGCGCGAACGGGGGCTGTCCGCACCGCTGGTCACCGCCGGGATGCGCGAGCACGAGTTCGGTGAGGCGGAGGGCTTGCTCTGGGACCAGTACCGGGAGCGCTTCGGAGCGCGCAGCGACAACGTGCCAGGCGCCGAGACCGTGCAGCAGCTGACCGAGCGCGCACTCGCATCCCTCGCCAGGATCGATCTCGCGGCACGGCGCCGCTCCGCGCCCCGGGTGGAGTCGGTGCTGGTCTGCACGCACGGCGGCGTCATCCGCGCCCTGCTCGAGCACGCCTCGGGAGGCACGCTGCCCGCACCGGGCGAACGACTCGGGAACGGATCGGTGCACCGCTTCGCGATGGACGGCGGGGGCCTGCGCCTGCTCGACGCGTCCGCCGTCTGAGCGCCGCAGCGCCGGGGCGCCGCCCGGGCCCGGATCGCGGGCGGGCGTAGGATCGAAGACGCCGCCGATCCCGAGGAGAGCCGTGAATTCCGCCCCTGCACCGACCTGGCGGATGTGGCTGATCTGGATCGTCGGTGTATCGGCCTACGTGCTGTCGATCACGAACCGGACATCCTTGTCGGCGGTCGGCGTGGACGCCGCGCATCTGTTCCAGGCCGACGCGTCGACGCTGTCCCTCTTCGCCGTGCTGCAGCTCGCCGTGTACGGACTCATGCAGATCCCCGTCGGCCTTCTGCTGGACCGCTATGGATCCCGCCCGATCATGGTCGCGGGCATGCTGCTCATGGCCGTCGGCCAGCTCGTGATGGCCTTCGCCCCGAACGTCGGCGTCGCGATCGTCGCCCGCATGATCCTCGGCGCCGGCGACGCGGCGATCTTCCCCGGCGTGCTGCGCCTCGTGGCGATCTGGTTCCCGGCGCAACGCGGACCGCTGATGGCCCAGCTGACCGGCATCGTCGGCCAGCTCGGGCAGCTGGTCGCGCTCCTCCCCCTGCCGCTGCTGCTGCACTCGACGTCGTGGTCCGTCACGTTCGGAAGCCTCGCGGGGCTCGGCGTGCTGTTCACGGTGCTGGTCTTCGCGCTGATCCGCAACCGCCCGCCCGACCTCACCGAGGATGTCTCCGTGAACACCGACACCGGGGCGATCCGGGTCGTGACCTCCCGGGCGGACTTGCGCGTCACCCTGCGCGAGGCGCTCGCCCATCCCGGCACACGCCTCGGGTTCTGGACGCACTTCACCACGCCGTTCGCCGGCACCGCCTTCATGATGCTGTGGGGCATCCCGTTCCTCACGAGCGGCGAGGGCCTGTCGATCGGCACCGCGTCTCTCGTGACAACGGTGTACGTGCTGTTCGGGATCCTGTTCGGTCCGGTGCTCGGAACCCTCTCCGCCCGTCACCCGACGAGTCGCTCGCTCATGCTCGTCCTGCCGACGATCGCGCTGCAGGTGATCGTCTGGCTCGCCGTGATCCTCTGGCCGGGTGAGGCGCCGCTCTGGCTGCTGATCCTGCTGGCGATCGCACTCGCCACGGGCGGCCCCGCGTCGATGGTCGCGTTCGATCACGCGCGCACGCACAACCCGCAGCACCGGCTCAGCACGGCGACGGGCGTCGTCAACGGAGGCGGATTCCTCGCCGCGCTCATCGCGATCTTCCTGATCGGCCTCGCGCTCGACCTGCAGGGCGCGGGCACACCGGCCACCTACACGCTCGACGCGTTCCGCTGGGCGTTTGTGACGCAGGTTCCGCTGTGGGTGATCGGCACCGCCTTCATCGTGCGCGAGCGGCGCCTGACCCGGCGGGTGCTGGGCCTGGATCGCCGCCCCCGGAACGACTGATCGCGCCGTCCGCAGACGGCGCGATCAGCACGGCTCAGCCCAGCAGCATCGCGCGGCCGGGCTCCTGGAGCACGTCGGCCACGGCCTTCAGGAATTGCGCCCCCTCGGCGCCGTCGACGATCCGATGATCGAACGACAGGCTGAGCGTCATGACGTCGCGCAGTGCGATCTCGCCCTCGTACTCCCACGGCAGTCGCCGCACGGCGCCGAGCGCGAGGATCCCGGTCTGCCCCGGAGGCAGGATCGGAGTCCCGGCGTCGATGCCGAACACGCCGATGTTGGTGAGCGAGAACGTGCCGCCGGAGAGTTCCGCGGGTGAGGTCTTGCCGCTCCGCGCCGTGCGGGTGAGGTCGGCGACGGCGGCCGCGAGCTCGCCGAGCGGCATCCGCTCGGCGTCGCGGATGATCGGCACGATCAGGCCGCGATCCGTGGCCGCGGCGATGCCGAGATCGACGAAGTGCTGCTGCACGATCTCGCCCGCGTCCCCGTCCCACCGCGCGTTCAGCCCTGGGAAGGAGGCGAGTGCCAGGCACACCGCCTTCGCGACGACGGTAAGCACGCCGATGCGCGGTGCGTCCGGCTTGGCTGTCGCCCGTAGGGAGGCGATGAGCTCGCTCGTCGCGGTCACGTCGACCGTGTAGAAGGTGGTCACGTGCGGGGCGGTGAACGCGCTCTGCACCATCGCCTCGGCCGTGTGCTTGCGCACCCCGCGGACYGGGATCCGGGTGGTCGCCCGCTCCCCCGTGACCGGGCGCACCGGTGCTGCGACCGACGAGGGCGCCGCAGTGACCTCGGCGGCCAGACCCTCGCCGCGCTGCACGAGGCGCTCACGGTAGGCGTCGACGTCGGCACGGCTGATCACTCGGTCGCCGAGCTCGGCCGCGACGAGCACCAGATCCACGCCCAGGCCCTTCGCATACGCGCGGACGGGGGGCGTGGAACGAGGGCGCTCCCCGCGCTCCGGCGGCGCCGGCAGCACCGCGATGTCGTCGTGCGGCGCCGCGACGCGCACATCGACGTCAGCGGCGACCGTCGTCGCGGCGGCGGACCCCGCGCCGGCACGACGCGCACGACGCTGCGGCCGGCCGTTCGACGGTGCGGCGCCGTAGCCGACCAGGTTCGGCCCGGAACCCTCCTCGAACTCTGCCGTCGCGGCGGGAGCATCCGGGGCGGGCTCGCCCTGCCCTTCGATCTCGAAACCCACCAACGGTGCCCCCACGAGGACGACGTCACCGGCGGCAGCGTGCAGCGAGGTGATCACGCCCGCGTGCGGCGAGGGCAGCTCGACGATCGCCTTGGCGGTCTCCACCTCGGCCAGCGTCTGGTTCAGGGTGACCGTGTCGCCCTCGGCGACCAGCCACTGCACGATCTCCGCCTCGGCGAGACCCTCACCGAGGTCGGGAAGGAGGAATTCCTGCTTCATCGGTCGACCCCCTCCAGCAGCTGCTCGTCATCGCAGACGCGGTCGACCGCGTCGAGGATCCGATCCAGGTCCGGCAGGTGGAACTTCTCCAGCTTCGCCGGCGGATACGGGATGTCATGGCCTGTGACGCGCAGCGGTGCCGCCTCGAGCCAGGTGAAGCACTTCTCGGTGATGCTCGCGATGACTTCGGCCGCGACACCCGCCTCGCGCGCCGCCTCGTGCGCGACGACCACCCGCCCGGTCCGGCGCACCGAAGCGCAGACGGTGCCGTAGTCCACCGGCGAGAGCGAGCGAAGATCGATCACCTCGAGCGACCTGCCCTCCGCCTCCGCGGCCTCGGCGGCCTCGAGTGCTGTGCGCACCATGGCGCCGTAGGTCACGATCGTGGCGTCCGTGCCCTCGCGCACCACGCGGGCGAGGCCCATCGGCGCCGCATCCGCGAGCGGGGTCTCCAGATCGACCTCGCCCTTGGCGTGGTAGAGCCGCTTGGGCTCGAAGAAGATCACCGGGTCGTCGCTCGCGATGGCCTGACGCAGGCATGTATAGGCGTCCTGCGGGTTCGAGACCGCGATGACTCGAAGCCCCGCTGTGTGCACGAAGTAGGCCTCCGGCGACTCGGAATGGTGCTCAGCCGCACCGATGCCGCCGCCCCAGGGGATCCGGATCGTGATCGGCATCGGGACCGTGCCCTGAGTGCGGTAGTGCAGCTTCGCGACCTGGGAGACGATCTGGTCGAACGCGGGGTACACGAATCCGTCGAACTGGATCTCGACCACCGGCCGGTAGCCGCGCATCGCGAGGCCGACCGCCGTGCCGACGATCCCGGACTCCGCGAGCGGCGTGTCGATCACCCGCTCCGCGCCGAACTCGTCCAGGAGCCCGTCGGTGATGCGGAACACGCCGCCGAGCTTGCCGATGTCCTCACCGAGCAGGAGGACCTTCGGATCATCCGCCAGGGACTGCTTGAGGGCGGCGCCGAGCGCCTTGCCCATCGTCATCTGCGCCATGTCACGCCTCCGCGAGCGTCGCGAGATAGCGGGCGTAATCGGCACGCTCCTCATCGATGCCGGTGTGCGGCTCGGCGTAGACGCCGTCGAACACCGCGAGCGGCCCGCGCGTCGTGAGGCTGAGGCACGCCGCCCGCATCTGCATGGCCGCTTCGTCGGCTTCCGCCGCGAAGCCGGCGGCGATCTCGTCGGTGAGCACGCCTTCGGCACGCAGCAGCGCCTCGACCCGCGCGAGCGGATCCTTGCCGCGCCAGTACTCGAGCTCGGCCGGATCGCGGTAGCGCGTGGGATCGTCGGCGGTGGTGTGCGGGCCCATCCGATAGGTGACGAGCTCGAGGAACGCCGGAGATCCGCTGCGGGCCTGCTCGAGCGCCCAGCGCGTCGCCGCGAACACCGCGAGCACGTCGTTGCCGTCCACGCGCATGCTGGGGATCCCGAAGCCGGGCGCGCGCCCCGCGATCGGATGCTGCGACTGCACAGCCACGGGCTCGGAGATCGCCCAGTGGTTGTTCTGGCAGATGAAGACGACCGGGGCGCGGTACGAGGACGCGAAGATCATGGCCTCGTTGACATCGCCCTGGCTCGTGGCCCCGTCGCCGAAGTAGGTGACGGCGACCTGGTCGGAACCGTCGTGCAGGATGCCGAGCGCGTAGCCGACCGCGTGCAGCGTCTGCGCACCGATGATGATCTGCAGCGGCGCCATGTGCATGACGGCGGGGTCGTAGGCTGCCCCTTCCTCGCCGCGCCACATGCGGACGTAGTCACCGGGCTGTGCGCCGCGCGCCAGCATCACACCGGTCTCGCGGTAGCTCGGGAAGACCACGTCATCGCTCTTGAGCGCGCGGCCGGAGCCGATCTGCGCGGCCTCCTGCCCCTGGCACGGGGCCCACAGGCCGAGCTGACCCTGGCGCTGCAGTGCGACACCCTCGTTGTCGAGCCTGCGCAGCACGATCATGTCGCGCAGCAGGGAGAGCAGCTGGTCGGACGTGACGTCGGCGGCATAGGGGGCGAGACGCGTGTCGTTGCGACGCCGACCGTGGGCGTCGATGAGGCCGGCGGGCTCGTCGAGCCCGATGCCGGTCACGGTGATCGGATCAAGGTGGGTTGACATCTTCGTCCTCCTCAGTGGATCCGCCCTCGTGGGAAGGATCCGGTGCGTCTTCGCTTGCCTTGAGCGTACGACCGCTTCACACGTCGCTCAAGCATTCGGCGGTGGCCTGAGCATGTTGCCAACTAATGGCCCCTTGCAGGCTGCTAGCCTTTGGCAACATGGCAACCCTTGATCGCACCGATCTCGACATCCTCGAGATGCTCTCCGCCGACCCGCGCACGACGGTGGTCGCGATGGCCGAGAAGCTCCGGCTCTCCCGCAACACGATCCAGGCGCGCCTGGCCCGGCTGGACCAGACCGGGGTGTTCCTGCCCTATGAGCGCGCTTTCTCCCCCGCCGTGCTCGGCTACCCGCTGCAGGCGTTCGTGAGCATCGGCGTCCGTCAGACCGAGCTGCCCAGGATCATCGCCGAGCTCGCGCGGGTGCCGGAAGTGGTGCAGGCTCACGGCCTGAGCGGGTCGATCGATCTGCTCGCACTCGTCGCCTGCCGCGACGCCCGCCACCTCTTCGACACGGACGCCCGTATCCTCTCGATCGACGGCGTCGAGCGGACCGAGACATCGCTCGCGATGGGCGAGGTCATCCCGTTCCGCGTCGGCGGTCTTATGGGGCTGGCACGACGAGAGGCCGGAGGAACCGCCTGATCGCGCCCGCTGCCTCGGCCGGGGTCTCGTAGTGGATCAGGTGGCCGACGTGAGCGATCTCGACGAGCTCGGCGTCGGGGAACAGGGGCGCGAGCGCACGCTCCGCCTCGATCGGGGTGATGTCGTCGCGCTGCGCCGCCACCAGCAGCGTCGGAACCGCGATGCGCGGTGCGAATTCGCGGACGTCGTGCGAGACGCTCGTGCGGAACGCCTGGCTGAGCACGTCGCGGTCGGAGAAGCGTGAGAAGTAGGTGTCGTGCTGATCGTGCACGAACCGGCGCAGTTCCGGATCGTGTGTCTTGGCCATCGCGATGCTCATGGCGCGCACGATGATCCTGTTCCGCAGGAGCTCGGTGCCGATGGACTCCGGAAGCCTCGCGCCGAGTGCGTAGTACAGCATCGCGAGGCGGGTCAGCACGGCTTTGGGTCCCTCCAGCGCCGGAGCTCCGATCGGGTTGACCAGGATCAGCCGCGGCGTCTCCAGCCCGCCCGCGACCGCGGCCGATGCCACGATCGAGCCGAACGAGTGTCCGAGGACGACCGCGCCAGGAGCGACCTGCGCGGCGAACTCCGTGAGCCACTGCGCGTAGGCGTCGATGTCGTGGACGCGGCCGGGAAGCGGCGGCGTCTCGCCGAACCCCGGCAGGTCGGGCATGATCACGCGCACGCCAGGCAGGTGCGCGACCACGGGTTCGAGTCCGTGGTGCTCGCCCCGGAAGCCGTGCACCGCGAGGACGGTGAGCTCCGCATCATCGGGGCCGTAGACCCAGTACGCCGTGCGCCCGCCGAGGATCTCGGCCTCGTCTCGTCGCACCGGAATGCGATCCAGACGTGCGGCGTAGGGCGAAGGAGCGGGCATGCTTCGAGTCTACGGGCGTGACCGATGCGTCCTGAGCGCACTGCCGCGCGCCGGGACGGGGATGTCGGGCCCTCGTCCTACGGTGGCGTCATGACCGATTCGACGCCTCTGCCGCCCTGGTTGACCCGCGTCGGAGTCTTCGACCTCGAGACCACCGGGATCGATGTGACGCGAGACCGCATCGTCACCGCGCACGTCGGAGTGCTCGATCACCACGGCGCCGAGATCGCGGCGCGCACATGGCTGGCCGATCCTGGAATCCCGATCCCCGCCGGCGCCACCGCGATCCACGGCATCACCTCGGAACGCGCGCACCGTGACGGCGCCCCCGCCGCCCAGGTCATCGCGGGCGTCGTGGCCGCCCTCAGGTCCCTCCTCGATCAAGGCGTGCCGGTCGTGGCCTACAACGCCGCGTTCGACTTCTCCCTGCTCGCGCACGAGGCACGGCGACACAGGATGGCTCCGTTGGAGAACCCTTCACCGGTGATCGATCCGCTGATCATCGACAAGACCTACGACCGGTATCGCCCCGGCAAGAGGACTCTGGAGATCGTGGCCGCGCACTACGGGGTCGATCTGATCGGCGCGCACGACGCCTCCGCCGATGCCGTCGCGGCGGGCAGGGTCGCTCAGGCTCTGGCCCAGCGCTTCCCGTTGCCGCCGAGCGCCGGAGAGCTGCACACTCGACAGATCGGCTGGGCGCGGGCGCAGGCCGCCAGCCTGACCGACTACTTCGTGCGCATCGGTCGGATCGATCCGACCGAGCGCGTGGACGGCCGCTGGCCCGTCCGCGACGGCGATCCCGCCCGTCAGAACGCTTCCCTGGGATCCTTCTGACGTCGGATCCGGATCCGGATCCGACGGCGTAGCCTGCAAGGGTGAAAGAGACCTTGAACGCCGTGCTGGGATGGGGCGCGATCGCCCTACCGGTCGCGCTCGGGCTGTACGTCCTCGGCTATGCCGCCTGGACGCTCTCTCATCGCAGACCGCTCGAGAAGCGCTACGCCACGGGCGGCGGAGGAATCGGCGGGGCGTTCGACAGCGTGTTCGCCCCCTCTTCCCTGGAGGCCGAGGCCGAACGCGACCGGCAGACCAGGCGGACCGCGCCGGCGCCCTCACCCGGTGACCCGCCGTGGGGCATCGACGGCGACAGGATCCGGCTCGATCTCTGAGGGGCACGCTCTGCGCCGGCGGACCGGGGCGCGGTAAACTGGCCGGTTACCCGATGGAGGGAGACCCGATCGTCATGACGACCGATACCGAGCGCATCGACGCCCTCGAACGCGAGATCGAGAGGATGCAGACCGTCATCGACTCCTGCAGGTGACGTTCGCTCACGAACCGAAGCGCAAGAACCGCTTCCGGCGTGTGATCCGCCATGCCGAAGGAAAGATCGACGGCATCCGGTTCGCCCTCGCGACGATCCGATCGTCGACGTCCGACGCCGACGGCCGCCCCTCTCCCTAGACAGCAGAAGGCCCCCGCCTCGATCGAGGACGGGGGCTTTCGCGAGGGCGATTACTTGGAGGAACCGCCGAAGTTCTTGAAGCGCTGGTTGAACTTCTCGACGCGGCCGGCCGAGTCCATGATGCGCTGCTTGCCCGTGTAGAACGGGTGCGAGGCCGAGGAGATCTCGACGTCGATGACGGGGTACTCCACGCCGTCCAGCTCGATCGTCTTGTCGCTCGTGACCGTCGAACGGGTGAGGAACGTGTCGCCCGAGCCGAGGTCGCGGAAAACGACGGCCTGGTACTCGGGGTGGATGTCAGTCTTCATGGGATTCCTTACGTGGTGCCCTGGATTGTGCCAGGGGCGAGGGAAGTCTGTGGCGCAGAACGCGCACCGAGGATCGATTCTAACAGATCACGCCGCGCGTGCCGCGTAGCGGCCGTCGACCCGGTCCAGCGTGATCGGCATGCCGAACGCGTCGCTCAGCGCCTCGGCCGTGAGCGTCTGCTCGATCGGCCCCGCCGCGACGATCGCGCCGTCGCGTAGCAGCAGGACGTGCGTGAACCCGACGGGGATCTCCTCGACGTGATGCGTCACCATGACCATCGCCGGCGTCGTCGGCGACTGGGCGAATCCGCCGAGCAGGGCAAGCAGCTCCTCACGCGCACCGAGGTCGAGGCTCGCGCTCGGCTCGTCCAGCAGCAGCAGCTCGGGATCGGTCATCACAGCGCGCGCGATCTGCACCCGCTTCTGCTCTCCATCGCTGAGCGTGCCGAAATGACGCTCGGCGAGGTGCTCCAGATGCCACTGCTCGAGCACCCGCATCGCGCGGCGCTCGTCGATCGACTCGTACGACTCGTTCCAGCGCCCCATCACCGAGTACGCCGCCGTCATGACGGTGTTCAGCACGGTCTCATCGGCGGGGATCCGACGCGCCATCGCCGAGGAGGCGAAGCCGATCCGGGGGCGGATCTCGAACACGTCGGTGCGACCGAGGGTCTCCCCCAGGATGTCGACCTGTCCCTGCGTCGGGTGCATCAGGGTGTCGGCGAGCTGCAGCAGCGTCGTCTTGCCCGCGCCGTTGGGTCCCAGTACGACCCAGCGCTGGTCGTCCTCGACGGCCCAGGACAGATGATCGACGATGTTGCGGCCGTCGCGGCGGACCACGACATCCGAGAATTCGAGGACGGCAGACATGCCTTCAGCCTATCGGTCAGGCCGTGAGCTCCTCGTAGAGCGCCCTTGTCGTGTCGGCGATCGCGCCCCAGCTGAACTCGTCCGCCGCGCGGCGTCGACCCGCCTCGCCGTACGCCCGCGCCTGCACGGGATCGGACACGACCTCGGTCAGCACGGCGGCGAGATCCGAGACGTAGCGGTCCGGGTCCACGGGCGTCCCCGTGCCGTCCTGCACCTGTTCGATCGGCACCAGCCGGCCGGTCACCCTGTCGTCCACGACCTCGGGGATCCCACCCGTCGCCGTGCCGACGACTGCAGCGCCGCAGGCCATCGCCTCGAGGTTCACGATGCCCAGCGGCTCGTACACCGAGGGGCACACGAAGGTCGTCGCGGCGGTGAGGATCGCCGACAGCTCGTGACGAGGCAGCATCCGTTCGATCCACACCACGCCYTGACGGGTCGCCTGCAGTCCTCGGACCAGCTCCTGCACCTCTGCCATGATCTCCGGCGTGTCCGGCGCCCCCGCACACAGCACGAGTTGGACCTCTGGCGGCAGCAGAGCGGCCGCCCGCAGCAGGTAGGGCAGACCCTTCTGACGCGTGATCCGCCCCACGAAGACGACGGACGGACGGCCGGGATCGATGCCCTGGGAGCGCACGAACTCAGCGTCCTCGACCGGGTGCCAGGCCTCGACGTCGATCCCGTTGTGGATCACCCGGACTCTCGCCGGATCCACGTGCGGATAGCTGCGCAGGATGTCGGCGCGCATGCCGGCGCTCACCGCGATGATCGCGGCCGCGTTCTCGTAGGCGAGCCTCTCCACGCCGCTCGAGACCGCATAGCCGCCGCCGAGCTGCTCCGCCTTCCACGGCCGCAGCGGCTCCAGGCTGTGCGCGGTGAGCACGTGCGGGATGCCGTGCAGCTGCGACGCGATGTGCCCGGCGAAGTTCGCGTACCAGGTGTGACTGTGCACGACGTCGGCGCCCGCGACGTCCGGCACGATGACCAGATCCGTGCCCAGCGTCTGCAGCGCCGCGTTCGCCGAAGCGAGTTCCGCGGGAGTTCGATAAGCCGTCACATCTTGTTCATCCCGGTCCGCGCCGAAGGCTCGAACCCGCACGTCGATGCTCTCCCGCAGGGCTTTCACCAGCTCGGCGACGTGCACGCCGGCCCCTCCGTAGATCTCCGGCGGGTACTCCTTGGTGATGATGTCGACGCGCATGTCGTGAACGCTAGTACATGCATCGACGTGGCTCTATGGTGGACCCATGTCGGCACCAAAGAAGGTTTTCGGGATCATCCTCGCCGGTGGCGAGGGCAAGCGGCTCATGCCTCTCACGGCGGATCGAGCCAAGCCTGCCGTGCCTTTCGGCGGTCAGTACCGATTGATCGATTTCGCGATCTCCAACCTGATCAACTCGGGGCTCCGGCAGATCGTGGTGCTCACGCAGTACAAGTCCCACAGCCTCGACCGGCACATCTCGCAGACCTGGCGGATGTCCGCCCTGCTCGATTCCTACGTCGCCTCGGTCCCCGCGCAGCAGCGACTCGGCAAGCGCTGGTTCTCCGGATCTGCGGATGCGATCCTGCAGAGCCTGAACCTGATCCTCGACGAGAAACCGGACATCGTCGTCGTCATCGGCGCCGACCACGTCTACCGGATGGACTTCACGCAGATGATCGAGGCGCACATCGCCTCGGGGGCGCGCGCGACCGTCGCCGGCATCCGCCAGCCGCTCGCTCTCGCCTCGCAATTCGGCGTCATCGACATCGCGGACGGCGACTCTGGACGTATCAGCGAGTTCCTGGAGAAGCCCTCGGACCCGGCGGGACTCCCGGACTCGCCGCACGAAGTGCTCGCCTCGATGGGCAACTACGTCTTCGACGCTGACRCGCTCATCGAGGCCGTCGAGGTCGACGGCGAGCTTGCCGGATCCAACCACGACATGGGCGGCGACATCATCCCCTATTTCGTGGGTCGCGGTGAGGCCGGCTTCTACGACATGAAGCAGAACGAGGTCCCCGGATCCTCCCCGCGTGATCGGTCGTACTGGCGCGACGTGGGCACGATCGAGTCGTTCTTCGACGCGCACATGGATCTGATCTCCACGCTGCCGATCTTCAACCTGTACAACATGGAGTGGCCGATCCACTCGCAGGCGGTGAACTCGCCGCCGGCGAAGTTCGTGCGCGACTCCGTGGGCCGGATCGGCAATGCGATCGACTCGATCGTGTCGCTCGGGTCCGTGCTCTCCGGCACCCACCTCGAACGCAGTGTGGTGGGCCCGTGGACCCTCGCTGCCGGCGGCTCGACGATCACCGACTCGGTGCTTTTCGACGGCGTGAGAGTCGGCCAGGGAGCGCGCGTGCACAGGGCGATCCTGGACAAGAACGTGGTGCTGCTCGACGGTGCGACCGTCGGCGTGGATCGCGAACGCGATCTCGACCGCGGCTTCACGATCACCGAGACCGGCTTGACCGTGGTCGGCAAGGGCGTGCGCATCGAGCGCTGAGTGCTCCTCGTTCCCGCCGTCACAGCGGCGGGGATGCGCGAGCCCGGCCGCTACGCTCGTCGGGTGACCTCCGCGCGCTTCCTCGTCGTCCTCGATGCCGATTCCACGCTCATCCGCAACGAGGTGATCGAACTCCTCGCCGAGGAGGCCGGCCGCAGGGCCGAGGTGCAGGCCGCGACCGAGGCAGCGATGCGCGGCGAGGTCGACTTCGCGACGAGCCTGCGGTCCCGCGTCGCGGCGCTGACCGGCGTCCCCACGACGGCGTTCGAGCGGGTGCGCGGTCGTATCGAACCCACCCCGGGCGTGCAGGAGCTCACCACGGCGGTGCACGAGCGCGGTGGAGTGGTCGGCGTGGTCTCGGGCGGATTCCACGAGATCCTCGACGCCGTCGCGCCCGCGCTCGGCGTGGACCGCTGGCGCGCGAACCGTCTCGAGGTCGCGGACGACGCGCTGACCGGGCGGGTCGACGGCGCCATCGTGGACGCTGCGGCCAAGGCGGCATCGCTGCGGGAGTGGGCCGCCGAACTCGGCGTGGCGCCCCATGCCACGATCGCGATCGGGGACGGCGCGAACGATCTCGAGATGATGGCGGCTGCGGGACTCGGCCTCGCCTTCAATGCCAAGCCCGCCGTCCGCGCGGCGGCGTCGCTCGTCGTGGGCCCGGTCGACCTGTCCCAGGTCATCCCGTTGCTGCCCTGACCGCGCACCCCGCTCTCCTGCGCGGGCGCCTCGCGCCTGGCGCGGTGTCGGTGGCCCGCTCTAGCGTGAGGGCATGGACATCATCCTCGTTCCCGGCCTGTGGCTCGACGCAGCCTCGTGGGCACCCGTGCTCGAGCCGCTCCGTGCTGCCGGCCACGCCCCGCATCCGCTGACTCTGCCCGGCGTCGGGGTCCCCGCCTCCGGCTCCGCCGACCTGCGCATGGACGACTGGATCGCGGCGGTCGTCGCCGCGATCGACGAGGCCGAGGACGACGTGGTGCTCGTCGGCCACTCCGGCGGCGGCAACGTCATCTGGGGCGCGGTCGACGCACGCCCCGACCGCGTGCGCCGTGCGGTGTTCGTCGATACGGTGCCCCCGCCGAACGGCAGCGGGATCAGCGAGTTCCCGGTGGTCGACGGTGTCATGCCGTTCCCCGGCTGGGACTTCTTCGACGACGGCGACGTGCACGACCTCGATGCGCAGACCAGGGCGGCGGCAGCCCGCACCGCGCAGAGTGTACCCGCGCAGGTGCCGACGGATCCGATCGCCCTCGCGGATCCGCGTCGTTACGACGTACCGGCGACGCTGCTCATGGGTTCGCTCACGCAACCCGAGCTCGAGGGATATCTCGAGCAGTGGGGTTCTTACGGCGACGAGTACCGCGGCATCCGCGACGCGGAGGTCGTGCGGATCGGCTCCGGCCACTGGCCGCAGTACTCGGCCCCGGATCGGCTCGCGGAGTTGCTGGTCGCGGCCGTGCGCTGACGCACGCGGCCACGCGGATCGGCGCGGCTCAGTGCCCCATGCCGAGGCCGCCGTCGACGGGGATCACCGCACCCGAGATGTACGCGGCGTCATCGGAGGCGATCCACGTGACGACGCCGGCCACCTCGTCTGCGGACGCGAAACGTCCCGCGGGGATGCTCGCCTTGTACTGCTTCTGGGTGTCCTCAGGCAGCTCGGCGGTCATGTCGGTCTCGATGAATCCGGGCGCGATGACGTTCGCAGTGATGCCACGGGCGCCGAGCTCTCGGGTGAGCGAGCGCGCGAAGCCGACGAGAGCGCTCTTGGACGCGGCGTAGTTGATCTGCCCGGCGGAGCCGTAGAGGCCGACCACGCTGGAGATGAGGATCACTCGCCCGAACCGCGCCTTGAGCATCCCCTTCGATGCGCGCTTGACGACGCGGAAGGATCCACCCAGGTTCGTCGACACGACGCTGTCGAAGTCGTCCTCGCTCATCCGCAGCAGCAGGGTGTCCTTCGTGATGCCGGCGTTCGCGACGACGATCTCCACCGGCCCCAGCTTCTGCTCGACCTCGGTGAACGCCGCATCCACCGCCGCCGCGTCCGTGACGTCGGCACGCACCGTCAGCGTGCCCTCGGGGCCTTCGCCGCTGCGCGCGGTGACGGCGACGCGGTAGCCGTCGCGCACGAAGCGTTCGGCGATCGCGCGACCGATGCCGCGGTTTCCGCCGGTGACGAGGACGACGCGATCAGTGCTCATGCAGGACTCCCAAGAAATCGAGGTGTTCGGCTCGCAAGCCTATCGACCGGATGTGGCGGCAGGAATTGACAGGGCCCTGAGAGCACGGAATCTTTGTGTTGACCCAGGAGGAACAGTCATGAGCAACGACAACGGCGGCATCCCGCCGCAGGGGCAGCAGCCCCCCGCATATCCGGGCGCCCCGGTGCCCCCGCAGCAGCCCGCCTATCCGGCCGCCGCGCCGGCGCCRCAGGCCCCGGTCCCGCCGGCACCGGCGTACCCGGGTGCGACGCCGCAGCAGCCCGCCGCGCCGCAGCAGCCCGCCTATCCCGCCCCGGCCGCGCAGCAGCCCGCTGCGCCGGCTTACCCCGGCGCCGCTCCTGCCGCCCCGGGGTACCCTGCACCGTCGTACGCGCAGCCCTACGCCCAGCCGTACGCCGCACCGCTGAAGTCGAACGGTCTCGCGATCGCCTCCATGATCTGCGGCATCGCGAGTGTGGTGTTCTGCTGGCTGTACCTGATCGTGCCGCTGGGTCTGGGCATCGCGGCCGTCGTCATGGGGCACATCTCGCTCAAGAAGATCAAGAACGATTCCGCGCTCGGCGGCAAGCCGCTGGCGATCACCGGTCTCATCACCGGCTACGTCGGAATCGCCCTCAGCGTCATCATCGGCGCCTTCCTGATCATCGGGCTCATCTTCCTGAGCAGCAGCTACAACAGCTACTGAGCGCCTGCCGGGTCACGGCGGCGTAGGCTGGAGTCATCGTGAGAAGGACTCCAGACGCCGCCGTGACCTCCCTGCCGCGCGCACCGCGCGACGAGGCGAGGGACCGCGTGCGCCACTACGTCATCACGATGTCGATCCGCATGGTCTGCTTCGTCCTGATGTTCGTGGTGCAGCCGATGGGCTGGTGGACCTGGGTCTTCGGCGTCGCCGCCGCGGTCCTCCCGTACATCGCGGTCGTGTTCGCGAACGCCGGAGACGACTCTGTCCCCACCGGCGTGGAGTCGCCCCGCATCCAGATCGAGGCAGGCGATGATGCGCCTCCGCCCGCGCCGACCGATCCCCCGGTGATCACGATCTCCGAGACAGCCGCGCACCCCGCCGAGCCGCGCTCGTGATGGCTCGCGAACCCGCCTTGAAGTGCTCACGTGCAGGCTGCCGATCCGCGGCGACGCACCGCATCGTGTGGCGCAATCCGCGCATCCACGGTCCCGAGCGGGAGAAGATCTGGCTCGCGTGCGACGAACACCTGCGCTTCCTGTATGACTACCTGCGCGCCCGGGAGTTCCCGGCCCGCATCGACGACGCCGTGGGCGAAGGCGAGGGCGAACCGGAATGATGCGTCAGCGCCTGCTCCGGTGGAGCGCCTACCTCGCCGTCGCGATCGTGTTCGCGCTCGTGTGCGCCTATCTCTCGAACTGGCAGTTCTCCCGCAACGACGGCCGCCAGACCCAGCTCGAACTGGTGCAGCAGAACTACGACGCGAAGCCGGTCCCACTCGGTCAGCTGCTCTCCCCCGGTGAAGCACTCCCCGAGAAGTCGCAGTGGCACCCGGTCGAGCTGCGCGGGCGCTACGAGCCCGCCGGACAGCTCCTGGTGCGCAACCGTCCGCATGGCGGGACCAGTGCGTTCGAGGTGCTCGTGCCGTTCCGCACGGACGACGGACGCGTCTTCATCGTCAATCGCGGCTGGGTGATCGCCGGGGACGGTTCCGATGTGCCGACGTCGATCCCTGCGCCCCCTTCTGGTGAGGCCACGGTCATCGCCCGCCTCCGTCCGGCCGAACCCCTGCCGCCGTCCGGCCGCGGCGCTCCCGAGGGCCAGGTTCCCAGCATCAACCTCGCGCTGGTCGCGGACGATATCGGTGGCGGCGCCGCGGTCGACACCGGGGCTTACGGCGAGCTCGTCAGCGAGTCCCCCGCTCCCGCCTCGCGTCCGCACGCGTTCGAAGCCCCCTCCGACGACCCGGGACCGTTCCTGTCCTACGCGATCCAGTGGATCCTGTTCGCGATCATGGGGTTCATCTTCATCGGCTACGTGATCCGCACCGAGATTCTCAAGCACCGCGACGAGGCGGCCGGTCGCGCGCCGCGCGAGCCCCGCCGCCGACGCGACCGCGACATGGATGACGAGGACGCCCTGCTCGACGCCGTCCAGCGCTGAAGGCCGTCCCGCAGCACTCTCCCCAGCCCTGTCGAGGTCCAGGGAGCGTGCGTCAGGCCAGCTCGATCAGGTCCTGATAGTCCTTGGACCAGAGGTCCTCGACGCCGTCGGGCAGGATCAGCACGCGCTCGGGGTTCAGCGAGGCGACCGCGCCGGGATCATGCGAGACCAGCACCACCGCTCCCTCGTAGTGCGCGAGTGCGCCCAGGATCTCCTCGCGGGAGGCCGGATCGAGGTTGTTCGTGGGCTCGTCGAGCAGCAGCATGTTCGCCGACGAGACGACGAGTGTCGCGAGCGACAGACGCGTCTTCTCGCCACCCGAGAGCACGCCGGCAGGCTTCAGCACGTCGTCCCCGGTGAACAGGAAGGATCCGAGCACTTTGCGCGCCTCGGTCTCGTTGATGTCAGGAGCGGCCGACATCATGTTCTCCAGCACGGAGCGCGAGACGTCCAGGTTCTCGTGCTCCTGCGCGTAGTAGCCGACCTTGAGGCCGTGCCCCGGCTCGAGCTGGCCGGTGTCGGGTTGATCCACGCCGGCGAGTATTCGCAGCAGCGTGGTCTTGCCGGCACCGTTGAGTCCCAGCACCACCACCTTCGACCCGCGGTCGATGGCGAGGTCGACGTCGGTGAAGATCTCGAGGGAACCGTACGACTTCGACAACCCCGACGCCATCAGCGGTGTCCTGCCGCAGGGCGCGGGCTTGGGGAAGCGCAGCTTGGCGACGCGGTCGACCTGGCGCACGTCGTCGAGGCCGCTGAGCAGCTTCTCGGCACGGGCCACCATCTGGTGCGCGGCGGCCGCCTTGCTCGCCTTGGCGCCGAACCGGGCGGCCTGCAGCTGCAGCGAGGTCGCCTTCTTCTCGGCGTTCGCGCGCTCCTTCTTCCGGCGCTCCTCGTCGGCCGCCCTCTGCCGCAGGTAGTTCTTCCAGTTCATGTTGTAGATGTCGATGACCTGGCGGTTCGCGTCCAGGAGGAACACCCGGTTCACGGTCTCGCCGACGAGCTCGGCGTCGTGGCTGATCACGATCAGCCCGCCCTTGTACCCCTTCAGGAACTCGCGCAGCCAGACGACGCTGTCCGCGTCGAGGTGGTTGGTGGGCTCGTCCAGGATCATCGTCTCCGCGTCGGAGAACAGGATCCGCGCGAGCTCGATCCGGCGGCGCTGGCCGCCGGAGAGCGTCTTGAGCTGCTGATCCAGGATCCGGTCCGGGAGGGACAGGTTGTTCGCGATCGACGCGGCCTCTGCCTCGGCGGCGTAGCCGCCCAGAGCTTCGAACCGCTCGGTGAGGTTGCCGAACCGCTTCATGGCCTTCTCGGCCACGGCAGGATCCGCCGACCCCATCTGCTCCGAGGCCTCGCGCATTCCCAGCTGCAGGGAGCCGAGACCCCGAGCATCGAGGATCCGTGTGCGGGCCAGCATCTCGGGGTCGCCGGAGCGCGGGTCCTGCGGCAGATAGCCCAGTTCCCCGCTGCGGTCGACCTTGCCGTCTGACGGGATCAGGTCTCCCGCGAGAACCTTCGTCAGCGTGGTCTTGCCGGCGCCATTGCGGCCGACGAGACCGATCTTGTCACCGTCGGCGACGCGGAAGGATACGTTCTCCATGAGGAGACGCGCTCCCACGCGGATCTCGAGGTCGTGCACGGCGAGCACAGCAGACGTCCGTTCTTCAGAAGGGGTGAGCGGCCGGATGGCCAGCCTCCCAGTATAGGAGGCGTGGCTGGACCGGATCTGCGTGTCGCGGTCGAGGGCGGCGTCACCCGAGCCCGCGGGCCGCGAGCGCCTCCCCGACGGCGTCCGCGTGGCGCAGCGTGCGCACGAGCAGCGGCACGGCCATGCGCGGCCCCAGGCGCACGCCCCTCGCCTCCTGCGCCTCCCGCACCTCCTTCACGAAGCCGCCGACGACCGGAACCATCGTGATGGTCAACGACAGGATCAGTGCGACGGCGTCCGCGTTCACGCCGAACGGTCGCAGCGGGCGCAGCAGCCTGCCGATCGTCGCCATGAGCGCGCTCATCGTGGTCGACCGGGTGACCAGTTCGGCGAGCAGCAGGAGCACGACGACCCGGCCCGTGCTCACGATCGCCGCCGGAACGCTCACGAAGACCACGAGCGCGGTACCGAGAAGGACGATGAGCCAGCGCAACCGCCACCAGGCCTCTCCGAGCGCGCGCACGCCGAGCCCGCCGGTCACGAACAGCATGCTGACGGTCGCGACGGCGCCGGAGATCGGCAGGACGGCGCCGGACGCCGCCGGCACGAACGAGAGCCCGAGCGCGATCACGGCAAGAAGTGCGAGCTTCACCCCCGCGGGCGCCCGGTGCAGGAAGCCGGATCCGGGACGATAGAGCGAGATCATCCGCGGATCCTCACGCGCAGGCCTGCAGGTACGCCGGGATCACGTCGTCCGGCGCCCCCTGCGCCCGCACGCGTCCGTCCTCGACGAGCACGGCCTCGTCGCAGCGGCGGGCGAGGTCGAGATCGTGCGTCACCAGCACGAGGGGCACCTCGAGCTCCTGCAGCAGCGCATCGCCGATGCGGCGGCTGTTGCGCAGATCGAGGCGAGTGGTCGGCTCGTCGGCCACGACGAGCCGCGGGCGGCCGATCAGCACCGAGGCCAGCGCCAGCAGCTGCTTCTGGCCCCCGGAGAGCTCCGACGCCGGAGCATCACGCAACGCGGCGAGTCCGCACACCGCCAGGGCCTCGTCCACGCGTGACTCGCGCTCGTCCGCGGGGACGCCGCGCAGGGACAGCGCCAGGTCCTCGGCGGGCGTCGGCATCAGGATCTGCGCCTCAGGATCCGCGAACACGAACCCCACCCTGCGCCGCACCTCGCGCACATCCCGCGCCGGGTCGAGACCGCCCACGCGCACCTCACCGGACGTTGCGACGTGGAGCCCGTTCAGCAGTCGGGCGAGACTCGACTTCCCGGATCCGTTCGCGCCGATCACGGCCGTCCGCCGCGCCGTCAGCCGCACCGAGACATCGTCGAGGATCGTCCGCCCGTCGAGGCGCAGCGAGACGGCGCACAGCTCGATATCAGGCGACACGCGCGGCCGTCCGCAGGAACGCCCGCGGGTAGGCGCGCTGCAGCGCGACGCACAGCACGGTGGCGGCGGCGGCCTTGAGGAGGTCGCCGGGGAGAAAGACCAGACTCGACAGGGCCGTCGCGCCGAGCGGCACCCCGGTGACGAGCGCCTGCACGGGGATCCCGAACAGGTACACGACGCCGATGCCGCCGACCACTGCGGCGAGCCCCGCACACCACCACGTGATGCGCCGTGAGCCCAGGACAAGGCCGATCACGACGACGCCCGCGACCCAACCCAGCAGGTAGCCCGCGCTCGGACCGACGAAGACCCCCAGCCCGCCGCGCCCGCCCGCCAGAACGGGGAGCCCCACCGCGGCGAGAGCGAGCACCACCAGCACCGACATCGGCGCGAGGTGTGGACCGAGGACGAGCCCGGCCATCATCACGCCGAGAGTCTGCCCGGTGATCGGCACTCCCGTGGGCAAGGGCACGATCACGAGCCCCAGGGCGATGATCAGTGCGGCGAATGCGGCGATGCGAGCGGCGTCGGCGCCCCATGGGCGGGAGGTCGAAGTCATGGGGATCCCCTTCGGATCTGCGATGGCAGCGCGGCCTCGGGACCGCCGCCTGCTTCCTGAACAGTGTTCACCTGAACGGCGTTCAGTATACTCATGCCCATGACCCCCGCGCGCACCGGACGCCACGACCGCGAGCACATCATCGGCGTCGCCCTCGCCCTGCTCGACCGCTACGGCCTGCCGGACCTCACGATGCGGCGCCTGGCCACCGACCTCGAAGTGCAGCCCAGCGCCCTGTACTGGCACTTCGACAGCAAGCAGGACCTGCTGGCGGCCGTGTCGGATCGCATCCTGGCGCGCATCCCCGACGCCGCCCCCGGCACGGATCTCCTCGGCGCCGCGCACGCGGTGCGGGACGCCCTGCTGTCGTACCGAGACGGCGCCGAGGTCGTCCTGAGCTCGGCCGCGCTCCGCCCCGGTCGGTCCCGCGCGGAGGACGCCCTCCGTGCGGCGCTGCCGGTGGCGCTTCCCGACGCCGACCTCGCAGCGACCGCGGTGCTGCAGTTCATCCTCGGTCACACGACTCTCGTGCAGCAGCGCATGCACGGCGAGAGCCACGGCGCGGCGAGCACGGCCGACGAACCGGCCGGTGGCGAGGACGCGGCTGTGTTCGAGGCGGGGATCGCGCTGCTCAGCCGTGGCGCGGGTCTGACGTCGACGCTGCGCTGACGGCGTCCGCGTCGATCGCCCCAGGGCCGTCTCCGATCCGCAGACCGGGGATCGTGGCGACCAGGAGCACCGCGGCCGCCAGCGCGAACACGACGGGAAAGCCCGACCCGGCGATCGGAAGGGTGACGAACAGCAGTCCCGCGACCGCGATCGTGACAGCCGAGCCCGATGCATCGGAGATCGAGAGCGCCGAGGAGTTGAACCCCTCGTCCGCCGGCGTCGAGTACGCGAGGGTGAGTACCGTCAGGCGCGGGTACAGCAGTCCCATCGCTCCACCCGCCAGCCCCCACAGGATGACCACGGCCCAGGGCACTGCGTGAGCCAGCGCGACGGCCGCGAGGCCGAGGAAGGCGACGAGCAGGAGCGCCGCGCTGAACACGACCATCCGCCGACTTCCCAGCTGCTCGCCGTACCGGCCCTGCACCGCGGAGGCGCCCGACCACGCGAGAGCGGCAGCGGTGAGCGCGAGACCGGCGATCGTCGGGCTGAAGTCGAAGCGCTCCATGAGCATCTTCGGCACGTAGGCCTCCGCGGCGAAGAACGCCCCCGCGACGAGGCCGCGCATGAGCACGACGCTCGGCAGCCGCGGTGCCGCACGCAGCGATCCCACCGGCAGCAGCGGCTTGATGGCGAATGCGATCACCACGACCGAGACGAGGGCGAGCGGCCAGCCGATCGCCGGTACGGCGTCGGCTGCGAACCCGACGGCGACGGCGGCGATCGCCACGACGACGGCGAGGACGATCCGCAGAACGATCGGGCCTCCAACCGGTGCGGTGCCCGCCTTCTCCGTCGGGCCGTCCGGATGCGCATTCAGGTCGACGGCCCGCAGCCGCACGACGACGAGGACGAACGCGACCACCGTCAGCACCGCGACCCCGAGGAAGGTCCACCGCCAGTGCAGGTATTGAGCGACGGCGCCTGCGAGGAACGGTCCGATCATCGACGGCACCACCCACGCAGCGGCGAAGGCGGCGAAGATCCGGCCGTGCAGCTGTGGCGGGTACACGCGGGCGACGACGACGTACAGGGCGACGGTCTGGCCGCCGGCGCCGAGCCCCTGGATGAGCCGACCGAGGATCACGACGTACATGTCGGTGGCGACGCCCGCGATCAGCAGTCCGGCGATGAAGAGCACGACGGCCGTGTAGAGCGGCGCTCTCGGACCCGATCTGTCACTCCACGCCCCGGCGACGACCATGCCGATCACCCCTGTCGCCAGCGTCCCGGCGAAGGCCACGGCGTACAGCGCCTCGCCGTGCAGGTCGGAGGCGACGAGCGGCATGACCGTCGTGACCGCGAGTGCCTCGATCGCGGCGAGGAAGATCAGGACCACGGACCCGATCGTGATGCCCAGGCGATGCCGGTCCCAGATCGCCGGGATGGGCGCCCCGGCGCTCACTGCTGCACCAGCGACGCGATCCGTCGCACGGCCTCGGTCAGCACCTCCGGCGAGCAACCGAGGTTGATGCGCACGTGCCCCTTGCCCTCGGCGCCGAACGTCGGCCCACGGTTGAGGGCCACCCTGGCCTCGCGGAAAATGCGCGCCGCGGGGTCGTCGCCCCAGCCGAGATCACCCAGATCGACCCAGGCGAGATAGCCTGCGTCGGGCAGTCGATAGCGCGCGTCCGGGATGTGCTCGGCGAGCAGACGGCCGAGAAGGCGCCTGTTCTCATCGAGCGCCACGAGAAGCGCGTCCAGCCACGCGTCGCTCGCCGGGTCCCAGGCGGCGACGGCGGCCATCGCGCCGAACAGGCCGGTACGCCACTCGACCTCTGGCGGAAGCCCTCGCACGACGGCAGCGGTCTGCTCGCTCGCCGTGACCATGATCGCGCACTTCAGTCCAGCGAGGTTGTACGCCTTGCTCGCGCTGGTGACGGTGTAGCCGACTTCCTCGGCAAGCGGCGATGCGACCAGGAACGGCGTGAAGTCGACACCGGGTTGCACGAGCGGGGCATGGATCTCGTCGCTCACCACGACAGCCCCGTGCGCGGCGGCGAGTTCGGCGAGCCGCGCGAGCACCGCACGGCTGTGCACGGTGCCGGTCGGGTTGTGCGGGTTGCACAGAAGCACGGCGCGTGCACCGCCCGCGAGGGCGCTCTCGATGCCGCCGAGATCGAGGATCCACGATCCGTCCTCGTCGATGAGCGGCACGCGCTCCACGACGCACCCTGCCTCCTCGACGCAGTCGAAGAAGGGCGGGTACACCGGCGGCGCCACGATCACGCGATCACCCGGAGCGAGCACGGCTCGAAGGATCTCGACGACGCCCATCATCACGTCGCACGTGGACCGGATGCGAGCCGACTGCACGCTCCAGCCGAACCTGCGCTGCGCGAAGGCGACGAACGCGTCCCGCAGACCGGGGTCCGGCGGGGTGTACCCGGTGTCGCCGAGTTCGACCGCGGCGTGCAGGCGCTCGGTGATCGCATCCGCCAGCGGGAAGTCCGTCTCCGCCACGAACAGGGGCAGCACGTCGTCCGGATACGTGCGCCACTTGGTGCTGGAACGACGGCGGAGCTGGTCGAGAGGCAGCGCCTGGAGGGCTGCGGTGCGGGCGGTGGTGGTCACCGTTCGAGCCTATCGAGCCCCGTACGACGAAGGGCCCGGCGCCGTCATACGGCGTCAGACCCCTCGGTCGTGCGTGTCAGATCGCGAAGCCGAGCGCGCGCATCTGGTCGCGACCGTCGTCGGTGATCCGCTCGGGGCCCCACGGCGGCATCCACACCCAGTTGATGCGGAAGCGATCCACGACATCGTCCAGAGCCTGGCCGGTCTGCTCCTCGAGCACGTCGGTCAGCGGGCACCCGGCGCTCGTGAGCGTCATGTGGATGACGAGGGCGTCGTTCTCCTCGTCCCAGGAGAGGTCGTAGATGAGTCCGAGGTCGACGACGTTGATCCCGAGTTCCGGATCCACGACGTCCTTGAGCGCCTCGGTGACCTCGTCGTACTTCTCTCCGGTCAGCGTTGCCGTCATGCCTTCAGCCTACGCTTCGATGGGAGCGGCGGGGTCGAGGAAGCGGTCGTAGCCCTCGTCCTCGAGGCGGTCGGCGAGCTCCGCGCCGCCCTCTTCCACGATCTTGCCCGCGACGACCACGTGCACGAAGTCGGGACGGATGTAGCGCAGGATGCGCGTGTAGTGCGTGATCAGCAGCACGCCGAGGTTCGAGTTCTCCTTGGCACGGTTCACGCCCTCGGAGACGATCTTCAGCGCGTCGACGTCGAGGCCGGAATCGGTCTCGTCGAGCACAGCGATCTTCGGCTTGAGCACCTCGAGCTGCAGGATCTCGTGGCGCTTCTTCTCGCCGCCCGAGAAGCCTTCGTTGACGTTGCGCTGCGCGAACTTCGGATCCATGCGCAGGTTCGCCATGGACTGCTTCACGTCCTTGGTCCACTGGCGGATCGAGGGCGCCTCACCATCCAGCGCGGTCTTCGCGGTGCGCAGGAAGTTGGTGACGGTGACGCCGGGAATCTCGACCGGGTACTGCATCGCGAGGAACAGCCCGGCGCGGGCGCGCTGGTCGACGCTCATCGCGAGGACGTCCTCGCCGTCGAGCGTGATCGAGCCGCTCGTGACGGTGTACTTCGGGTGGCCGGCGATCGTGTAGGCCAGGGTCGACTTGCCGGACCCGTTCGGACCCATGATCGCGTGGGTCTCCCCTGTGCGCATGGTGAGGGTGATGCCGTTGAGGATCGGCGTGGTGCCAGCCTCGGTCTCGACGGTGACGTGCAGGTCCTTGATCTCCAGGACAGTCATGGATGGTTCCTTACGTATTCGTGAAGCTTGGTGTGCGGATGCCGGGCTCAGAGGCCGCTGACGTCCTTCGTGACGGTGGGGTCGATCATGAGGTCGTCTCCGACGATCTCCGTGACATACACCGGGACCGGCTCGTAGGCCGGAAGGTTCAGGGGCTTGCCCGAGCAGAGCGAGAACGCCGAGCCGTGCGCCCAGCACTCCAGCGTGGTGCCCTCGACGAACCCCTCCGACAGCGAGATGTCGCCGTGCGTGCAGGTGTCGCCGATCGCGTGGATCTCGCCCTTGGAATCGAGCACGACCGCCATGGGCACACCGTCCAGCTCGACGCGCAGCGGAGTGTCCTCCTGCAGGTCGCTCACGGCGCAGGCCCGCTGGGCGGTCACGCGTTCACCGCCTGCAGCTCGACCTCGATCGCTGCGAGCAGCTCCTTCTCGAGGGATGGCACCCCGAGTCGCTGCACGATGTCGCTGAGGAAGCCGAGGACGACGAGGCGGCGAGCCTCTTCCTCGGTGATCCCCCGCGCCTGCAGGTAGAAGAGCTGCTCGTCGTCGAAGCGTCCCGTGGCGCTCGCGTGCCCGGCACCGAGGATGTCGCCGGTCTCGATCTCGAGGTTCGGGATCGAGTCGGCGCGCGCGCCCTCGGTGAGCACCAGGTTGCGGTTCGCCTCGTACGAGTCGGTGCCGGTGGCGTCGGGTCCGATCAGCACGTCGCCGATCCAGACGCTGTGCGCGTTCTGACCCTGCAGCGCGCCCTTGTACAGGACGTCGCCGACCGTGTGCGCGCCCTTGTGGTGCAAGTACACCTGGCTCTCCAGGTGCTGGCCCGCATCCGCGTAGGACAGTCCATACAGACGGGCCTCGGATCCGGCTCCGGCGAGCTCGACGTTCGGGTTCACCCGCACGACGCCGCCGCCGAAGCTCACAACGAAGTGCGTGAGCGACGCGTCGCGGTCGACGCGAGCCTGGTGCGACGCCGCGTGGATCGCATCATCGGCCCAGCGCTGCACGCTGACCACGCTGAGGCGGGAGCCGTCGCGAGCGATGATCTCGACGTTCTGCGCGTACTGGGCGGCGCCGTGGTGGTCCAGGACGACCGTGGCACGCGAGTTCGGCATCGCCTCGATGAGAATCTGGCCGAACGCGCGCTTGCCCGCATCCGTGCCGTCGATGCGGAGCACGATCGGCGCGTCGATCTCGTCGTTCTGCGGAATGCGCAGGTGCAGGCCGCGGCGGGCATGCTTCCACGCGAGCGCGCTGGGCAGATCCTCGGGGCGGAAGAACTCGCCGTAGGCGTCGGCCTCGTCGGGGACGAGGAAGGCCTCGACCTCGTCGAGGTCGATCGACAGCGCGAAGTCGTCGCCCGGCTCATCGGTCATCAGACCGGAGAGCTGCGCGACGGGCGTGTGCTTCCAGTTGACCTCGCGGCCGGTCGGGGCGCCGAAGTCGGCCGGGTCGTACGAGTGCGGGCGCTCCGAACGGGTCTGCACCGGAACGGTCTTCTCCGCAGCCACGAGCTGGGCCGCGGGGTCGATGTGGGCGTGGGTGTCCTGCGCCTCCGCGGGCGCGGCAGTGGGGGCCGTCATCTCAGCCGACCGATCCTTCCATGCCCATCTCGATGAGCTTGTTCAATTCCATCGCGTACTCCATGGGCAGCTCGCGCGCGATCGGCTCGATGAAGCCGCGCACGATCATCGCCATCGCCTCATCCTCGGGCATGCCTCGGGACTGCAGGTAGAAGAGCTGCTCCTCGCTGACCTTCGAGACCGTGGCCTCGTGGCCGAGCTGCACGTCGTCGACACGGATGTCGATCGAGGGGTAGGTGTCGCTGCGGGACTTGGTGTCCACGAGCAGCGCGTCGCAGCGCACGGTATTGGCGGAGTGGTGCGCGTTCGCGTCCACCCGAACCTCACCGCGGTAGCCGGCGCGCCCGCCGCCACGGGCGATCGACTTCGACACGATCGACGACTGCGTGTACGGCGCCATGTGGATCATCTTCGCGCCCGCGTCCTGGTGCTGCCCGGGACCGGCGAAGGCCACGGAGAGGGTCTCGCCCTTCGCGTGCTCGCCCATCAGGTAGATCGAGGGGTACTTCATCGTCACCTTGGAGCCGATGTTGCCGTCGACCCACTCCATGGTCGCGCCCTCGTGCGCGACCGCACGCTTGGTGACCAGGTTGTACACGTTGTTCGACCAGTTCTGGATCGTGGTGTAGCGAACGCGGGCGTTCTTCTTCACGATGATCTCGACCACGGCCGAGTGCAGCGAGTCGCTCTTGTAGATCGGCGCGGTGCAGCCCTCGATGTAGTGGACGTAGCTGTCCTCGTCGGCGATGATCAGGGTGCGCTCGAACTGCCCCATGTTCTCGGTGTTGATCCGGAAGTAGGCCTGCAGCGGGATCTCCACGTGCACGCCCTTGGGGACGTAGACGAAGGATCCGCCGGACCACACGGCGGTGTTCAGGGCGGCGAACTTGTTGTCACCGGCCGGGATCACCGAGCCGAAGTACTCCTCGAAGAACTCGGGGTGCTCGCGCAGCGCGGTGTCGGTGTCCATGAAGATGACGCCCTGCGCCTCCAAGTCCTCGCGGATCTGGTGGTAGACGACCTCGGACTCGTACTGCGCGGCGACGCCGGCGACGAGGCGCTGACGCTCGGCCTCGGGGATGCCGAGGCGCTCGTAGGTCTCGCGGATGTCGGCCGGGAGGTCCTCCCAGCTCTGCGCCTGCTTCTCGGTGGAGCGCACGAAGTACTTGATGTTGTCGAAGTCGATCTCGCTGAGGTCGGCGCCCCAGGTCGGCATCGGCTTGCGGCCGAAGAGCTGGAGGCCCTTCAGGCGCGTCTTCAGCATCCATTCAGGTTCGCTCTTGAGCGCCGAGATGCCGCGCACCACGTCTTCAGAAAGACCGCGTCGTGCGGTCGCGCCGGCGGCATCCGTGTCGTGCCAGCCGAACTCGTACACCCCCAGACCATCAAGCTCCGGGCGGTCGATCAGCACATCCGACATCACACTCTCCTCTTGGGCCGTAACGGTTCATCCGCCCCGGCACACCGTCGATCCCGTCGAGTCTGCAGGGAACGGGTGCCGCTTCTGGGCCCTCATCATGGACGCAAAGCATTCGCGYCTAAACTGTGTTGTCGATGGCAGTGTCATGCGCGTTCCGCGCTCCTGCGACCATCGCCAACACCTGAGATTCTACAGGTTCCCTCCGACATCCGGGCCGCAGTGCGCCCGCCGGAAGGGTTCCGGAGGAGCCATGCCCGAGATCGCACCACAGTCCGCCCCCCGCACCCGCTCCGGATTCCTGGGCCGAGTCCATGATTGGCTCCCCGATCGCGTCGACCTTCGTGTGCGGATCGCCGCCTGGGTGTCATTCGTGCTCGAGGTGGCGATCGTCGGCACCGGAGGCGCCGTGCGCCTCACCGATTCGGGCCTCGGCTGCGAGTGGCCGCTGTGCACGCCGGACTCCCTGTTCCCCACCGCCGCGCAGAGCTACCACTCGCTCATCGAGTTCGGGAACCGCGGGCTCAGCTTCTTCGTGGGCCTCGCCGCGATCGCGGTGATCGTGCTGATCTCACGCATCAGGACGGAGCGCCGGGACCTCTGGATCATGTCCTGGATCGTCTTCGCGGGCGTCCTCGTGCAGGCCGTAGTGGGCGGGATCCTGGTGATCTTCGCACTGCATCCGAACATGGTCGCGTTCCACTACCTGGTCTCGCTCGTGCTCGTCGCGGTGTCGGCGGCCTTCCTGGTGCGGATGGGGCAGCCCCGCGGAGCGCGAGTGCGCGCCGTGCCCAAGGGCGTCGCGATCCTGGCGCACATCACCTCGTTCGTGCTGGCGCTGACCGTGATCTTCGGCGTGCTCACCACGGGCGCGGGTCCGCACTCGGGCGACCCTGCGGTGACACTCCGCAACGGCTTCGACGCGACGATCCTCGAGCACGTGCACTCCTGGCCCGCCTACGCGCTGTTCGCGCTCACCCTGACGCTGCTCGTGATCGCGCTGGCCAACTCGCTCACCGCGATCCGCAACGCGGTGATCGCCCTGCTCGCGATCGAGCTCGTGCAGATCGCCGTCGGCCTGTACCAGGCGCGCAATGCCCTGCCCCCGCTCGCTGTGGGCGTGCACATGGTGCTCGCCGCGATCCTCGTGGGCGCGTGCACGGCCCTCGTACTGCGGCTGAAGCAGCCCACCACGACGACCTCGCCCTCGGCCGCCGGAACCGAGGACACGGGAATCACGGGAGCCACAGGAGCCGCCTCCGCGACCGCGCGCGGCTGAACCGCGCCCCTCAGCCGCTTGATCGCTCGGCGCCGGGACTGCCGTCCTGCGCCCAGGCGACGCCGAGCGCGAACAGCGTGGCGACCCCGTAGCGGTCCATCGCGGCCGCGATCCTGCGCCGCCCGGTGCGCGGGGTGATCCCGAGCGAACGCGACGCCGCGTCCAGCGTCATCCCGCGACGCATGCGATGCAGCAGCTGGCCGTAGCCGCCGGGGTCCTTCTCGACGGGACTGGCCTGCTGCCACAGTTCGGCGAAGTAGGCCTTCGTGATCCCGGCGATCACCGGACTCGCGACGGCCAGCACGCTCTGCGGCGCCTTGTCGCCCCACACGAGCGGCACGCCCGTGACGTCAAGATCATCCACCCAGAACCAGCTCGGCGGATCCGCCAGCATGCGGAACTCGACCCCGGAGTCCCCGAAGCCGCGCACCATGGCCGTCAGTTGCTCATCGAGCGGCATCGCGGGGATGATCACCTGCACCGACGAGTACGTGGACATCGCCTGCGCGAACGACCTGCTGCGCTCCGGACTGCTCGCACGGTACCGATCGAGGTCGGTCAGCACGGCGCGCACCCGGCCGCCCGAGCCTACCCGAGAAGCCTGCACGGCGAACCACAGGTCCTCCGCCGCATGCGGACCGTGCGCGCTCTGCAGCGAGAGCCGGTCCTGAGCCACGGACTCCCCGACGTTCCACGACGAGGTGCGACGCGCGACCGCGTCCACGATCGCGGTGAGTCGGTCGCTGCGGGCCTGCGCCGCAGCACGCTCCGATTGCAGCTCCCGCTCGACCGCGATCGCGGCGGCGTGCACGGGCGGATTGAGCAGGATCACCCCGTCCCGCAGGGACAGGCTGCCCTCGTCCGCGAGACGCTCCAGGCTCGAGTGCACCGCATCCGGACCGAGGCCGGATCGCGCCACGAGGGCGTCCACGTCGAGGAGCCGCTCACGCAGCAGCAGATCCAGCAGGTCGTCGTCGGTCATGTCACGTCCTCTTGCGGACAGCGCACGAACCGGACCTTGCGCCGTCCTGATCAGGTCAGTTGGAATGTGTTCTGGACGGTAGCAGGGTGTTCCGGATCAGGGACGGATCCGCACCCTGCGTGCTGGGGACACCGGTCCCGGCGCCTGTGCGCCGGGACCTCTCCCCCGGAGACGCGCGTGCCACGACGCCGATGCGCGGAACGCCGCCGTCGGCGCCGACACATGGGCTCGGACACATATGGGCCTCATAGGCGACGCAGACCGGACGCACGAGTTCGCCGGTGAGGCTGGATCCATGACACGCGTACTGAACCGAAGCATCCCGTTCTGGATCCTCCTGGCCGCCTCGATCGCCCTCATCGTCGCAGGCCTTCTCACCGTCCTCGATCATCTGGGCACCATGACCGCCACCCTCAAGGACGGCAGCGCGACAGGGCTCGAGGTGTACGGAGGACAGTCCTGGATCGTGCTCGGAGCAGCCCTGCTCGGCGTGGGAGCACTCGGCGTGCTGCTCTCACTCGCTCTGGCGGTCGTCTCGTCGCTGCTCGGCGCCGCCACGGCGAATCCCGTCGCGATCGCTCCGCTCGCCTTCGACGACCTCGAGCATGACGTCGATCCGGAGGGAGCGCTCGACGCGCCCGCCGCACCGCACGAGATCGAGCAGGAGCAGCAGGACCGGACCGAGGTCGAGGACGCGTCAGTCGAGGAGACTCAGAACGGAAGCAGCGGGTCGACCGCGACGGCCACGAAGATCAACGTCAAGTAGGTGATGGAGGCGTGGAAGACGCGCATCGGCTTGGCCGATGCGCCCTTCACCGCCTGCGTGTACAGCCGGTGCGACTCGTACACGAACCAGCCGCCGAAGACCAGCGCGGAGACCGAGTAGACCAGCCCCATGCCCGCGACGGGGATGAGCAGCAGCGAGCACGCCAGGGTCGCCCACGCGTACAGGATGACCTGCAGACCGACCTGGGACGCGGACCGCGTGACGCCGAGCATCGGCACGTCGACGTCGTCGTAGTCGTCCCTGTACTTCATCGACAGCGGCCAGTAGTGCGCGGGGGTCCAGAGGAAGACCAGCACGAACAGCACGAAGGCCGGCCAGTCCAGCGAACCGGTGACGGCCGCCCAGCCGATCAGCACGGGGAAGCACCCTGCGATGCCGCCCCAGATGATGTTCTGCTCGGTGCGGCGCTTCAGGATGAGCGTGTAGATCACGACGTAGAAGAAGATCGCGGCAGCGGAGAGAGCGGCGGCGACCCAGTTGGTGGTCAGCCACAGCCAGGCGGTCGAGAGCACTGCGAGCACCCAGGAGAAGATCAGCGCGCCGCGCGGCGAGACCTCGCCGGTCACGAGCGGACGCTTCTCGGTGCGGTGCATGTGCGCATCGATGTCGCGGTCGATGTACATGTTGAACGACGCCGCGGACCCGGCGCTCATGGAGCCACCGATCACGGTCGCGGCGACGAGCCAGAGATTCGGCAGACCGTGCTGCGCGAGGAACATCACAGGCACGGTAGAGACGAGCAGGAGCTCGAGCACACGCGGCTTGGTCAGCTCGATGTAGGCCTTGACGGTCCGCTTCAGAGAGCGCTCGGCGGCGACGGACTCGATGGTGGTCGCGATGCTGACCGCCTCCTTCATGCGCACACGGGAACGCCTTCATCCTACGCCACGGCGGAGTCCGGCCCGTCCTCTCCGGACCCGTCGAACAGCACGGCGGACGGCCGGGTGCAACATAGGGTCCCGACCGGCCACGCAGCCATGCGACCGCACTATGCTGAAATCACTCGCGCGCCCGTCAACGTGCCACGCCCTCCGTGAAGTCGCGGTGGGCGCGCAGACTGCCGGGCGCACTCACTGTCTTGGAAAGGGCTCTGGAGTGTCGGAACTGCTGTGGGATGAGATCGATCGACGCGCGGTGGACACCGCCCGGGTTCTGGCGGCGGATGCCGTCCAGAAGGTCGGCAACGGCCATCCCGGAACCGCCATGAGCCTGGCCCCGGTGGCCTATCTGCTCTACCAGCGCGTCATGCGCCACGACCCGGCGGACACTCACTGGATCGGCCGCGACCGGTTCGTCCTCTCCGTGGGGCACTCCTCCCTCACCCAGTACATCCAGCTGTACCTCGGCGGGTTCGGCCTCGAGCTGACCGACCTCGAGGCGCTTCGCACCTGGGGCTCGCTCACCCCGGGCCACCCGGAGTACGGGCACACCAAGGGCGTCGAGATCACGACCGGACCGCTCGGCCAGGGCCTCGCCTCCGCCGTCGGTTTCGCCTACGCGTCCCGCTACGAGCGCGGGCTCTTCGACCCGGACGCCGCGGCGGGCACGAGCCCCTTCGACCACTACGTCTACGTGATCGCCGGCGACGGCGACCTGCAGGAGGGCGTGACGAGCGAGGCCTCCTCGCTCGCCGGTCACCAGCAGCTCGGCAACCTGATCGCGATCTACGACTCGAACCGCATCTCGATCGAGGGCGACACGAACGTGGCCTTCACCGAAGAGGTGCGCGCGCGCTACGAGTCCTACGGCTGGCAGGTGCAGCACGTGGACTGGGTGCGCACCGGCACCTACGTCGAGGACGTGAAGGAACTGTTCGACGCGATCGAGCAGGCGAAGGCCGAGACCTCCAAGCCGTCCCTGATCATCCTGAACACGATCATCGGATGGCCGGCGCCCGGCAAGAAGGGCACGGAGTCGGTGCACGGCAACGCGCTCGGCGCGGACGAGGTCGCCGCCACCAAGGTCGTGCTGGGCTTCGACCCGGAGAAGTCCTTCGTCGTCGAGGACGCCGTGATCGAGCACACGCGCGAACTCGGCGCACGTGCCGTCGAGGAGCGCGCCGCCTGGCAGCAGGACTTCGACGCCTGGGCCGCGGCCAACCCCGAGCGCAAGGCCCTCCTCGAGCGCCTCGAGGCGCATGAGCTCCCTGAGGGGATCGAAGACGTGCTGCCCGTGTTCGAGGCCGGAACGGAGCTGGCGACCCGCGCCGCCTCCGGCAAGGTCATCAACGCGCTCGCCCCCGAGCTCCCCGAGCTGTGGGGTGGATCCGCCGACCTGGCCGGATCCAACAACACCACGATCGCGGGCGCGAAATCCTTCATCCCGGCGACCTGGTCCACGCACGACTGGGACGGCAGCCCGTACGGCCGCGTGCTGCACTTCGGCATCCGCGAGCACGCGATGGGCTCGATCCTCAACGGCATCGTCCTGCACGGCCCGACCCGGCCGTTCGGCGGTACGTTCCTGATCTTCAGCGACTACATGCGGCCCGCGGTGCGCCTGGCCGCCCTCATGAACGTGCCGAGCATCTTCGTGTGGACGCACGACTCCGTCGCCCTCGGCGAAGACGGTCCCACGCACCAGCCGATCGAGCAGCTCGCCACGCTGCGCGCGATCCCCAACCTCGCCGTGGTCCGCCCCGCGGACGGCAACGAGACCGCCGCCGCATGGCTGGAGATCCTGCGCCGTCATGGCGGCCCCACCGGAATCGCGCTGACCCGTCAGAACGTGCCGAACTTCGCACGCGGCGCCGGCGATGCCTCGGGCGACACGTTCGCCGCCGCATCGAACACGGTCAAGGGCGCCTATGTCCTGGCCGAGGCTCCCAGCGGCACGCCCGACGTGATCCTCATCGCCACCGGCTCCGAGGTGCAGCTCGCGGTCGCCGCTCGCGAGACGCTGGCTTCCGAGGGCGTCAACGCCCGCGTGGTGTCGGCTCCGTCGCTCGAGTGGTTCGCCGAGCAGGACGAGACCTACCGCGAGTCGGTGCTGCCGTCCGGCGTCAGGGCGCGCGTTTCGGTCGAGGCGGGATCGACCCTGACCTGGCACGGCATCGTGGGCTCGACCGGACGCTCGGTCGGCATCGACCACTTCGGTGCGTCCGCCGACTACAAGACGCTGTTCCAGAAGTTCGGCATCACCGCAGAGGCCGTCGTCGCCGCGGCCCACGAGACCATCGCCGCGAACGCGGCTGCATAAGCACGGATCCGAGGAGAACGCATGACCACCCCCACCGCCGCACTCGCCGCCGCCGGAGTCTCCATCTGGCTGGACGATCTGTCCCGCACCAGGATCACCTCCGGCAATCTCGCCGAGCTCATCGCCACCCGCAACGTCGTCGGCGTGACCACGAACCCGACGATCTTCGCGAACGCGATCACCAACCCCGATGACACCTCCTACGACGGCCAGGTCGCGCACCTCGCCGCGTCGGGCGCGAGCGCCGAGGAGGCCATCTTCGAGGCGACCACTCAGGACGTGCGCGATGCGCTCGATGTCTTCCGCCCGGTGTGGGAGCAGACCGGGCACGTCGACGGCCGGGTCTCGATCGAGGTCTCCCCCGACCTCGCCCACGACACCGATGGCACGACCGCGCAGGCCAAGGAGCTGTGGGCCAAGGTCGACCGCCCCAACCTGCTCGTCAAGATCCCCGCGACCAAGGCGGGCCTTCCGGCGATCACGGCAGCGATCGCGGAGGGGATCAGCATCAACGTCACGCTGATCTTCAGCCTCGAGCGCTACGCCGAGGTCATCGACGCCTACCTCACAGGGCTCGAGCAGGCCAAGGCGGCCGGGCACGACCTCTCCACGATCCACTCGGTCGCCTCGTTCTTCGTGTCGCGCGTCGACACCGAGACCGACAAGCGCCTCTCGGCGATCGGCACCGATGAGGCCGTCGCGCTCAAGAGCAAGGCAGGACTCGCGAACGCGCGCCTTGCCTACGAGCTCTACGAGCAGACCTTCGCGGGAGACCGCGCCGCCGCCCTGCTCGCCGCGGGCGCCAACCGCCAGCGCCCGCTCTGGGCATCCACCGGCGTCAAGGACCCGGCACTTCCCGACACCCTGTACGTGACCGAGCTGGTCGCGGCGAATGTCGTCAACACGATGCCGGAGAAGACGCTCGAGGCGACCTTCGACCACGGCGTCGTCACCGGCGACACGGTCACCGGCGCGTATGAAGAGTCTCGCGAGGTGTTCGCGGGACTTGCGGCCGTCGGCGTCGACTTCGCCGACGTGACCCAGGTGCTGGAGGATGAGGGCGTCGAGAAGTTCATCGACTCCTGGCACAGCCTGCTCAGCCAGGTCCGCGAAGGACTGGAAGCCCAGCGGTGAGTTTCGAGATCCACACCTCCGGGGCGCCGAAAGCGGCGATCGACGAGGTCGTCCCTCGGCTGGTCGGCGAACTGATCGCGTCCCGGATCACGGGCGGCGACCCGACCGTGTGGGGCGAGGCCGCCGAGGCCGAGGCGAGCATCCGCCTGGGCTGGGTGGACGCCGTCTCCGTGTCGCGTCCGCTCGTGCCCGAGATCGTCGCCCTGCGCGATGAGCTCGCCGGCAAGGGCGTCACGCGCGTGGTGCTGGCGGGGATGGGCGGCTCCTCCCTCGCCCCCGAGGTCATCTCGCAGACCGCGGGCATCGACGTGACGATCCTCGACTCGACCTCTCCCGGTCAGGTGCTCGCGGCCATCGACGCCGGCCTCGCCGACGCCGTGCTCGTGGTGTCCTCCAAGTCCGGATCCACGGTCGAGACGGATTCGCAGCGTCGCACCTTCGAGGCCGCGTTCCGCGATGTCGGGATCGACCCCGTCGAGCGCATCGTCGTCGTCACCGACCCCGGCTCGCCCCTCGACGAATCCGCGCGCGCCGCCGGCTACCGGGTGTTCAACGCCGACCCGAACGTCGGCGGCCGGTACTCCGCGCTGACCGCCTTCGGACTGGTGCCCTCAGGTCTGGCCGGCGTCGACATCTCCGAACTCCTCGACGAGGCGGAGGCAACGCTGCTGCAGGTCGCAATCGACTCCGCCGAGAACCCGGCGCTGCTGCTGGGGGCGGCGATCGCCGCGAGCACCCAGACTCCGGGCGGTCCGCGGCGCGACAAGCTGGGGCTGATCACCGACGGCACCCACATCGTGGGTCTGCCCGACTGGATCGAGCAGCTCGTCGCGGAGTCCACCGGCAAGGAGGGCACCGGGATCCTTCCCGTCGTGCTGCTCCCCGTCTCCCCCGAGGTGGAGGACCAGCCCGCAGATCTGCAGCTGGTGCGCCTCGTCGACGAGGCCGATGAGTTCCACCTGCGTGAGCGCCACCCCGGCGAGATCCTCGTGAGCGGAACGCTCGGCGCGCAGTTCATCGTGTGGGAGCACGCCACCGCAGTCGCGGGGTACCTGCTCGGGATCAACCCGTTCGATCAGCCGGACGTCGAGTCGGCCAAGATCGCCGCCCGCGGCCTGCTGGATGCACGCCCGGAGGCTGCGCCGGCCGCCTTCGTGCAGGACGGGGTCGAAGTCCGCGCCTCCGATGCCTCCCTGCTCGCATCCGGCACGATCGCCGGCGTCCTGGACGCCCTGTGGCAGACCCTGCCGGCGGACGGTTACGTCTCCATCCAGGCGTACGTGGATCGTCTCGAGACGCCGCAGCTCCAGGGACTCCGCGAACTCGTCGCCGCCGATGCGGGACGACCCACGACCTTCGGCTGGGGACCGCGGTTCCTGCACTCGACGGGCCAGTACCATAAGGGCGGTCCCGCGCAGGGCGTATTCCTGCAGATCCTGGAGCGCACGGACGTGGATCTGGAGATCCCCGATCGCCCGTTCACGTTCGGCGAGCTCATCGACGCACAGGCCGCCGGCGATGCTGGTGTACTCGCCGCGCACGGCCGCCCCGTCGTGACGCTCACCATCACCGAACCCCAGGACGATGTGCTGGACCTCTTCGAGGCCGCACAGTAGGCGCCCCAGAGAGCACTCAGGAGAATCCCCCACCGATGACTGTTCCCGTCTCCCGCGACAGCAACCCGCTCCGCGATCCCGACGACCGCCGACTGAACCGGATCGCGGGGCCCAGCGCCCTCGTGATCTTCGGCGTGACCGGCGACCTGTCGCGCAAGAAGCTGATGCCCGCCGTCTACGACCTCGCCAACCGCGGTCTGCTGCCTCCGGGGTTCGCCCTGGTCGGCTTCGCCCGCCGCGACTGGGAGGACCAGGACTTCGCTCAGGTCGTCTACGACGCCGTCAAACAGCACGCACGCACCCCGTTCCGCGAAGAGACCTGGGCGCAGTTGCTGCAGGGCATCCGCTTCGTCTCCGGCGAGTTCGGCGACCCTGACGCGTTCCGGCGCCTGCGCGAGACCGTCGAGAAGCTCGACGTCGAGCGCGGCACCATGGGCAACCACGCCTACTATCTGTCGATCCCGCCGAACCAGTTCCCGCTCGTCGCGCAGCAGCTGCGCGACTCGGGGCTGGTCGAGGCCCATGAGGACGCGGACCATTGGCGTCGCGTGGTGATCGAGAAGCCGTTCGGTCACGACCTGGCGTCGGCGCGGGCGCTCAACGACGCGCTCGAGGGCACGTTCCCGGCCGACTCGATCTTCCGCATCGATCACTACCTCGGCAAGGAGACGGTCCAGAACATCCTCGCGCTGCGCTTCGCGAACGAGCTGTACGAGCCGATCTGGAACCGCAACTACGTCGACCACGTGCAGATCACGATGGCCGAGGACATCGGAGTCGGAGGGCGTGCCGGCTATTACGACGGCATCGGCGCTGCCCGCGACGTCATCCAGAACCACCTGCTGCAGCTTCTCGCCCTCACCGCGATGGAGGAGCCGATCAGCCTCTCCGCCGAGCACCTGCGGGCGGAGAAGGAGAAGGTTCTGGCCGCGGTCTCCCTGCCCCACGACCTCTCCGTCGCCACCGCCCGCGGGCAGTACGCCGGCGGCTGGCAGGGCGGCGAGCAGGTCACGGGGTTCCTGGACGAGGACGGAATGGATCCGGAGTCGACCACGGAGACCTACGCGGCCGTGAAGCTGGAGATCAACACGCGACGCTGGGCCGACGTGCCGTTCTACCTGCGCACCGGTAAGCGCTTGGGCCGCCGCGTCACCGAGATCGCGGTCGTCTTCAAGCGCGCTCCGGAGCACCTGTTCGGCAGTGGGCAGACGTCGGAGCTCGGGCAGAACGCACTGGTCATCCGCGTCCAGCCCGATGAGGGCGTCACGCTCCGGTTCGGCTCGAAGGTGCCGGGTAGCGGCAGCAACGTGCGCGACGTGACGATGGACTTCGGCTACGGGCACGCCTTCACCGAGGCCAGCCCCGAGGCGTACGAGCGGCTCATCCTGGACGTCCTGCTCGGCGATCCGCCACTCTTCCCACGCCATGAGGAGGTCGAGCTCAGCTGGAAGATCCTCGACCCGGTGGAGCAGTACTGGGCCGCGGAAGGCGGCCCCGTGGAGCAGTACGCTCCCGGATCCTGGGGACCGGCCTCCGCCGATGCCCTGCTCGCCCGCGACGGACGTGTCTGGAGGCGCCCGTGATCATCGATCTGCCCGACACCACAACCAGCCAGGTCGCGAAGAGCCTGGTCAAGGCCCGCGAGGAGGGCGGCGTGGTCGCCCTCGGCCGCGTGCTCACGCTCGTGATCGCCGCGACCGACGATGTCGCCGAGTCGGCCATCGACGCCGCGAACGACGCGTCTCGGGAGCACCCGATGCGCGTGATCGTGCTGACCACGAGCGAGGGCGAGTCACGCCTCGACGCGCAGATCCGTGTGGGCGGCGACGCCGGCGCGAGCGAGGTCGTGGTGCTGCACGCCCACGGCGACGCCGCGAGCAACGAGGAGAGCCTCGTCACCGGACTGCTCCTGCCCGACGCCCCCGTGGTCGTGTGGTGGCCGCGCGAGGCGCCGGAGGCGCCCGCCGCATCGCCGCTGGGTCGCATCGCGCAGCGCCGTATCACCGATGCCGCGACCGCGCGGGACGTCCGTGCGCAGCTCGAAGTGCTCGGCCAGACGCACGTGCCCGGGGACACCGACCTGGCCTGGACCAGGCTCACGCATTGGCGCGAGCAGCTCGCCGCCGTGCTCGACCAGCCCCCGTACGACGAGGTCACCGCCGTCGAGGTGCGCGGATCCGCCGCATCGCCGTCCACCGCGTTGCTGGCCGGATGGCTGCGGCTCGCCCTCGATGTGCCGGTGCGCTGGGCGTACGAGAGCCCGCACGTGTGGCAGGAGGGCATCAAGTCGGTGCGCCTGACCCGCGCGAACGGCGACATCCTGCTGGAGCGCCCCGTGCCCGGCTCGGCCGTGCTGACGCAGCCCGGCCAACCGGACCACGAGCTGCACCTGCCGCGGCGGACGCTGCGCGAGTGCCTCGCCGAGGAACTGCGCCGACTCGATCCCGACGTGCTGTACGGCCGGGTGATCACCGAGGGCTGGGAGCTGCTCGAGGCGCCGGAGCCGGTGGCCTGACATGGCTGCCGACTCCCCCGTCAAGCGCGTCGTCATCGGCGAGGATCCGGCGTCCCTCGCCGACCTCGTCGCCGACCGCTTCCTCGTCCGGGTGCAGGCGCGGATCAGGGACGGGCGACTCGCCCATGTCGCCCTCACCGGCGGCAGCATGGGATCCGCTGTGCTGCGCGCCGTCGCCGAGGACGCCCGCGCGACCGACGTGGACTGGTCGCTCGTACATTTCTGGTGGGGCGACGAGCGCTTCGTACCGGCGGACGACCCTGATCGCAACGCCGGGCAGGCGCGTGAGGCGCTGCTGGACCGGATTCCGGTCCCGGCGGAGAACGTGCACGAGATGGCGGCGAGCGACGCGGGGTTGAGCCTGGACGAGGGGGCCGCCGCCTACGCTGCGGAGCTCGCGCGCTTCGGCGACGCCGGACGCGCCTGGCCCTCCTTCGTCGTGTGCTTCCTCGGCGTCGGCCCGGACGGACACATCGCGTCGCTGTTCCCCGATCGCCGGGAGATCACCGTGACCGATGCCGCCGTGCTGCCGGTGCGCGACTCCCCCAAGCCGCCGCCGGAGCGGATCACGCTGACCCGGCCGGTCATCAACGCCTCGAAGCGGGTGTGGCTCGTGCTCACCGGTACGGACAAGGCTTCGGCGCTCGGGCTCGCGCTGGCCGGGGCGAACTACGAGAACGTGCCGGCCGCGGGCGCCAAGGGGCGCAAGCGCACAGTGTTCTTCGTCGACGAGGCGGCCGCCTCCGAGGTCGCGCCCGACCTCATCGACGTCGACTACTGAGCGAGATCGGGGCTCGACGGGCCCGGATCCGGTCACGGCTCAGACGCCTGCGGATCCGTTTCCGCGCTCGCCTGCGTCGCCGCCGTCGCGAGGCGGATCCTCGCGTCGAATCGGTGCGACGTTGGACGGCCACTCCGGAAGGTCCCCGGGCGGAACACTCTGCGACACGGATCCGCCCTGAGGCGTCTCCGACACCGATGGTGCGGGATCCGCATGCGCGGCGGACGGCGTCGCGCCGCCGGAGCTGCCCCGTGCGATCGGCAGCTCCTGACTCTCGCTGACGACCTGCGGGTGGTGACGGGCGAGCGTCACCACGCCCCAGCCCGCGATCGCTCCAGAGATCCCGAATGCGACGAACACCCAGACCGGGGCGGCGGCGCCCTCCTCGAGGACGAGCAGGCCGATCAGCACTGCGACCATCGGGTCGATCACCGTGAGGCCCGCGATCACCAGGTCCGGGGGGCCGGAGCCGTACGCGGTCTGCACGAAGTAGGCTCCCGCCGCGCCCGCGGCGATCAGCGCGATGACGCACACGGCCGTGAGCCAGTCGAACTGGCCCGCCTGGATCCGGTTGATGACCGCCTTGGCGAGGGTGGCCACGAATCCGTACAGGATTCCGGCGCCGGTTACGTAGAAGAGCGCGCGCATGCGATGGCGCAGGATCAGCCAGCAGGTGCCGAGCAGGATGATCACGACCAGCAGGATCGTGAGGATCGTGAACAGCTGGATCTCCGTGATCGCGCGCTCCACCGCGAACAGCGCCGCGAACAGGACGAAGATGAAGATGCCGCCCACGCAGGCGAAGATCGACACGAGCGAACGCTTGGTGGGCGTGATTCCGGTCACCCGAGCGTTCAGCAGAGTCGTGATGACGAGCGCGATCGCGCCCAGCGGCTGCACCACGATCAACGGAGCCTTGGTGAGCGCCGCGAGCTGGCAGACGATGGCGAGGGTCAGCATGAGCGTGCCGGCGATCCAGGAGGGACGGGTGAGCAGTCCGCGCACCTGCACCCAGCTGAGGCCGGTGGCCGCGTCGGAACCGCTGAGTCGCTCCACCTTCTCCACGCCGCGGTGCTGGTACTGCGCACCGAGCGACATGAAGACCGCGCCGGCCAGAGCGAGAGGAATGCCCATGAGCAAGCCGGGGTTCTGGAAGACCCCGGCGAGATGCTCGCCGACGTCTGCGGCCCCTGTGGTCCGCGTCAGGTTCTCAAGCACCCTTCGAGCCTACCTGCCACCCGGCGCCGACTAGGGTTGACGCGTGGCTGTGCTTCCGATTCGCATCATGGGTGACCCTGTCCTGCATTCCCCCGCCGACCCGGTCGGCGAGATCACCGATGAGATCCGCACCCTCGTCGCAGACATGCACGAGACCATGGATGTCGCCCCGGGTGTCGGACTCGCCGCACCTCAGGTGGGCGTCGGCCTGCGGATCTACGTCTACTCGTATGTGGACGACGACGAGAAGCCCTGGCGGGGCGAGATCATCAACCCTGTGCTGTGGATGGCGCCCCTCGAGCCCGGCTCCCCCGATCCCGACCTCGAGTCGGAGGGCTGCCTCTCCTTCCCCGGCGAACGGTTCCCGCTGCGACGTTCCGAGCGCGTGCTCGTGACGGGCGTCGATCTGAACGGCGACGACGTGCGCATCGAGGTCGACGGCTGGCGCGCCCGCATCATGCAGCACGAGTTCGATCACCTCGACGGCATCCTCTACGTCGACCGCCTCGATGACGGCGACTGGAAGACCGTGCAGAAGATCGCCCGCAAGCGCGGCTGGGGCCGCCCCGGCGCCAGCTGGCTGCCGGGCGTGGACGATCTCGAAGGCTGAGACCGAAAGTTCGACTCGGACCAGAAATCCCCCTGGACAGACCGACTTTCTTGCAGGTTTGAGATTTCCTCTCCCGCACCGGTACGTTCGTAGCTGTCCCGTGTTCTGCGTGGATTCATAGCTTCTAGAGGGGGAATTCCCATGAACGACCGCGCCCTACTCCGTCGCGTCGCCGTCGTCGGCTCCGCGCTGGTGCTCGCCGCCGGGCTCAGCGGCTGCAGCATTCTCAACAGCGTGCTCGGCAACGGTGGCGGCGATGCGCCGCGCGACGACAAGTCCCAGGTCACGGCGAGCTCGAACATCGGCATCTTCAATCTCAAGCTCGGCGACTGCAAGATGAGCGACACGGGCACGACGATCAGCGAGACCGACGTGGTGCCCTGCGACAAGCCGCACGACGAAGAGGTCTTCTACGAGTTCAAGCTGGAAGGCACCGAGTACGACTCGGCCGCGATCGACGCCGAGGTCGAGAAGTGCGCCGGCGAGGCGTTCACGACGTTCATCGGCGTGGCCTACGACTCCTCGTCCCTCGACGTCTCCTACATGACGCCGACGAAGGACACCTGGGACTCGATGAACGACCGCCTCGTGCAGTGCATCGTGAGCGACCCCGCCGGCCAGACCACCGGCTCCCTCAAGGGCGCCGCGCGCTGATTCCTGCAGATCCTGCATCCTCGGAGGGGCTCGCCACGGCGAGCCCCTCCGTCGCCTGCGCGCATGCACCGGGCGACGCGCCCGGGCGACGCCCCGTGGCGGAGCCACGAGTCATCCTTTGATATAGTTGACGAGTTGCCCGCGCAGCGGGAAGCATTCCTCGGTAGCTCAATTGGCAGAGCAGCCGGCTGTTAACCGGCAGGTTCTTGGTTCGAGTCCAAGCCGGGGAGCCAATAGGCCCCCAACCCCCTTGATACGACAAGGAGGTTGGGGGCTTCTCCGTGTCCGCCCGTCCCTCCGGCACTCCCTGCTCCTGATGAACCCAGCAGAACGGCCGACTCCTGCCCAGCGGCGGGTCGGTGATCCGACTCGAACCACCCCTGCGGTGAGGCGAAGTGAGCCAGAAGGCGAACCACGAGCGTAACGTTCCGTGTTCATGTCTAATTCCGCCGCTCGGGTTCGCTGCTCCTCAGACCTCGGCAACTTTCGCGTCATTGAGGGAATCGGCGTCGAAGCTTGCAAGTCAGCACCTCATCCGTCATACTCGTCACACATCAACTCTCGAAGCGAAGCCCCGCGGCAACACGAAACGATTCGCTGTAGAGGTTGTAACAGCCCGAGTATCACAAAGGAGTGAAAGTGTTCCGCAGTGCTGAGAGATCTCACGGCGAAGACGATTCGTCCGCCGCATATCTCGAAGAAGAGAGGCGCTCCATGGCGTTGACGGAGGAAGAACCCCTCGCGGACGAGCGTGCCTCCGTCGCGGGTCGGCCATCAAGCCTGCGAGGGTCAACGCGTCCTCGTTTCCGCATCACCGTGTGGCTGGCGCTCCTCCCGCTGATCACCGTATTGGGAGTGTTCGCCTACTTCCCGGCCCTCTCCTCCATCTTCTGGTCATTCTTCAACTGGGTGCCCGCGGGCGTCTCCACTTTCCTCGGCGGCGACAACTACGCACGCATGATGAGCGACGGCATCTGGTGGCACTCGTTCGGCAACCTCGGCATCATCTTCCTTTTCAACCTCGCGTCGTGGATCCTGCCGCTGCTCGCCGCAGAGCTGCTCGTCACCCTCAAGAGCGAGCGGTGGCAGTACGTGATCCGCACCCTGCTCATCATCCCCATGGCCTTCCCAGGTGTCGTGACCGCGCTCATCTGGGGCTTCTTCTACGACCCGAACGCCGGGGTGTTCAACCAGTTCCTCGGCGCGATCGGCCTGAAGGCATTCGAACAGAACTGGACCGGCTCGCCCAGCACGGCACTCGTCGCGCTGCTCCTCGTCGGCTTCCCGTTCATYGCCGGGCTGCCGTTCCTCATCTTCTACTCGAGCCTGCAGAACATCCCGAAAGAGGTGCTCGAGGCCGCCCAGCTCGACGGCGTCGGCCGCTGGGCGCGCCTCTGGCGGATCGACCTGCCGCTCATGGTGAGCCAGATCCGCATCCTCTTCTTCCTCGTCGTGGTGGCCACCCTTCAGTACGGCTTCGTCGCCTTCGTGCTCACCGCGGGTGGGCCGGACAACGCGACCATGGTGCCGGTGCTGTACATCATCAACCAGGCGTTCAGCGCCGGAGACTGGGGCTACGCTGCCACGCTCTCCACCACGCTGTTCGCGATCACCCTCGCCCTCAGCCTGCTCTCGCTCTTCATCGGGCGACGCAATCAGGGCGCCAACGATGGAGGTGAGATGTGAGCACCGCGACCGTCCGGCTCTCGCAGCAGCCGAAGAAGCTCCGCAACCGCTCCCACCTGCAGGTCGGCGCGAAGGCGGTGCTGATCATCCTCGTCGTGATCGGCCTCGCGCCCTACGTCTTCATGCTCATCACGTCGGGCAAGACGAACCAGCAGTTCGCGGACAGCTTCTGGGCGCCGGTCTTTCCGTTCCACTTCGAGAACTTCGCCGTGGCGTGGAACCAGATCGCGCCGTACCTCGGCAACACCTTCTATGTGGCCATCGCCTCGGTCGTCCTGATCGCGGCCATCGGCTCCGTTGCCGGCTTCGTCCTCTCACGATTCCGCTTCCGTGGCCGCGCCGTCGTCTATGCACTGGTGCTCGCGCTCATGGCGGTGCCCGGCATCGTAAACCTGATTCCGCTGTTCATCATGATGAAGGACTTCGGCATCCTGAACACCTACGCGGTGCTGGTCGTGCCGTACGTCGCGGGCGGGGTCCTGCTCGGCACCGTCATCATGCGCAACTTCATCGAGTCGATCCCGCAGTCGATCTACGACGCCGCGAGGATCGACGGTGCGTCGAACTTCCGCCTGTATCGCTCGATCACCCTCCCTCTGTCGCTGCCCGTGCTCGGCTCGATCACGCTCATCACGCTGAGCACGGTGTGGAACGACTTCTTCTGGCCACTGCTCGTGATCACCGACGACAACCTGCGCAYGGTGTCGGTCGGCTTGCAGTTCTTCCAGGGGCAGAACGCCATCGAATACGGACCGCTGATGGCCGGATATTTCCTCGCCAGTCTGCCGCTCGTCATCCTGTTCACCTTCCTGTCCAAGTACTTCCTGGCGGGGGTACAGGGCGGTCTCCCCGGCGCGCACTAGGGCACCGACCCCGAACATCCGAGACGAGCTCTGTCTCCTTCCGCAATCACTGACTCGCACCACACCCCTCCGTCGCTCCACCCACAACCCAATCAAAGAGGATTGCAATGTCACAGCCCACAAGCCTCGTGCGACCCAAGGCGCTCGTCGCCGCGGTCGGCACGATCGCAGCAGCCGCGCTGGTACTGACCGGATGCTCGTCCGGATCCAGCTCCGACGGCAAGGTCACCATCACCCTCTCCGGCCCGAACCAGTTCACCGACCAGACCAACACCTTCGGTCCGGCCTGGGACGCGCTGATCGCGAAGTTCGAGAAGGACAACCCGAACATCACGATCAAGACCAATGTGCTGCCGCTCTCGTCGTTCGGCACCACGCTGACGACGCAGCTCACCGCGGGGACCGCGCCCGAGCTGATCTTCAACCAGCCGGCGCCGAAGCCGAGCCAGGTCACGAACCTCGACCCGTACCTCGCCGAGAAGAACCCGTTCGACCCGGATTCGAAAACGTGGCTCGACGGATTCGACAAGACTTACTTCGGAGATGCCCAGCGCGACGGAACCGGCCACCACTCGTGGGTACCGTTCAACCTCGTAACGGTCGGCATCTTCTACAACAACGACATCCTGAGCAAGGCGGGCATCTCACCCTCGCAGCTGTCGACCTTCGACGGGTTCACCAAGGCGTGCACCACGCTGAAGAAGGATGGCATCAACCCGCTGGCGACCGACAAAGGCACCCTGGCTTCCCTCTGGGCCACCACCGCGATCCAGTCGACCATGYTCGACCAGCTGTCCGACAAGATCAACGTCTTCGGTGCCGACGGAAAGGCGGGCACCACCAGCCCGATCGCCACCAAGAGCATCGCCAAGGGAATCCTCGACGGATCGATCGACGTGAGCACCGACCCGGCCATCGCCGACTCGGTCAAGATCATCAAGAAGTGGTACGACGCCTGCGCGACGCCGAACTGGTCGGGTGTCACCTCGGCCGGAGCCTTCACCGGCAGCACAGCCTTCCCCGGCGGCAAGGCCGCCATGGCCTGGGGCACCAACTTCTCGGCCGCCGGGCTCTCCACGGTGAAGTTCAAATGGAGCACCGTGCCATTCCCGACCATCTCGACGAAGGACTCGAAGTACGCTTCTGGCGCGCCGGCATCGTTTGGAACGGGAGCAGGTGGCACGTCGTACGAGATTCCCGCGTACATCAAGGGTGCGAAGCTGAAGGCGGCGATCACGTTCCTCCAGTATGTGTCGAGCCCGAAGGTCACGGACTGGCTCGCGGCGACGGGAAGCATCCCGGCGATCACCAGCGCCAAGGCTCCGTCGACGATCAAGGCACTCACCTCCAAGGACTGGGCCGCGCCGGCAAAGCTGGGTAACGGCTTGCTGCTGACGCCCGCCGCTCAAACCGGGCAGAACTTGCTCACCGGCTACCTGATCGGTTCTAAGACCCTCGATGAGTACCTGGCCGCGCAGCAGGCGGCGAACGTCACCTGGGCACACGAGCAGGTCACCAACAACAAATGGACGGACGTGGGCTAGCCCCGATCTGCCTGCAGGCTCTGCACGACGGGCGACGATCGCGTACCACCGCGAAAGTCGCCCGTCGTCCGCGCGATGCCGCCCGGCCGCCAACGCTTTCCAAGTAGCGAGGTGGCATCCGATCTCGGCCACGTTGTTCGGCGTGAAAGACGCCGGGCTCACTCAACAGGAAAAGGATGGACATGTCATTCTCAATAGGCATCGTCGGCGCCGGGCAATTCGCCGGCCAATTCTCAACGTTGTTCTCTCGACATCCCGACGTGACCTCGGTGTACGTCACCGATCTGCTTCCGGAGCGCGCAGAAGCACTGCGCGCAGATCAACGACTTGCGGGGACCTTCCCGTCCTTCGAGGCGATGTTGGCGTCGGATGTCGACGCGGTCGCCATCTTCACCCAGCGGTGGACTCACGGACCGTTGGTGGTCCGGGCCCTTCGAGCCGGGAAGCACGTGTATTCGGCAGTGCCGATGGCGATCTCGTCGGCCGAGATCGCCGAGATCATAGATGCCGTCTCTCAAACGGGGCTGACCTACATGATGGGAGAGACGAGCTACTACAACCCGGCGACCGTGTTCGCTCGCAACCAGTACGCCGCAGGTGCATTCGGTCGCGTGTTCTATGCGGAAGGCGACTATCTTCACGACATGGATCTCGGCTTCTACTCGGCCTACGAGTACAGCGGCGGGCCCGAGTGGAAGCGCACCGCCAGCTACCCTCCCATGCTCTACCCGACGCATTCGATCGGCGGGGTCCTGGGTGCGTTGCCCACTTACGCCTCAAGCGTGAGCTGCATCGGTGTGCGAGATGACGTCGACGACGGAGTATTCGACCGCAACGTCAGCCAGTTTGGTAATGACTTCTCTAACGCGACGGCGCTCTACGAACTCGCCTCTGGTGGTTCGATGCGCATCAATGAGTTCCGTCGCGTGGGATACCCGAGTCACCTGCGCGAGTCGCGATTCAGGTACTTCGGCACCGACGCCAGCTTCGAACAACTCGCGAACGTGTCCGTCTGGCAAGACAAGGCCGGACTGAAGGACGTGTCTGATCTCCTGGTTACCAGCGAGACGATCAGCCTCGACGACGCATCGCTGGCGCACGTGGCACCTGAACTGCGTGCCGCGTTCGTGTCCGGGCACGCGCGCGTACACGATACGTCGCGGCTTCCGGCGACATTCGCTGGGGCTCCCGATGGACACGAGGGAAGCCACCACTTTCTCGTGGACGACTTCGTCACCGCGGTCAGAGATTCTTCGATGCCGAGTGTGAACGCGTGGGTTGCGGCCCGGTTCACCCTGCCGGGAATCGTTGCTCACGACTCCGCGCGCCTCGGCGGAGTTCGGCTGCCCATTCACGACTTTGGCGACGCGCCCGCCTAGTGGCTCGACCGCGTGCAGGCTCGGTAGCCGCCGTAGGTCCGGTCCCGGCTCCTGCACTTGCGCTCTACGCGCCGACCAGATCCGCGAGAGGCTCGGCCCAGCCCATGCGCGGATCCGGTCGCGAGTCGTCCGACCACATGCCGGTACAGGTGTACGCGACGGCCAGTTGTGACTCGGGATGCGCAAAGGCGATGTTTCCACCCGCCCCGGGGTGGCCGAAAGTTCCACCTGACGCGAATCGCCCGCTCGCGAATTGCGAGCCCAACCAGAATCCCAGCCCGAACTCGGCGAGCTTCTGGTTGGGCAGGGCGGCGAGTTGAGGAACGGGGCCCAAGCCCACAGTGCGTGGCCTGGTCACCAAGTCGAGTGTCTGCGGCGAGAGCAGCCGAATGTGGTCGATCTCACCGATGGTGGCGGCGTAGATTCTTGCCACCGAACGTGCGCTCGCGATTCCGCCGGCGCCGCCGAATTCCATTCGGTGTCCCTCCACGGTGTTGAGAAACTCGGCCATGTCCGGAATCGACTGCACCTCCTTGAGCAGTTCCTGGACCAAGGGATCGGAGAAATCCACTCCGTACTGGGACCACAATTCAGCCGGATCGTTGGAGAGCAGGGGGTTCATACGGCTGCGGCACGTGACGTCACGTTCGCGATCGGCCGGGAGGCCACCGATCCAGGAGTCCACACCGAGCGGTCTGGCGACGCGCTCAGCGAAGAGTTCGCCCGCGCTCCTGCCTGTCACTCGACGAATGACCTCACCGTTGAGATACCCGAAGGTGAACGGGTGGTACCACGACACGGTACCTGGCACCCATAGCGGTTCCGCATCGGCCAGCGCCTCAACACACAGCGCCCAATTCGGTAGGTCGCTACTCTCGATCCCCGCCCCCGAGGGAAAGAAGGGAAGTCCGGCGGCATGGCTGAGGAGGTGCGCAACGGTCGTCCGATCCTTACCGCGAACGCCGAATTCCGGCCACAGATGTGCCACCGGCTCATCGGGGTCGAGCCGGCCCTGTTCGATGAGCGACGCCGCGATGATCGCGATCATGCCCTTGGTCGTGGACCACAATACGAAAAGGGAGTCCCCGTCGATCGCGACACCAGTCTCCGCGTCCGAGCCTGCCCACAGATCGACGACCACGGTCGCGCCTTGATAAACGCACAGTTGGGCGCCACCGGGATCGTCCGACTGTCCGCGCTCGAAAGCATCGGCGACCGCCTCGAAGCCCGGCGCAACCTGACCGTGAATCATGGAACGAGCTCCTCTGATCGCAGGGGGCAGCTGGCATCAAGCGTATCGAGCCACGAGATCGTGCACACGGTGTTTCCTTCCCGTTGTGGGTGCGGTCCGAAGAACCACGTGAAGATCGGCCCCGGCGGAAAGCCGGGGCCGATCCGTTTTGTCGTTAGTGGAGCAAAATCACCTGCAGGGTGCTCCCGCCGGTGGGGTAGCTCGTTCGTGGCTTGTCATCGTTGCCCGGCAACGTCTCCCAGCGCAGTATGTACTGGCCGCCCGCGGTGGCGCCCGCGAGGTCGTCCGCGATAAGGACCTGCAGCCCCGGGTAGGTGCCGGTTACCGTTGTCACTGACGCGGGCAGTGGCTGCGTGGGTACCTGAGCGATCCGATTCAGCGACGAGTCGATGATGACCGATTGCTTGTTCCCGCTGCCGTTGCAGAAGAAGTCCACGCTGATGTCGCCGTTGGACAGGACACGAGAGCCCTGCATGGCGACCTGGAAGTTGAGACTCCCGGTACCCCCGAAGCTCCAACGTCCGGTCCAGTTCGTGATCTGACTGATCTGCCATGTGCCGGAGGCAGTCGGACGTGCGGCGTACAACTGCGACAAGCCCTGCGAATCGTACTTGTGGTACGTGATGAGGGCGTTGCCCGAAGCGTCGAAACCGATCCTGGCGTTGCCGTTCAGCAGGCCGCCGTAGTCGGGGACCGGGTCGATGACGTCACCTTGGCCGTACTTGAACGGGGTGGCGAGAGGAGTCCCGTTGTTCGTCACCCAGTTCACGAGATCGTGACTCTTCGCGTATGTCAGCATGCTGTTCGTCGCCGCGTCCGGCGTGTCACGCCAGACCCAGATCATGTGGAACCACCCGTCCGGTCCCTTTGTCGGACCTTGGAAGTAGGAGCTCCATGTTCCTGAAGGGTTGCTCGCGGATCCGTTCCCGTCGAACATCGGCGTGGAGACGAGGTGCGACCACGAACTCGTCGACTCGTTGTAGACATCAAAATACGTCACGCCATCTCCGGACCCACCCTGGCGGTAGTCGAAGACGAGGCTTCCGTCCGCGCGGTTGACGAACTCGGGATAGGTAACGGAGTTCTCCGTGGCTGCGTCCACCATGTTGGTGACTCTCACCAACGTACTGATGTCGCCGGGGACGGTGGTGCGGAAGTAGACCAGCGGAACATTGTGCATGTTGCCGGCGACGTGGAGGTTTCCGGCCCGGTCAAGCCCGATGGAAACGTAGTTGTGGCTGTCCCATCCGAGAGTCGACGGGAGGATTTTGTAGGTCCAGGCGCCGCCGATCGTATGCTTGGCGACGGTCATGCCGCGGTTCACGTCGTAGTACGCGACGTACTGGTCGTTTCCGCTCGTGAGAAGTCGCTGCCCCACTTGCATTCCGGCCCAGGTCGTTCCCACCGTGCTTGTCGAAACGACAGTCGGGTTGGGATCCGGGTAGGTGTAGCTTCCGCCCCCCGGTGCGCAGTCGAGCGGGCCCGGGGGCGAAACAGCAGGGGCGCTCGTCGAGAGGCTCCAGGTCTGCGCTCGCAGGTTTCCGCTGTTGGAATACAGTCCGGAACGGCCCCCTACGACATTGGGGTCGACGACCGCCATGGTGTAGGTCTGGTCCGCAAGCGTGACGCTCGAGGCAGCGTTGATCACCTGCGAGCGCAGGGACTTACCTGTGCGGGTCAGCGTCACATCGAGTTGCGTGCCATACGCGGCAACGATTGTGCCGCTAGCGAGCACACCAGGAGACGTGCTGTTGGTCATCCGCAACAACTGCCAGCGACCGTTAGTGCCCGTCCCTGAGCCGGTCGTGACCCGGAGCACGTAGTAGTTCAGACTCGAAGCAGTGGTGCCCTGAAGGTTGCCGACCACGCCAACCCACTCCGAGCCGGCCGGGGTTCCCGTTGTGACGATATTCACTCGAGCAGAAACGGTGTAGTCGTCGCCGAGCGGGAGAGGGTTGTACGTGGCGACGGCGTTGCTGGTCGCGCTGGTTGCTTGGGCGGCACCGCTCGCAATGCTCCAGGCGCCTCGGTCTGAAGTCCAGGAGCTCCCGAGGGCTCCATCGGCGCGTTCGAAGTCGTCTGTCGCCGCGCTGCTCGCAGCTGCTGCGCTGACCGGACCTGCTAACGCGAGTGCAGTCACGACCAACGCCGGAACGAGGAGTCTTGCGACAGCTCGTTTCGGTCTTGAGGTGGGTGAGTACGTCATTGTCTCTTCCTTTCGTTGGGTATCGACCGAACCGCGCTTCCCATCACGAGGGAGGTTGCGGCTGCCGGGTGCGCGGCTCTGGCTCCGCGCTGGCGTCGCAAGCTAGAGCCCAGAAGGCAAATCAACTCGAATGATCTCGCCCGGCGCAGACACCCTCGTGTGTTCGTCGTCGGTCACGACGACGATCGAATCGCCCGTTCTCCACGCCCGGAACCAAGGCGAAGGATCCGAGGAGGATTCAGCCTCAACAACACCCGCCTCGATGAAACTCCGCCCTGTGGTCAGCGGTTTCACGGTGTCCATCCAGGGCGCGATGCCCTCAAGCGTCCGGCGCTGGACATCGGGGATCTCCCCCGATGCTTTCGGGCCGACGTTCAAGAGGAGCCGTCCCCCGCGTGACACGACATCGGAGTACAGCCGAGCCAGCTCGCGAGTGTTCATCGTCAGCGATTCGTCCTCGAGTTGGTTGAATCCGAAGGAGAAGCCCAACCCGCGGTTGTGCTCCCAGCCCTGCCCCACTTCGTGGTGGGTGTCGTGCGAGTATTCACTCGTTCGGTAGTCCCACCGATCCGTCCCCCACCGATCGTTGGTGATTCCCTGCGGCACAACCACCTTGTAGTAGTCCATGAGGGAGTCCAAGGACCCGTCTGCCTTTCCCGCGTCCGGCCAGTTGATGTCGTTCCAGATGACCGAGGGGTGATACCGATCGATGAGGTCCTTCACGTGATTCGAGGCATACGCGGCGTAGGCATCATCGATGGGGCGATAAGCCTCGACTTGCTCCATGGACTCCAGCGGCGGGAAGCCCGAGAATGCCCAGTCGAGGCCTCCCGAGTAGTAGACGCCGAACTTCATTCCGCGCTCGCGAACGGCGTCCGCCAGCGGAGCCAGGAGGTCCTTCTTCGGCCCTCTCGCCACAGTGGTCAGATCTCCCGCTCCCGGCGCGTCCCACAACGCCACTCCGTCATGGTGCTTCGTCACGGGTATCACGTAGTCCGCGCCGGCTGACTCGAACAGCGCCGCCCAAGCCTTGGGATCGTACTCTTCCGCTGTCCAGGAGTCCAAGAACTGCTCGTACGGCAGGCCGCCAAATGCTCTCAGGTGATGCTCCGCAGCAGGAGACCCCTCAATGCGGATGGTGTTCGCGTACCACTCGGCATATGCGTTGTGAGCGAACCACCGCTCGGGAGGCACGGCCCCCCACGCGCCTGTCGGCTCCGCCCACGCCGGCACCGAGTAGGGCCCCCAGTGAATGAAGATGCCGAAGGTGGCTTCCTGCGCCCAGGTCGGCAGGCTTCGTTCGTCGGTCATGTTCTGCTCCTTTGCTCATCAGCGAGCGTCTCGCCGGGCACGTTCGTGGTGGGCGGGTCGATGACGCCCCCTTTACAAAGGGGGTTATCCCGATGTGCGAAGGCCCGTGGTGAGGCGTGGAACGAGACCGTGGGCTCCCGTTCTGCTCGGTAGTCGACATGCGCCGTCGCCCGTGACTTGTCCGGCGGGGCCATGACCGTGGTCGCTCCAAAGCTGACGGCAGTGGACCCGAGCAAGGACCGCGTGATCGCCGACATTCATCTCCCTTGACCAAGCCTGAAACGATTCGCTCTCAAGCTACTCTTCGCGAACGCGAACCGTCAACTCGGGGTTGGTAATTGAGACTCCGAGCCGACAACATACGCGTAACGTTTAGTCCGCGGACTCTTCGGCGTGAAGATCACCTCGACGACAGGACGTGGCGACGGGCACCCGCCAGACGCCTGCGGAGTCGGTAATCGACACGGATCGGTAGTGTCGCCCGACGTCATCACACCGCATTGAGCTCAACGTTCAGCCCAGCGAGAGGGTCCCTCAGGACGCGTACGCAGCCCACCTCGAGACGGAGACGAGTCGCCGCAAGATCGAGCGAAACACCTCACTCCGCCCTGACAATGTCTCCCAGAGCGCCTGTTGTCGGTTGAGGAGCAGAAGCCTCAGACGCGAAGGGTCGCGACGGATCCCCCGACGACGAGGGTTCCGGGAAGCCTCGTCATGGTCGGCTCCGATGGAGCGGACCGGTCGCCCTCCAGCCGCTCGTGCATCGTGCGGGCCGCCTCGCGCGCGAGGTCTGCCACCGGCTGAGTGACGATGGTCAGGGGCGGTCGTGTCACGCGTGCCAGCTCTTTGCCGTCGAACCCGATGAATGAGATGTCCTGACCGAGACGCAGACCCGACTCGTTGATGGCGATCACCGCGCCGAGCGTGAGATCGTAATTGGCCGCGAACACGGCGGTCGGTCTGGGCCGCTGAGAGAGGATCTTGTTCATCGCCTCGTGCCCCCATTCGGACGTCAGCGGCCCCGTTTGGACGAGTTCGGTCGGGATCGCGGCGGGGAGAGCTGCGGCGAATCCCTCGTATCGCTCCTTCATGGTCGAAATCGCGAAGTCGCCGACGATGACACCAACCGATTCATGGCCGTGGTCGACGAGGTGCTGGCCGGCCAGCCACCCCGCCCCGCTGTTGTCGAGGCAGACGAAGTCCGCGTTCAAGCCTGGCTGCCAGAGGTCGATCGCGACCACGGGGATGCCCGACTCGATCACCCCGGCCAACGCGGGAACATCGGAGTGCGACGGCATGGTGATGATGCCGTCGACCTGACGGCCGAGGAGCAACTCCATGGCGTCGCGGCTGCGACCGAGGGGTCCGCCCTCGTCGGAAGCGAGCAGAACGCTGTAGCCGTGGGCACGAAGATACTGCTCCGCCACCGCGACGATCGATACATGGAACTGACTGAGAAGTGACGGCAGAAGCACACCGATCGTGCGGGTCGCGCCTCGCCGCAGGGCGCTCGCGTTGCGATTGAGACGAAATCCCAGCGACTCGGACGCGGCCTTGATGGCGTCCCGGTTCCGCTCGAGCACGTTGCCGCCGTTGTAGTACTTCGAGATCGTTGCAAGCGACAAACCAGTGACTCTCTGGATATCGGTATAGGTGGCAGAAGTCTTTCGACGCGTCATGCCTACGTCCCTTCTGGTCACGCCACGAAAGCGCGCCTGTGATGAAACGATACGCCGAAGCCACGCAAACGCCTCGCCGGCACGCACAAACCGATCCTCCCCACGAGCACCAAACGCGCCAGTCAACCTCGAGTGCTTCCTCAGTAGGAACAGCAAGCCCTCTACCCGGTGGCCGCCACGGTCGCTACTCCCCCTTGGACTCGACGTCTCCGGCTGAACGCGAGCGGATCTGCCCATGACGCCGTCAGATCGATATTTATCTCGCCACCCGCAGCAAACTGCGATACGTTACGTCTCGGTCAGCTCCCCGCATCTCCTTCGAAGTCCCGTACCGAGCACGCGGGCCGCCGCGCTGGTCTGAGCGGCTCTGCTGATGGCGGCTGAGCTGTCATCTGCTGAGTCGACCCCCGCCTTGTTCATGCTGGTCACCGAAGGAGCCCCTGTCATCGACATCATGATCCGCCACGCGTCGCCGGCGTCCGCTCTTCTGCTGGACGGACCTGCGCTCCCGCGCGCGACCGTCGACCGCGACTATCTGATGAGTCTGAGCGCAGAGAACCTGCTGCGAACGTTCCGGCTCCAAGCAGGCCTGTGGGGATATTCCGGTTCCGTCGGAACAACGATCAGCGAGGCCGCGGTCGATGGTCCGAGCGCGTGGCATTGGGGATGGGAGTCCCCGACGAGCGAATTGCGCGGCCACATCCTCGGTCACTGGCTCTCCGCCGCTGCCTACTTCTCGGTCCACGATGGCGAGGTTCGCGCACGCGCGGAGTACATCGTTCGCGAACTGCGCCGTTGTCAGGATGCCAACGGGGGCGAGTGGGTTGCAGCGTTTCCACCTGAGTATCTGCAGCGCGTCGTCGATGGCGTCGCCGTGTGGGCGCCGCAGTACACGATTCACAAGCTGCTCATGGGGCTGTGGGACATGTACGCAGTGGCGGGCAGCTCGGAAGCGCTCGAGGTGCTGCTGCGATTTGCGAGGTGGTTCAGCCGCTGGACCGACGACATGAGCCGGGAGCAACTGGATGATGTGCTCGACGTGGAGACCGGCGGCATGCTCGAGATCTGGGCCGACCTCTATGGCTTGACCGGGGATCCCATCCATCTGGAGCTGATCCGCCGGTACGACCGCCCGCGCTTCTTCGATCGCATGCTCGCCGGCCAGGATGTGATCAGCAATCGTCACGCGAACACGCAGGTGCCGGAGATCCTCGGAGCCGCGAGGGCGTGGGAGGTCACCGGCGACCCACGATGGCGGCGCATCGTCGAGGAGTTCTGGCGCCTGGCGATTCGGGAACGAGGCACCTACTGCACCGGCGGATCGAGCTCGGGCGAGGTGTGGCAGCCGCCTGGGACCGTCGTAACTCGGTTGAATCGAGTGCAGGAGCATTGCCTGGTCTACAATCTCATGCGGCTCGCCGAGGCGCTCTACCGCTGGACGGGCGACCGAGAATACGCCGACTATTGGGAGCGCAACCTGCTCAACGGCATCTATTCGCAGCAGAACGCGCGTACTGGTATGGTCACCTACTTCCAGCCCCTGGCACCGGGAAGCGCGAAGCAGTGGGGCAGTCGCACCAACGATTTTTGGTGCTGTCACGGAACGTTGCTGCAAGCCCATTCTCATCATGCAACGGCGGTAGTCCAACGCGATGCGGACGGGCTGCGCCTCTCACAGTTCATCCCGTCCGTCACGCGCTGGGATATCGAGGGTTCCGCGGTCGAGGTCCGACTGGACCAGGATCCGAACGACGGTCTGGTCTTCGGGCAGACTCGCACACAGGAGGGGCTCGACGCCATTCAGAGGCTCGTTCCCGACCTGCCCTTACACCGGCCGCAGCGAGTCGTGTATCGAATCGTCATCTCCGCCGACCACCCGACGGAGTTCGACCTCCGCATCCGGCTTCCCGAATGGGTGCAGGGTGAACCGAAGCTCACCCTCGACGGGTCTGCTGAGCCGATTCGCATGGAGGAGGGATGGCTGATCGTCAGGCAACAATGGCAGGCTCAGACGCTCCGACTCGAGTTCCCGATCGGCTTGCGCATCATCCCTGCACCTGACGACACCCAGGTCGTGGCGTTCGCCGAGGGACCCCACGTTCTCGTCGGAGTCACCGACGAGCGACACGATCTCCATGGTGACCCGGCGGATCCGACCAGTTTTCTGGCGCCGGACGACGAGCGGGAGCACCACTGGTGGAATGCCGGCCGCTATCGAACGAGGGGTGTCCCCGACATCCGGTTCATCCCGATCAATGAAGTTACGGATGAGCGGTACACAACGTATTTTCGGCTGGAGAGCTGACGAACTGACGTCGAGTCCGTAGGCCCTGGAAGAACAAGACCAGCTGTCCCCGTGCTGCGGTGCGGGCGAAACGCCCCTCGCTCCTCCCGGAAACGGCATCGAAACACCGGGCTGAGATGCTCTTCTCGACCGAGCCTTCCGGACCGGCGTCGCGATGGCGGGATCCCCGGTTCCCTGCTCCGTCCTGCCTGCCTGCCTGCCGGAGAGGACAACTCATGGATCCGCTCACCACTTTCGTCCTGGTCGGGTGCCTCGTGGTGGGCGCGTCCTGGGTCGCCCCGCGGCTTCGCCTGCCTCGCCCGCTGCTGCAGCTCCTGGTCGGGTTGCTCGTCGGACTCATTCCCGCGGTGCAGAGCATTCACCTGCCCTCCGATGCCGTTCTGGTGCTGTTCCTTCCTGCGCTGCTGTTCTGGGAGGCACTGATGACGCCGTTGCGCGAGGTGCGACGGGATCTGCGGGTCATCCTGCTGCTGAGCACGCTGCTGGTCGTCGCCACGACGTTCGGCACGGCAGGGATCGGCGTGGCCCTCGGCTGGGGATGGCTGCCGGCGCTGGTCCTGGGCGCCGCATTGGCTCCCACCGACGCCACCGCCGTCGGAGCACTCGCCAAGGCGCTCCCGCACCGGAACCTCGTCCAGCTGCGTACCGAGAGCCTGATCAACGACGGCACCGCCCTGGTCATCTACACGGTCGTGATCGGGCTCGCCGGAAGCGGCGCCCACTACTCCGGTGCAGAGATCGCGGGGCTCGTCGCGCTGGCCTACGGAGGCGGCGCCGTCATCGGCCTCCTCGCGGGGGCTCTGGCCACCGCCGTCCTCCAGCGCCTGAGCGATCCCCTCCTGCACAACGCGGCCCTGGTCCTGGTGCCCTTCGCCGCGTTCCTCGCCGCGGAGCAGATCCATGCGTCCGGCGTGATCGCCGTCGTCCTCGCCGGCCTGTACCTGAGCCGCACCGGACCCCGCTCCGGAACACCGCAGTCCCGCCAGCAGCGGGACGGCTTCTGGACTCTGACGACGACGACCCTCAACGGCGCACTTTTCGTGCTGATCGGGATCGAAGCGCAGTCCGCGCTCCGATCCGTCTCGCCACAGAGCATTCCGCTGCTGCTCGCACTCTGCGTGCTGATTTGGATCGCCATCCTGCTCATCCGCTTCGTGTTCCAGATGTTCACGACCTGGACGATCCGGCTCGTGGATCGGAGCCCCGCTCAGCGCAGGAAGCGGATGACGCATCGGGCCAGGGTCGTGTCGACCGTCGCGGGCTTCCGCGGCGCGATCTCCCTCGCCGTCGCGCTCGCGGTGCCCGCAGGGATGTCCGGTCGCGCCGAGATCGTGTTCGTCGCCACCGGGGTCGTCATTCTGACGATCCTCGCGCAGGGGCTGCTCCTGCCTGCGGTGATCCGCTGGGCGCGCTTCGAACCCGACACGATGGTCTCCGCCGAATTCTCCCGCGCGCATCGGACCGCTCTGCTCTCCGCGATCGACGCGACGCCCGCGATCGCGCAAGGGATCGACGCCCCGGACCACGTACGCGAACGGCTCGTGGACGAGTACCGGGAGCGCCTTGAGAGGATCGACGGCTCACCCGAACCCGAGCGCAGCACCCGGCGGGACCTGGACAGTGACTACGCCGCGCTGAGTCTCGCCCTCGTGGACCACACCAGGGACGTCGTGATCCGTCTCCGCAACCATGGCGCGATCAGCGACGTCACCCTGCACCGGCTGCAGGCACGTCTGGATCGCGACGCGCTTCACCTCGCGCCCGCGTCGACGGAGCAGCACGAGTGATGCGCGTCCGAACGCCTACCGGACGACGGCCGTGGCCGTGGCCGGATGCGCGATGACCTCCTGGCTGATCGATCCGAGCAGAAGGCGCCGGATCGCGCCTCGCCCACGTGAGCCCACGACGCAGAGTCGTGCCGATGCGGCGAGTTCGTCGATCACCCGGGAGGGATAGCCGCTCTCCACGACGGGGATGATCGTGAGATCGGGATAGTCCGTCGACAATCCGGCCAGGGCGATCGCGAGGATCTCCTCGGTCGCCGTCTGCATGTTGTCGAGATAGGGCTGCGAATAGCCGACCAGCCCGAAACCGGGCGCCGTCAGAGGCGTCCACACCGATACCGCCGTCAGCGGTTCGTCGCGAAGATCTGCCTCCGCGGCAGCGAAACGAAGGGCGCTCTCGGAGGTCTCGGATCCGTCGACGCCCACGATGATCCCCCTCCGCTCTGTCAGGTCGTAGTCGGGGACCACGACGACGGGGCACTTCGCGGCGGCGGTGATGCGGACCCCGTGGAACCCGCGGACCGACGGCGATGACCCTCCCTGATAGTCGCTCCCGATGACGAGCAACGCGGCGTCCTCCGATGCGGCCACGAGCCGCTCGACGGGACTTCCCACGTCTACCCGCACGGTCACCTCCACGCCGCGCTCGGCGTACGACTGGAGATGCTCCTCGATGAAGGAGCGCGCCGCGGCGGTGGCCTCAGCCAGCGGACCGCCTTCGCCGAGAGTGCCGATCGCTCCCCCGACCACGGAAACCAGTTCCACGCGCTGCGATCGTTCCGCGGCGCGTGCCATCGCCCACTCCACGACCCGCGCCGCCACCGGCGAGTCCGAGACTCCCACAACGATCATTTCCCTCATGATTCGTTCCTCTCATCTCTGCCTCTTCCGAGGGTAGCCAGAGACGACGGCACAGCGCRGGGGTCCCGCCCGTGTTTAAAGCCCTGTCCATTGCGAAGACGCCGCCGGGTGCGACCCGACGGCGTCTTGCACGTGCGAACGCGGTTCAGGCGGTCGCGGTTCCGGTGAAGTTGACGGTGCCCGCGCCGAACGCCACGAGCCCTGTCGCGACGCCATGAAGATCCCAGGTCAGAACCATCGGGCACTGAATCGAAAGGCCGATTCCGTACTGGAGCGTGGTCTGCACCGTGACCGAGAGCTTGGTCGGGACATCGGTGTAGTTGCCGAGACCACCCACCGCTCCACCGTTCGGGAGCGAGACGTTGGTGAACACGAAGGCTCCGGGCATCGCGCCGACGGTCGAGATGTTGCCGGCACCGGCGCCGAGGCCGACGGCGGAGTTGTAGGTCTTGCCATCGGACATCGTCAGCTGCGCCTGGGTCACGATGTACGTGAAGGCGGGCTGGAAGATGTTGGTGAAGCTGATGCCGCACTGCGTCGCGTCGAGACCGAAGATCGACGRGAACGCGATCGTCGCCTTGTTCCCGAGGACGACCGCCTGGGACGTCCAGGCGCCGGAGATGATGCCTCCGATGATCGGGAAACCCGCCTTGATGCACGTCGGGCAACCCGGAGTCGAGGCGGACGCCAGCGGCATGGCCGCTGCCGCGGCGACGACCGGGATGCTCCACGCCGCGCCTTTGACGATGGTGCGGCGATCGATGGCGGGACGCGTGCTCACCGTGGTCTTGCTTTCGGACATGTGTCTCTCCCCAGAAGAAGTAGTGTTCGGATCGCATGGCCCAGTGCCCGTCGCGACGGGCGGGCAGGTGCCACGCTCGACCATCATCGATGCACGGTTCGCCACGGCGGAGTGCTCAGGCGCAATAACGATGAAATGCGGCGCGGAATGCAATCTCACCATCGGGGAGCGCGCGCGGGAAGGCACGGGAATCGGCGGCTCGACATACCCTGGAGGAGCCGCCGGACCCGTTCGCATCCCCATGAGGCGAACTATCGGCATCGAGGTGGATTCTCAATGCCCGGCCATTGCAGGATCCGGGGAGGGAATATCTGCGGTGACCGATCAGACGATTCTCGGCGAGGAAGTCATTTCGACCATTGCCAGACCGACGGGAAATTCGGTCGAACACCGAGGATCACGCGCCTTCCCAGGGACGATCGAACAGGACCCGGAGATCCGTCGAACACAGGAAGTCGCGCAACTCATCAAATCACATGAGATTGTCCCTCGCCGGCGATCCGGCCATCTGCCGCGAAGAATGTCGCACGACCGTCGACAGAATTCGCTTCTGCGACTTCGGCGTCGCAGAATCTAACATCTCTGGCGCGATAGTGATGAACAGCGCCCGCGCCCCCTTCTGACCAGGATCAGCGACGGGACGCCCTGCGCAGTTCTCGTGGTGTGGCAAGCCCCACCCATGCGAACGCCCGACGCAGGGCCGATGCATCCCGGAAGCCCGCGAGCTCCGCGATCTCGCCGATGCCCAACGGCGCGTTGCCCGCATTGGCCAGCAGCTCCTGCGCAAGGTCCACCCGCGCGCGTCGCAACTCGTCCGCCGGCGTCGTCCCCTCGAGCGCGAAGAGCCTCTGCAGGTTCCGGACCGACATGTGCAGGTCCTGCGCAAGCCCGGCGACGCCGAACTCCGGCTCGGTGCGCCGGATCAGTATGAGGGTGCGCGCCCGTGCGATCCCTGGAGCCTCGATGCCCGCGATCGTCGTACGCGGTCCCGCCTCGACGAGGACCCCGAACACCATCTCCGTGATCAGCTGCTCCACGAGGTAGTCGGTGTACAGCGTCGGTTCGGAGGGCTGGGTGAGCAAGGAGTCGAGGAACGCACGCAGCCCGCGCCCGAGTGCACTCGCCGCGATCACCTCCATCGGAGCGCCGACACCCGATTCGATCTCGGCCAGTTCACCCCAGGGGACCCACGCGATCATGACGGTACCGGCCTTCACTGCACTCACCGACGCCGTGCGATGCGGATGCAGGAACACCAGCGCACCGGGAGGGACCTCTTGCGGTTCCCCCTCCGCTCCGCGAATCTCGAGCGGAATCGAAGAGACGAGAAGCGCCGCCGTCTCCGTTCCGTCGACCTCTTGTGGCATCCAGCGCCACGATATGTCACGACCCACGACGTGCTGCGTCGCAAGAACACTGCGGTAGCGCAGTGCAACGATCGGATGCTGCCGCTCTCCGCGGAGCAGCCGTGTCAAATCCCCTGAAATCGTGGCATTCCCCATTTAACGATCTTCCCCCGTCGATCACCGCGAGACGAACTCCCCCAGTTGCGTTATCCCGCGTTAACATAACGTCAACAAATAGGGCGGGGCAACCGCATCTCGATTGGTCGTGCCGGAAACACGATGATGCTTGAGGGTGTCTGATCTTGTAGTGTCTCTCATATGCTCCGCGATCAGCGGTACTGCTGTGCACGAAGTAGCCACTGGGGAGGCGGCGATGGCGAGAGAAAAGAGGCGCAACCGTGCGCGCAAAGGGGACAGCGATTATGAGAGGCCGTGGCTGCTCAAGGAGTTCTACGGAGCGCCTATCTGGGCTCTCCTCGGCTTCGTCGTGGTGCTCCTGGGACTCGGCATCGCATATCTTTTGCAACGCTAGTCAGCCACCTGTGCACAATCGAATGCCGTGATCCGTCCGGCGACGTGATCCGACGGTCGAACGACGTCGGAATCATTGCGTGGCGAATCAGCGCGCGTGCTCGGTGCCGGGCGTCCAGAGCAGATCCGCGCCCGCGCCGCGGGCGACCACATGGCCCTCACGGATCATGAGGGTCTCCGCGCCGAGCTCGCGTGCGAACGCCGCGTCATTGCTCACCAGCAGAGCAGCCATCCCGCGTTCGGTTCGTCGGCGCGTGATCGCGGCGAAGACCACCGGCCGCACCTCCAGATCGAGGTTGGCGAGCGGCTCGTCGGCGATCAGAACGGTCGGATCCAGCACCAGGGCGCGGGCGATCGCCACGCGCTGGCGCATGCCGGCGCTCAGTTCGTAGGGGAACGAGGAGGCGAGGCCCAGCGGCAGGTGCAGTTCATCCAGCAGCGTCGCGACCCGGATGGCCAGCGCCTTCACGTTCACGCGCCGCTCGCGCTGCAGGATCGGTTCTGCAATGGTCTCCTGCACGGTCAGCTGCGGCGTGAGCTGGGCTCCGGCGTTCTGCGGCAGGTAGCCGGCCCGGTAGGTCAGCTCCCGCAGGCGGCGTCCGGGGTGACGCACGGACACGCCGCAGACCGTGGCGGATCCGCCGACGACGCGGATCGAGGAATCAGCAGCGCCGGCGAGAGCCCCGACGAGCGTCGATTTTCCGGATCCTGTCGCACCGGCGATGCACATGAGCTCGCCTGCGGGCAACGAGAACGTCACGCCGTCGATCGCCCTCGTGGGCGCCGAGTGCCCGATCCGATCGATCACGATGTCCTCGCAGACGATCGCAGTGGAAGCATCCCCCGTCGCACGTGCCATGCCCCCATCCTGCCCGATGCCCGGGGGCGCAGGGTCGTGCTCGGCGGCGGGCCTCAGTACTCGATGAAGCGCTGCCGCTCGGCATCGATCTCGACGATGCGGCGCGCGATCGAACGAGCGCCGTCGGAATCCGCCGGCAGCCGCTGGATGGCTCCCAGCAGCTCATGCTTCTCCCGCTCCAGGCCACGCGCGATGAGTCGTCGGCAGAGGTCCGTCGCGGACGCCCTGGCGCCCTGCTCGTCCCGCGCGGGGAACGCCGCCATGAGCAGTTCTCCGCCCAGGCCGCGGTACGGCTCCCGCACGGCGTCGACGGCGTGGAGCGCCCACCCGGGACGCTGCCGGTCGGAGATCTGCGCGATCGCCTCCCGCACCGCGTCCAGTGCGGGAACGGAGAACTCAGCGGACATCGCCCGCTGAAGCAGCTCGGCATCCAGCTGATGGCCGTACTGCAGCGCCCCCATGAGCGCGTCGCGCTCGAGCAGCGCGTCCCCCGTCCGCGGAAGCGTGAGGAGCGTCACTACGGGAACCGGCACGGAGGGTGGCGCGTCGGGCGCACCGGGACGCGCGCCGGAAACCGGAGAGGCCGTGCGTGATTCCTGAGCGCCGGAGTCGCCCTGACGGCGACGGCGCTCGTGGCGGCGCACCTCGGCGTGCACGTCGGTGGGATCCATGCCGAGACGGCGGGCGAGGATCCGCTCGTACTCGGGGCGCAGCAGAGCGTCGCGGATCTCCGCGACGATCGGCGCCGCAGCGCGCAGCGCACCGACCCGCCCCTCCGCGGTACTCAGGTCGAACGTGGCGATCTTGCGGTCGATCACGAACTCGAACATCGGTACCTTGGCCGACATGAGCGCGCGCACGGCCTGGTCGCCGCGCTGCAGGCGCAGATCGCAGGGATCCAGGCCGTCCGGCGCCACCGCGACGAAGGTCTGCGCATTGAACCGATCGTCCTCCGCGAAGGCCCGGAGCGCGGCCTTCTGGCCCGCCTCATCGCCGTCGAACGTGAACACGACCTCACCCGCAGCCGAGTCATCACCCATGACCCGGCGCAGAAGCTTGATGTGCTCGGCGCCGAACGCGGTGCCGCAGGTCGCGATGGCGGTGGTCACGCCGGCGAGGTGGCAGGCCATCACGTCGGTGTAGCCCTCGACCACGACCACGCGCTTGGGCTCGCCGCGAGAGATGTCGCGCTTGGCCAGATCCAGGCCGTAGAGCACCTGCGCCTTCTTGTAGATCGGCGTCTCGGGAGTGTTCAGGTACTTCGGGCCCTGATCGTCGTCGTAGAGCTTGCGCGCCCCGAACCCGACGGTCTGGCCGGTCACGTCGCGGATCGGCCACACCACGCGCCCTCGGAACCGGTCGTAGACGCCGCGCTGCCCGGCCGACACGAGTCCCGCAGCGGTGAGCTCGTCGCGGGTGAATCCCTGCGCGCTCAGTGCCTTGAGCATCCCGTCCCAGCCGCGCGGGGCATATCCCACCCCGAAGTGCGCGGCGGCTCCCGCGTCGAACCCGCGCTGGCCGAGGAAGGCGCGCGCCGACTCTGCCTCGGGGCTCAGCAGCTGGCCGCGGAAGAACTCTGCCGCGGCGGTGTTCGCGGCGTAGAGACGGCTGCGCCCGCTCGTCTCGGGCGCGGGCCCGCCATCCTCGTAGTGCAGGGTGTAGCCGACGCGCCCTGCGAGACGCTCCACGGCCTCGGTGAAGCTCACATGGTCCATCTCCCGCAGGAACGAGTAGACGTCGCCCGACGCGCCGCATCCGAAGCAGTGGTAGTAGCCGACCTGCGGGCGCACGTGGAAGCTGGGGCTCTTCTCGTCGTGGAACGGGCACAGGCCCTTCATCGACCCCACGCCCGCGGACTTCAGCGAGACGCGCTCCCCCACGATGTCGGCGATGTTGGTGCGCGACTTGACCTCGTCGACGTCCGCCTGCAAGATCCGCGGCATCAGCGCCCGCCGTGTTCGACGTCTGCGAGCACGGCTCGCGGCGCGTGCGCCGCACGGGGCCTTGCGTGCCGGGGCGACCAGATGCCGACCTCGGCCGGGTCGATGTCCCCCACCAGGCGATTGTGCCAGTCCACCGCGGTCTGGTCCGTGAGGCTGGCGACCTGGTCGACGACCACTCTGGCGCGCTCGGCGTCGGATCCGGCCGCGTGGAAGTCTGCGGCGAAGGCCGGCTCGAGCACGTCAGCTCCGGCCGTCCACAACGCGTCGGTGGACCACAGCGCATCGGCCAGGCGCTTGAGCACCCGCCGCTGCTCCTTATACACCCCGCGGCGGGCGTCGATCGTGACGATCGCCTGCCCCATGATCCCCTTGAGCACCGCGATCTCGGCCTCGATGACCTTCGGCACCACCACGTGCGCGTTGTACCGGGCGAGGTTCGCGCCGGGGTAGGCCTCCCGGGTCGCTGAGACGGCGGCGCGCGCGAAGCGGCCGATCATGTCGCTCGTGAGGTTCTTCAGGCGGGCGAGATCGCGGCGAGAACGGTCGAAGGAGGGCAGCCACATCGGCTGCCGGGTGAGCCGGTACAGAGCATCGGCGAGATCTTCTCGGGTGAAGTCGTAGCCCACCCACTGCTGCACACGGCCGACGAGTGCATGGTGTTCTGCCGGATCCGCCAGCTGCGCCACGTCCAGGTAGCCGTTGACGATCGCATCCTCGAAGTCGTGCACCGAGTAGGCGATGTCGTCGGAGAGATCCATGATCTCGGCCTCGATGCAGCGCAGGCGACCAGGAGCGCCCTCGCGCATCCAGCGGAAGACATCCTCGTCGTCGGGGTACACACCGAACTTGAGCCGGCCGCCGGGGTCGGGCAGCGGGCTGTCGACCGTCCAGGGGTACTTGCACGTCGCGTCCAGGCTTGCCCGCGTGAGGTTGAGCCCGACGGAGCGGTCCTGGTCGTCGAGCACCTTCGCCTCGAGGCGGGTCAGGATCCGCAGCGACTGCGCGTTGCCCTCGAAGCCGCCGATGTCCTCGGCCCAATCGTTGAGCGCGCGCTCTCCGTTGTGACCGAACGGAGGGTGCCCCAGATCGTGGCTGAGGCACGCGGTGTCGACGACATCGGCGGAGACCCCGAGGGCGACCGCGAGCTCGCGCCCGACCTGCGCCACCTCGAGCGAGTGCGTAAGCCGGTTACGGGCGAAGTCCGCCGTGCTCGCGGGGCTGAGCACCTGCGTCTTCGCGGCGAGACGGCGCAGCCCCGCCGAGTGCAGCACCCGGGCGCGGTCGCGGGCGAAGTCGTCCCGTTCGGAGCGGTGCGTCTCGGCGAAGAAGCGGGCGGCATCGTGCGCGTCGTAGCCGTCGACGGGCACGACGGCCTCAGCCGCCACTGTTCTCGACCTCGGCGCCGCGCATCATGTCGGTGACCTCGGAGGCGACCTCGCGAGAGTCCAGCCAACCGTCCGGCAGCGCAGTGCGCTTCGGTGTGCCCGCGCGCCCCCGCTGCCCCTCGGCCGGCGCACCGGGGTACGGGGCGTCGCCGAGCGTGCCCAGGATGTCGTCCATCTCCTGCAGTGTCGAGACGCGGGCGAGCGCCGCCCTGGTCTCTCCGCCGACCGGGTAGCCCTTGAAGTACCACGCCACGTGCTTGCGGACGTCCTTGCAGCCGCGGTCCTCGTCCTCGAAGAACTCGACGAGGAGTTCCGCGTGCCGGCGGAACGCGTCCTTCACGAAGCCCAGGGTCGCGTCGACCTGCACCGCGTTCTCGTCGCCGAACGCCCCGGCGAGCTCGCCGAAGAGCCAGGGCCGGCCGAGACAGCCACGGCCCACCACAACGCCGTCGCAGCCCGTCTCCGCCATCATCCGCACGGCGTCATCGGCGCTCCAGATGTCGCCGTTGCCCAGGACCGGGATCGAGGTCACCGCCTGCTTGAGTTCGCCGATCGCCGACCAGTCCGCGTGTCCGGAGTAGTACTCCCCCGCCGTCCGCGCGTGCAGCGCGACCGCGGCCGCCCCGGCATCCTCCGCAGCACGCCCCGCATCGAGGAACGTGAGGTGATCCTTGTTGATGCCCTTGCGCATCTTCACGGTGAGCGGCACGTCGCCGGCGGCCTTGACGGCGCGATCGACGATGTCGGCGAACAGGCCGATCTTCCACGGCAGCGCGGCGCCGCCCCCCTTGCGGGTGACCTTGGGCACGGGGCAGCCGAAGTTGAGGTCGATGTGATCCGCGCGATCCTCCGCGACGATGATCCGCACCGCCTCGGCGATGGTCTGCGGATCCACGCCGTAGAGCTGGATCGATCGCGGCGTCTCGCTCTCGTGGTGCTGGATGAGACGCATGGTGATCGCGTTGCGCTCCACGAGCGCCCGCGACGTGATCATCTCACTGACATACAGGCCGGCGCCGTACTCGCGGCAGAGCCGGCGGAAGGCCGTGTTGGTGATGCCCGCCATCGGCGCGAGCACGACGGGGACGTCGATACGGAGCGGGCCGATCTGCAGGGGCCGGACGGAAGCGGGGGCGAGAGTCATATCCTGTCCATTGTCCCAGATTCCGAGCCTTCGATCCCCGTCGCTCCTAGGCTTGGGGATATGTCGGATACTCCCCTGCGCAAGATCCCGTTCACCGATGCAGAAGGCGCCACCCGCACGCTGGACGACTACGGCACGGGCCCCGTACTCGTCGTCAACGTCGCGTCGAAATGCGGACTGACTCCGCAGTACGAGCAGCTCGAGGAACTGCAGCGCCGATTCGGCGAACGCGGCCTCACCGTCGTCGGCTTCCCCTGCAACCAGTTCTTCGGTCAGGAACCCGGATCGGTGGACCAGATCCTCGAGTTCTGCTCCACGACCTACGGGATCTCGTTCCCGATCAACGACAAGGTCAAGGTCAACGGACGCAGCGCGGCGGATCTCTACAAGACCCTCAAGCAGGCCGAGGACGGTCACGGCAAGTCCGGACGCGTGGAGTGGAACTTCGAGAAGTTCCTCGTCGCGCCCGATGGATCCGTGCAGCGCTTCCGTCCGCGCCAGGTGCCGGACGATCCGGAGATCGTCTCCGCCATCGAGAACGCCCTCGACTGAGCGGTCCCGGGGCTGCGCGCCGCTGACGCCGTACTGACCGTCGATCACGAAGAAGGGCACACCCTGGATCCCGTAGGCCTGGGCCTGCGCCTGATCCGCGCGCACGTCGGCGAGGTGCCGCTCGGAACGGAGCGCCTCGAGAGCAGCCTCCCGATCGAGCCCGACCTCGGCGGCGAGGTCGGCCAGGTCGTCGACGCGTCCGACGTGACGTCCCTCGATGAAGTACGCGGACATGAGCCGCTCCTCCATGTCGTGCTGGCGGCCCTCGGCCTTGGCGTGGTGCAGCAGCTCATGGGCCTTGACCGTGTTCGTGTGCTGCAGCAGGTCGAAGCGGTACTCGAGTCCTGCCTCCTTCGCGACGCCCGTCACGCGATCGAGCATCTGCTCCACCTGCGCGCGCGGCATGCCCTTGTGGCCCGCGAGGAAGTCGGCCTCATCTCCTTCGAAGTCGACAGGGGTGTCCGGTGAGAGCTCGAAGGAGTGGAACGTGATCGTCACCTGCGGCGCGTCGTCGTCCTCGGCGGTGGCGGCGAGCCCCGCCTCGAGATTGCGCTTGCCGATGTAGCACCAGGGGCAGGCGATGTCGGACCAGATGTCGATCGAGATGGGTTCACTCACACCTCGATTCAACCGCATGTTCTTCGGGGATATTCCGGATGCTAGCCTCATCCGATGCCCGCCGAGCCCGCGACTGTGCCGTCCGCACCGCAGCGGATCCTCATCGCGGGCGTGACAGGGAGCGGGAAGACCACCCTCGCGCGGCGGCTGAGTGCGATCCGGGGCCTCCCTCATATCGAGCTGGACGCGCTGTTCCACGGTCCAGGCTGGACCCCGCGTCCCTCGTTCCTGGACGACGTCCGCGCCTTCGCCGACGCCGAGCGCTGGGTGACCGAGTGGCAGTACTCCGGCAAGGGCACCGATCCGATCCTGGTCCCTCGCGCCGATCTGGCGATCTGGCTGGACTACCCGTATCGCGTCGTGCGGGCGCGGTTGCTGCGGCGGACGATCTCCCGGAGCGTTCTGCGCAGCGAGCTCTGGAACGGCAACCGCGAGAAGCCGTTGTGGGCCATGCTCCGCCACGGCCCCGAGGAGAACATCCTGCGCTGGCAGACCACGACCCTGCACAAGTGGACCGAGCGCATGCCGGAGATCGCCGTCGAGCATCCGCTTCTCCCGGTCCTGCGGTTCACGCATCCGCACGAGACGGAACGCTGGCTGCGCGCACTGCCCCACTCGTCCTGACGCGCAGGCGCCGGACGTGACTCAGAAGAGCAGAGCGGCGAGGCGCTTGCGCGCCGTGACGACCCGGGCATCCGCATCGCCGATCAGACCGAACAGCTCCACAAGGCGCTCGCGCACGCGACCCTGCTCATCGGCGGGGACAGCGGAGAACAGGTCGAGGAGGCGGCCGAATGCGTCATCGACGTGACCGCCCGCGACGTCGAGATCGGCCACGGCGAACTGCGCCGCGATGTCCGTCGGCGCCGCAGCGGCCGCGGCACGTGCCTCGTTCAGATCGAGATCCTGCGTGCGGAACAGCAGCCGGACCTGCCCGAGGCCCGAGCGGGCCTCCTCGTCGCGGGGGTTCTCGGCCAGGGCCTTCTCGTACGCCTCGATCGCCGCAGCGAGATCGCCGCGCTCGATCGCGTCGAAGGCCGCCTGGTGCAGCGGCGGGAGCGGCTGCTCGACCGGCTCTGCGGGCTCGCCCTGCTCTGCGCCATCACCGACCGGGATCGTGCCCGTGACACCCTGCTGGGCCGCGAGCTGGAGCAGCTGGGCGAACACCTCGCGCACCTGCTCCTCGGGCACCGCACCGGTGAACAGCGGCACCGGCTGACCGGCCACGAGGGCGACGACCATGGGGATCGACTGTGCGCGGAAGCCCTGGGCGAGCTGAGGATTGGCGTCCACGTCGACCTTCGCGAGCACCAGGCGGCCCGCGAGCTCGGTCACGACCTTCTCGAGCACCGGGCTGAGCTGCTTGCACGGCCCACACCACTCGGCCCACAGGTCGACCACGACCGGAACACTCTGCGAAAGCTCGAGCACCTGCCCGAACGTGGCGTCGGTGACATCGACGACCAGCGGGATGGTCGTGCCGTCCGCAGGCGACTGGGCGGGGGCATCCGGCGCCGGTGCCGCAGGGCGGTTACGCAGCGAGGAAAGGTCGACGGCGCCGCGAAGGGCGGCGGCGGACAGCTCGGTCATTTGATCTCCGTCACATTCTGGAGCTGCTGGGACGCGGCCAGCAGCGTGATCTTCGCATCGGATCCCTGCGCGGGCACGGCGAAGAAGAGCTGCATCCCGTACACCGAGACGAAGCCCGTCTTCGACTCGTCGACACCGGTGAGCGCCTTCGCGGGAGCGTTCACGACCGTCCCGTTCGTATCGACGTTCTTGATCGAAGCGTCGGCGCTCGTCGGCTTGATCGTCTGCGAGTCGTCGACCGTGACGGCGACGATCGCACCGCTGTCGATACTCGACATCGAGACGGGCGTCCCGGCGCCGACCGATGCGGCGAAGGAGAGGCTCGACGTCGTGTCAGCGCTCTTGTCCTTCAACGCCTGCAGCACGGTCGCCCGGCTGTCCTGCACGGACTTGGCGAACGCGAGCGCCGATTTGTCGAACTTGTCGTAGAACTCGCTCTTGTCCCCCTTATCGATCACGTTCGCGAACTCCGAGCCCAGCTCGTCCGGCGCGACCACGAGGAACGGGGAGTCGGGCGGGGTGAGCTTGGCGCCCAGCCATGCGGGGGCCATGTTGGGCAGCTTCGCGGACGCCTGCATCTCGGCGACGTGGGAGATCTTGTAGTTCGACCACGGATCGGGCTGCGTCATCGTCATGATCAGCGGCGCGACCTTGTCGTTGCTGCCGTGCTCCACGAGCATCAGCACGGTGCGCGGCCACGAGTCATATGCCTGCGGCACGAGGATCTTGACCTTGTCGGCCGGGATCGTCGCCGGCAGCGCGAAGTCCGCGACACTCTTGTGCACGGCGTACGCCGTCTTGCGCGCTTCGAGCGCCGAACCCTCCAATCGGGTCTCCGCCTTCGCCGCGTCGAGGTTCTTGTCGGCGTCGGCGAGCGTGCCGGAGATACTCTCCAGGATCCGGGCGGCCTGCGCCTCGGAGACCGCGGGGGCCTGCTGCCCCGCCTCGACGGCCTGGGTCTCGGTCGGCGTCGGAGTGGGCGACGCGGCGGTGTGCGGCCAGATGTCGGGCGTGCAGCCGCTGAGCAGCGCGGCGGTGACGCCTACAGCGGGGATCAGCAGCAGGGCGCGCCGACGCTTCGGCGCGACGGCACGGCGTTCCCGCACGGCGCCGTCCTGGTTCGCCGCGGGATCGGCCTCAGGCTGAGCACRCGAACCCGTGGCATCAGGCGTGGGCGAGACCTCAGGAGCGGCAGCGGCTTCAGGAGCGGAATCGATGGCGGCACGATCCGCCACGTCGATGGGCTCGGTCACCGGGAGGGGCGGCGGCGCCTTGCGGCGCGGGCCGCGGCCCCTGCGCGAGTGCCGGATCGCGAGCACGTACAGCACCAGCCCGAGCAGGAGGAAGGCCCCGCCGGCGACCATGAGCGGCCCCGCCCACGGCGTCGCCGTGTCGAGCGGCCACTTCAGCGCGACGTCGGACGGCGCCTCGGCCTTGCCATCGGACGCGAGCAGCACGCTCACGCCTTCCGGCACCTGCATGCGGTCGACCAGGGAGTTCTTGTCGCTGAAGCTGTCGAGCCAGAGGTCGGATCCTGCCGGGTCGCGCTGCGTGTCCTTGCCGTCCTCGCTCTTCGCGGTCGGCTCGATCAGCTTCGCCGTGGTCGTGGTGCCGTCCTTGGCGAGGGTGATCCGGTTGTAGCTCGTGTCACTCAGCCAGGCCTCGAGATCAGCCGTGCGGGCCTGAGCCACGAAGATCGTGCCGTCGCCGTGTGCGACGAGCGTCTGCTCGCCGGGGTGAGCGCGGAGCACGGCGGAATCGATCATGGTGAAGGCCTGCGGGGCCTTCACCGAGAGCTCGGCCGTCACATCCCGGGGGCCGAGGAAGATGGTCCGCTGCGCGATACCCGTCCCAATCAGGACGGCCGCCAGCACGAAGGCTAGAACAGCCCATACAAAACGCACGAAAAATCTCCTCCGCGATCCGCGGGTAGGCGCCCGGGATCTCCGCTCGACGTTTCAGACTAGCGAAACGACCTGTATGGATGCCACGAGAGGTCCCTCCACTCGCTCAGCCGGGACCTCGGCCGCGATGCGCCAAGGCTCCGCGAACTCTGCCGGTTAGGCTGAGGGACCGAGTTAGAAGGATCTCATGAAGCTGCACAATCCGTTCCGCACCGCGCTGGTGGCGACGCTCGGCGTGGGCCTGGGCATCATGCTCATCCAGAGCGTGCAGTCCCTGTCCACGATCCTGCTCTACGTCGGCACCGCGCTGTTCCTGAGCCTCGGCCTGGATCCGATGGTGAGCTGGTTGACCCGTCGCCGCCTCCCCCGGTGGGCGGCGGTGCTGATCACGATCGTCGTGGTGCTCGGGGTCTTCGYGGGCATCGTGCTGATGGTGATCCCGATCCTGGTGAACCAGATCTCCCAGCTCGTCCAGCAGATCACCGTGATCGTCAACAGCGGCACGGCCATGGCCGACTTCAAGCACTGGCTGGAGAGCCTGCTCCCCAACCTGGACGTCGACACCGTCTTCGGCTACATCAACGACTGGCTGAACAAGAACCTCGGCGACATCAGCAGCTCGATCGGGCAGGGCGTGATCGTGGTCGGAGGCGCCCTGTTCGCAGGGATCAGCGGGACCTTCATCGTGCTGATCCTCACCATCTACTTCACCTCAGCGATCCCCTCGCTCAAGGGCGCCGTGTACCAGGTCGTGCCCGCCTCCAAGCGCGACCGTTTCATCGATCTCGCCGAGCAGATCACCGCCTCGGTGGGCCACTACGTCATAGGCCAGGTCGCGATGGGCGTGATCAACGGCGTGCTGAGCTTCATCTTCCTGTCGATCATCCGGGCCCCGTTCCCGATCGTGCTCGCCGTGATCGCGTTCTTCTTCTCCCTGATCCCGCTCGTCGGCACGCTGACCGGCTCGACGCTCATCGTGCTGCTGTGCCTGATCCCCGGGCTCGGCTCTCCTCCGTGGGCCTGGCTCATCGCGGCGGTCTACTACCTCGTGTATATGCAGATCGAGGCCTACGTCATCTCGCCGCGCGTGATGAACCGCGCGGTCGCGGTGCCCGGTGCCGTGGTCGTGATCGCCGCGCTTTCGGGCGGAGCACTGCTGGGGCTGCTCGGAGCGCTCATCGCCATCCCGGTCGCGGCCAGCATCCTGATCATCTACCGCCAGGTGCTGATCCCGCGGATGAACGAGCGCTAGCCCGCCGGCCACTCCCGCGCAAGAGGAAGCGCGGAAGGGTTGATGGCGGCGACGATCTCGTCCATCACGCGGCGGGTCTGGCTTTCCCCCACCCAGAGGTGCCTTCCACCGTCCACGGCGACGAGTTCGGCGTGCGGAATCGCGGCGAAGCGCTCCACGGCCTCGGCCGGTCGCAGATAATCGTCGAGCTCGGGCACGAGCACCACCACGCGCCGGTCCTCATGAGCCCAGGCCGCGACCTCGTCGGCGGTCGCGCGGTGCAACGGCGGCGAGAGCAGGATCACGCCTTCGATCTCGTGCTCACGGCCGTACTTGAGCGCGAGCTCGGTGCCGAACGACCAGCCCACCAGCCACGGCCGGGGTAGATCGCGCTCCCGCACGAACGCCATCGCGGCGGCCACGTCGTGTTGTTCCGCCGTTCCGCCGTCGAACACGCCCTCGCTCACGCCCCGAGGCGAACTCGTGCCGCGGGTGTTGAAGCGCAGTACGGCGAGGTCTGCCAGCGCGGGCAGCCGTGCCGCCGCTTTGCGCAGGATGTGCGAGTCCATGAAACCGCCGGCGGTGGGCAGCGGGTGCAGCGTGACGAGGGTCGCCACGGGGGCGCAGGCCTCGGGCAGAGCGAGTTCCCCGACCAGGCGGAGACCGTCGCCGGTGCGCAGCTCGATGTCCTCGCGCCGTGCAGGCAGCGCGCGGGGTCCGCGGATCTCCACCTCAGTTCTTCTTCCAGCAGCCGTTGTGCCAGTGCCGACGCGCCGCCAGGTCAGCCGCATCGCCCAGCACGCCGTCGGCACGCCAGACCACCAGATGCGCCGTATGGGCGGGGATCACTGCGCGGCACCCCGGGCAGGTGTATTCCTTCTGCGCCTGAGCCGCCGTCAGAGGCTGGACGTACCACTCGGTGCCTCCACGCATCTCGGTGCGCTTCCATCCGGCGATCAGCCGGTCGAGCGAATCATCGCGCGGGCGCTCTTGACGTCGTCGGTGCGGGCGTGGCATGGGCGAGCGCCGCTCACCACCAGTTGTTGGCCGACCAGAACGCCACCGCGGCGCCCCAGCTGCCATACCGTCCCACGGCGTAGCCGTTGCCCCAGCGCAAGTTGTCGACGGGGTCGTAGCCGTTGCCGGGCACCTTGCTGCAAGGAAGCGCCTGCACCAGGCCGCACGCGCCGGATCCGCTGTTGGTGGCGTTCGGGTTCCAGCCGCTCTCGCGGCTCACGATGTAGTCGACGTAACCCCAGTCGCTCGAGGCGATACCGGCTGCAGCCATCCACTCGGCCGGCGCGCCGCCGCCGCTGTAGAACATCGGCCCGGCATCGCCCGACGACGAGGACGAGGAGGACGACGATGAGGAGTCGCTGGACGCGACGACCGGCTCCGGCGTCGGGGTCGGCTTCGGCGTGACGTAGACGTCGAACGCGTCGCGCGTCTGCGCCGTCGGCGTCGCGCCGTGCACGGAGACCGTGATGTTCTGCGCGTCGCGCGTCGCCAGCGAGTATGCCGTGGTCACCGAGGCGTGGGCCGGCTCCGAGGCGGACATGGCCAACCCTGCGGGCGCCACGATCGCGACCGAGAATCCCACCACGGCGAGCCCGGCCAGCACCGCAGAACTCGCACGCCGACCGGGGTGCGGTTTCACGTTCAGGCGGGATGCTGTGGCTGCGTCGTTCTGCGCGGCGGTTCGGGAGCGCGCCACAATCGAATCGTTATCGGGAGTCACAATGGCTCCGAGTTTAGCCAGCCGAAGCTGAATTCGCCATGAGAATCGCCGCGATGCGCTCCGCGCCGCCATTCAGCCGGCTCAACGGATCGCGAGCAGCACGTCGATCGTCGCATCCAGTAGTGCGTCGACCTGCTCCTCGCGGTAGCCACGACGCTGCATCCGGAATGCGGTCTGACGCACCTGTTCCGCCGTCAGCGCATCGCCGTCGCGGAGGAAGCGCACGATCCGCTTGGCGACGTGATCCACCTCGTCGATCCGATAGCCGAAGGTGAGGAGACCGGTCCGCGCGAATTTCCTGCCCTGGGGGCGACTGAGATGATCCAGGATCACCTGCGCATCCGTGCGCGCCCTGCCGACCCATGCGGAGGCGCCGTCGGTCGAGACGACGAGAGCGCGCTCGCGCTGCGCGAACGCTTCCTCGACCCTGGCCAGCGCGGCGTCCACGGCCGCGATGTCATAGCCGCCGCGCACCAGCGGGAACGAAGCCGCGCGGATGTCTGCGGAGCCGACTCCGTCCACATCGTCCTCGAACGCGCCGCGTGCGCGCGCCAGGAACGTGTCGACGGCGGCGCGCTGATAGCCCCTCTCGCGTCGAGGGACCACGGGGAAACTCGCTGCGGCGCCGGACACGGCGCTGCCGGAACGTGCGGAATCGGTCATGCTGCCGCCAGAGGGGTGAGGAGGAAGTACAGAGCGAGGGCCACGACGGCGGACGGGAGCATGCTGTCGAGCCGGTCCAGCAGTCCGCCGTGGCCGGGAAGCCAGGAGCTCATGTCCTTGATGCCCAGATCGCGCTTGAGCAGCGATTCCGCCAGGTCGCCGATCGTCGCGGAGGCGACCAGACCGGCGCCGACGATGAGTCCAGCCCACCACGGCACGCCCAGGAGATAGACGCCGACGAGGGCGCCGGCGACGAGGGAACCGAGTACGGCGCCGGCGAAACCCTCCCAGGTCTTCTTGGGGCTCACCCGAGGCGCCATCGGATGGCGTCCACCACGTCCGAACAGCAGCCCGGAGGCATAAGCGCAGGTATCGGCGACGACAACGACGACGATGAGCGAGAGCACCCACCACTCTCCGCGCGGCTGGCGCAGGAGCATCAGGATGAGGGCTCCGAGGAACGGCACATACGCCTGGATGAAGCCGCCGGCCATCACGTCCGTCAGCACGTCGCCGTAGGTGCGTCCGTCCTTCGCGACCATCTGCGAGACGAGGCGCCAGACGACGACGCCGAAAACGGCGACGAACAGCATCACCCAGGTCAGCCAGGGATCCGCGAAGTAGCCGCCGGCCGCGAGCAGGGCGCCGAGGACGAGCTGCGGCCACAGGTCGACCTTGCGCCCGCCGCTGCGCAGCGCGAGCACGAGCTCCCAGACCGCGAGCAGGACGATGGCGAGGCCGATCACCACGAAGGACCACTTCGCGAACAGCAGTGAGGCGAGGATCACCCCGCCGATCAGCAGGCCGACGCCGGTGGCGACCAGGAGGTCACGCCCTGTGCGCTCCTTGATGCGCTCGTTCGCCTGATCGAGCTGATCACGGGCGTGCGAGACGTGCGTCTCGAGTTCCGCGCGCTTCGCCCGGAACTGCGCCTGCAGATCGCCGGTGCGTGGGGGCGGATTCTCGCCGGCGGACACCGGCGGAACATCGCCGGCAGGCAGCGGAAGCGGCGGTCGCGGGGGGATCCTCGACGCGTCGTCGCCGTCGGACGGAGTGCTCATGGACGGTCTCAGACCTCGAGCAGCTCGGCCTCTTTGCGCTTGACAGCCTCGTCGATGAGGTCGACGTGCTGGCGCGTGAGGGCATCGAGCTCCTTCTCGCCGCGAGCGATCTCGTCTTCGCCGAGATCGCTCTTCAGGCCGTCCAGCTCATCCTTCGCCTTGCGACGGATGCCGCGGACGTGCACCTTCGCGTCCTCGCCCTTGCTCTTCACGAGCTTGACGTACTCCTTGCGACGGTCGGCCGTGAGCTCGGGCATCGTGACGCGCACGATGTTGCCGTCGTTCGTCGGGTTCGCGCCCAGGTTCGGCATGTCGCGGACCGCCTGCTCGATGGCCTTGAGAGCCGACTTGTCATACGGCGTGATGATCAGCGAACGCGCCTCGGGGTTGGCGAGCGAGGCGAGCTGCGCCAGCGGAGTCGGCGTGCCGTAGTAGTCCACCAGGACCTTCTGGAACATCTGCGGGTTGGCACGGCCGGTGCGCACCGTGCTGAAGTCCTCCTTGGCGGCCTCGACGGCGCGCTGCATGCGGGAGGTGGTGTCGGCGAGGACATCCGCGATCACGGTGGCTCCTATTCGTCAGGGGGTAGCGCCCCCAGTCTATCGGGGAGGAAGCGCGGATCCCCGGCCAGACGCCCTGCGGCGCGGTCCGGGGATCCGATGCGTTCAGGCGATGACGCGGGTTCCGATCGGCTCGCCCAGCAGTGCGCGGGTGATGTTCCCCGCCGGCTCCATGCCGAACACGCGCATGTCCATGCCGTTGTCCATGCACAGGCTGAACGCCGTCGAGTCGACGACCTTGAGACCGCGTACCAGCGCGTCCTGGAACGTGATCTCCTCGATCCGCTCCGCCGAGGCGTCCTTCTTGGGATCCGCGGTGTAGATCGCGTCCACGCCGTTCTTGGCCACCAGGACCTCGTCGGCTCCGATCTCCAGTGCGCGCTGCGCGGCGACCGTGTCGGTGGAGAAATACGGCAGGCCCGCACCGGCGCCGAAGATCACGACGCGACTCTTCTCCATGTGCCGCTCCGCGCGGAGCGGCAGGTAAGGCTCGGCCACCTGGGTCATCGCGATCGCGGACTGCACGCGCGGCGAGGCGCCCGCCTGCTCCAGGAAATCCTGCAGCGCGAGCGCGTTCATGACGGTGCCGAGCATGCCCATGTAGTCGGCGCGTGAGCGGTCCATGCCGCGCTGGCTCAGCTCCGCGCCGCGGAAGAAGTTGCCGCCGCCGACGACGACCGCGATCTCGACGCGGTCGGTGGCTGCCGCGATCTCCCGGGCGATCTGGCTGACGATGTCGGGGTTGACCCCGAGCTGGCCGCCGCCGAAGGCCTCACCGGAGAGCTTGAGGACGACGCGACGTCGACCCTGTCGTTCGGTCATGGAGTGCTTCCTCTCATCCGTGGAACAAACTACCGTGCGCGAGCACGGAGGAACGCGGGAGATGCGCCGTGCGACGCATCCGAACCCGGGGGCATGACGAAGGGGTTCGGATCCTGGTGGATCCGAACCCCTTCGATGACGTTACGCGCCGACCTTGAAGCGGGCGAAGCCGGTCACGTTCAGACCGGCGTCCTTCGCGACCTGGCCCACGGACAGCTTGTTGTCCTTGGCGTAGTCCTGCTCGAGCAGGGCGACCTGCTTGAAGAACGCGGTCACGCGACCTTCGACGATCTTCGGCAGCGCCGCCTCGGGCTTGCCCTCGTTGCGGGAGATCTCGGTGACGATCTCGCGCTCCTTCTCCACGTCCGCAGACGGGACGTCCTCACGGGTGAGGTAGGAGGGGTTCGCGAACGAGATGTGCTGAGCGATGCTGCGAGCAGTCTCCGCGTCGTCACCCGTGTAGGCGACGACGACGCCGATCTGCGGCGGGAGGTCCTTGCTCGTGCGGTGCAGGTACACCTCGGTCTTGTCACCGGAGATGGTCACGACGCGACGCAGCTCGACCTTCTCGCCGATGATCGCCGCCTCGTCCGAGATCAGCTGCTCGACGGTCTGGCCGCCGGCGTCGGCCGCGAGGGCTGCCTCGACGGAGTCCGCCTTGATGGCGGCCACGGCGTCGGCGACCTTGTCGGCCAGCGCGATGAAGCGGTCGTTCTTCGCGACGAAGTCCGTCTCGCAGGCGAGCTCGACGAGCGTCACGGCGCCGTCCTGCTCGCGGGCGACGACGAGGCCCTCGCTGGTGGAACGGTCCGCGCGCTTGGCGTTGCCCTTCGCACCCTTCAGGCGGAGAATCTCGACGGCCTTCTCGACGTTGCCGTCAGCCTCCTCGAGCGCCTTCTTGGTGTCGACCATTCCCGTGCCGAGCTGCTCACGCAGCGCCTTGATGTCGGCGATGGTGAAGTTGGCCATGTTGTGGTGGCTCCTTGCTTCGTATGTGTGCGTGGTGGGTTGCGGGTCAGCCGGCTTCCGCCGGCTGACAGACCGGCGATTACTTGTCGGCGGACTCGGCGTCGGTCGACTCGGCGACAGCGACCTCGGCGTCGACAGACTCAGCGTCGGTCGACTCAGCGTCGGTCGACTCAGCGTCGGTCGACTCGGCGTCGGCGACCTCGGCCACCGTCTCGTCGGCGGCAGCGGCGATCGTCTCGTCGTGCGCGGCAGCGCCGGCCTCGTCCGCGGCGGACTCGGTCGCAGCGGTCTGCGCCTCGGTGCCCTCGAGCAGCTCCTGCTCCCACTCGGCGAGCGGCTCGGCGTCGCCGGCCTCGGGGTTGTGCTTGAGCTGCAGGCCCTCGGCCGCGGCGTCGGCGATGATGCGGGTCAGCAGCGAGACGGAGCGGATCGCGTCGTCGTTGCCGGGGATCGGGTACTGGAAGTCATCCGGGTCCGCGTTGGTGTCGAGGATGCCGATCACCGGGATGCCGAGCTTCTTGGCCTCGTCGATGGCGAGGTGCTCGCGCTTGGCGTCGACGACCCACAGAGCAGACGGGGTCTTGGTCAGGTTGCGGATACCGCCCAGCGACTTGTGCAGCTTGTCGAGCTCACGCTTCTTGAGCAGCAGTTCCTTCTTGGTGAAGCCGCTGTTGGCCGGGGTCTCGTAGTCGAGCTCCTCGAGCTCCTTCATGCGCGCGAGGCGCTTGGAGATCGTGGTGAAGTTGGTGAGGAGGCCACCGAGCCAGCGCTGGTTCACGAAGGGCTGGCCGACGCGGGTCGCCTGCTCTGCAAGGATCTCCTGCGCCTGCTTCTTGGTGCCCACGAAGAGGATGGTGCCGCCGTGCGCGACGGTCTCCTTGACGAAGTCGTAGGCCTTGTCGATGTAGCCCAGCGACTGCTGCAGGTCGATGATGTGGATCCCGCTGCGCTCCGTGAGGATGAAGCGCTTCACCTTCGGGTTCCACCGACGGGTCTGGTGTCCGAAGTGAACGCCGCTGTCGAGCAGCTGGCGGATGGTGACGACGGCCATGGTCGTACTCCTTGTTGGTTGAGGTTGTGCTGCCGATCGGGTGATCGGCGATCCTGGTGCCCGGCGCGCACTCCGCTCTCTTCCGAGAGACCTGTGGAGTGTTCGCCACGTTGAACGCTGTGGGCACGCGTAGTCACCCCGACGTACGGGATGCCCTGCAAGCATATCAGGGTCGTTGCCCGGATCGTGCGCGGTCCGTCCGCACAATCGAGTCGTGATGCGCGCTCCCCACCGATTGCGCGAACGTCCCTCCGCGCGCAGGACGACCGGCGCAGGATCAGGGGATGCCCCGCTCCCCTCGTCGCCCCGTCGCACCTGCCCGCGCATTCCGTCCCTCTGCCATCTCAGTCGTGGTCGCGGCCGGGCTGCTGGGCGGGCTGGTGCCGGTGATCCTCACGGCTGCGGCACCCGTCGCGATGGCGAGGCCCCTCGCCGTCCCGAGCCGGGCTGCTCTCGAGGTGAGCGCCGCACGCATGCCTGACCCAGCTGGCGACCCCGGCTCGCTGCCGGACGGCGACTGGCAGTGGCCGGTCGAGGGAGTACGCACGGTGATCGCGCCGTTCCGTGCTCCCGCACACGACTACGGGCCCGGCCACCGCGGGATGGACGTCGCGGCGGCCGGAGCGGTGCGGGCGCCGGCCTCCGGGGCGGTCGCCTTCCGCGGTGTGGTCGCCGACCGGCCGCTCCTGACGATCGATCACGGCCGCGGCCTCGTCACCACGCTCGAGCCCGTGCAGTCAGAGCTGAGCGCCGGCACTTCGGTGCGTCGGGGCGATGTGCTGGCGACCGTGTCGTCCGGCGGCCACACGCCGGCGGGTGCGCTGCACATCGGCGTGCGATGGAACGGCGACTACATCAATCCGATGCTGCTGTTCGGCGGCGTGCCACGAGCAGTGCTGCTCCCCTGCGGCCCCGCCGCATGCTGACCGATTCGCTCGCGGACGCGCCCCCGAGCTCGTACAGCGCCGCCCTCACGCTCGCGGATGGGCGAGCCGGTAGCTCGCGGTGAGCCGCTCCGCAGAGACGTGGGTATAGATCTGGGTGGTCCCGAGGCTCGCGTGGCCGAGGATCTCCTGCACCGCGCGCAGATCAGCCCCGCCGTCGAGCAGATGCGTGGCGGCGGAGTGGCGCAGAGCGTGCGGGCCCACAGTCTCTGCGCCGATGACGGGCGCCAGCACGTGGGCGACCAGTTCATAGACCGTGCGTGGTCCGAGCGTTCCCCCTCTGGCTCCGCGGAAGAGTGCCGGTCCTGGCCGCTCCGCACGGGCCACGAGCACGGGACGCGCTCGGCGCAGATACGATGCCACCGCATCGCGTGCCGGTGCTCCGAACGGCACGACTCGCTCCTTGTCGCCCTTTCCGAGCACGCGCGCGGTGCCCCGGTCGAGATCGAGATCGTCGACGGCGAGTCCGCACAGCTCGGAGACGCGCATGCCGGATCCGTAAAGCAGCTCCAGGATCGCGCTGTCGCGCAACCGGATCGGATCTCCGTCCAACGCGCCGTCGCGCGCCTCGTCCAGCAGTACGCGCATCGCATCGGCTGAGGCGACCGCCGGCAGCGTCCGCCCGCGTTTGGGGGTCACGAGACGCAGCGCGGGATCGAGAGTGACGAGCCCGGTCTCGGCGGCCCACGAGAAGAACGAGCGCACCGCCGCCGTCCGACGAGCCAGAGTCGAGCGCGCATCGCCGCGCTGCGTGGCCCGCCACAGCCAGTCCCGCAGCGCCTCGAGGTCGACCTCCACGAGTTCCGCATCTGCCGTGGAGGCGGCGAGATCGGCCAGGTCGGAGCGGTATGCACGCACCGTCGCCGGGGACAGCCTGCGCACCTGGGCGAGGTGCGCCGTGAACGCCGCGGCGGCCTCGGATACGCGCATGGCTCCAGCATGCTCTCCCCCGCGCCACAGTGACAGGAGCACGCGCGGGCGGGGTGCCGACTCAGTGCAGGACACTGCGCCATCCGCGCTCCGCACGGACCGCACTGCCATCCAGCTCCAGGATGCCGAGGAGCGCCTCGACCCGATCGATGCCCAGCCCGCTGCGCTGCGCCAGCTCAGTGCTGCTGCGCGCCGTGCGCACATTCAGGGCATCAGCCAGGCGCACCATGTCCGGATCCTCCGAGGTGCTCGTCGCTGCGTTCGGTGCGCCTCCGAGCAGCTCCCGCACGTCGGCGACCGACGTGATGCAGCGCGCGTCGTAGTCGCGCAGCAGCCGATGACATCCCGCCGACGCGGTCGAGGTGATCGGTCCCGGCACGGCTCCGAGCGGCCTGCCGAGCGAGGCCGCGTGCCCCGCGGTGTTCAGCGATCCGCTGCGCTGCCCCGCCTCGATGACGATCGTCGCTGCGGAGAGCGCACTGATCAGCCGATTGCGAGCCAGGAACCTCCACTTGGTCGGTGCGACACCACAGGCGACCTCGCTCACCAGCGCGCCGCTCGCCCCGATCCGCTGGAACAGCTGCGCGTGCCCGCTCGGATACGGCCGATCCACGCCGCCGGCGAGCACGGCCGCCGTCACCCCGCCCGCGCCCAGCGCAGCCCGGTGCGCGGTGCCGTCGATTCCGTACGCGCCTCCCGAGACGATCACGCGCCCCTCCGCGGCGAGCTCGCCCGCGAACTCCCCCGCCACGTGCTCCCCGTAGCTGGAGGAGGCCCGCGCGCCGACGAGCGCGACGCCGGCTGCGGCCAGCACCGCCGCGTCGCCACGCAGCCAGAGCGCGAGCGGCGCGTGCGCGCCGAGGTCGGCCACAGACGCAGGCCATTCCGGATCCGAGGGGAGCAGGAGCCTCACGCCCATACGCACCGCTGCTCGCAGGCCGCCCAGATGCGGTTCCGGATCGAACCGGGGCGCCCATCGGCGTCGCCCCTCCCGCAGCGCACCCGCCGCCGGGCGTTCGTCGTCCGCCGGCTCCCGTGACCCGCCATGCCCGCCGGCCACCACCTTCAGAGCTTCCGTCGCGCCGAGCGCCCCGACGAGGGCTCCCGCGACGCCGTCGCCGGGCTCGGTGATGAGACTCCAGATCAGCCCGTCCCGCACGTGGGGCTCTTCCGCATCGGGACGGAGTCGGGCGACCGCCGCAACGAAGCGGGCGTCTTCGCGCAGATTACGCAGCATCGACTTCATCTCCGCGACGCCCGGCGTGCGTTGCGCGGGGGTCGCGGTGTTCGACCGTGCCCCCGCGTCTTCCGTTGCGTTCATGCCGTCATCCCCTTCTTCAGGAACAGCGCACGGCCCACGTGCGCGAGCTCGGGCGCGTCCGCACCCGCCAGATCGGCCACGGACCACGCCAGACGCAGAACCCTGTCGTATCCGCGCAGGGTGAGGGCGCCGCGCTGCAACGCTCGGTCCAGCGGCGCCCGCGCCTCGGTCGGAAGCCGGAAGTCGCCCTGGCGCAGCCAGGTGCCTGGCACGTGCGCGTTGAGCCGCCACGGCGTCCCCCTCCATCGCCGCGCCGCTCGCTCGCGGGCGGCCTCGACCTGCCCGCGTGCGTCGGCCGTCGAGAGCGTGCCCCGCTCCTGCGCCGTGACCTGAACGGCGGACACACGAGCGACCCGCACCTCGATGTCGAGCCGGTCCCTGATCGGTCCGGACAGCCGCGCCGCGTAGCGCCGGATCGCGGAGGGCGGGCAGATGCATTCCTCGCCCACCACGCCGAATGCCCCGCACGGACACGGATTCGTGGCCAGCACCAGTTGGAACCGCGCGGGGAAGCGTGTCGTGAACTGCGCGCGATGGATCTCGATCATGCCGGCCTCGAGGGGCTGTCGGAGCGCATCCAGGACGCCGCCCGGCGCCTCGGCCGCCTCATCGACGAAGAGCAACCCGCCGTGCGCCCGGGCGATCGCCCCGGGACGAGCCGCCCGGGATCCACCGCCGATCAGCGCTGCGATCGACGCGCTGTGGTGCGGAGCCACGAAGGGCGGGCGACGGTCCAGCCGGGTGACGCTCTCCCCCATCAGCGAGCGGATCGATGCGGCCTCGAGTGCGAGTTCCTCGTCCAGGTCGGGGAGGATGCCGGCGAGCCTGCGCGCCAGCATGGTCTTGCCGGCTCCCGGACATGTTGACTGCAGACTTTGCCGTCTGATTTCTGTTGCACAGTCGCGGAGCGGGCTGGTAGTCGTTCGTTATGGACTCCGACCCGAAGCGCGACCCGGTGCGCGTCGAACTGTTGATCGTGCCGCGTGTCGGCGCGGTGGTTCCCGCTGCCGCTCCCGGCAACGTTCCGTGGCGTGTGCTCGACGCGGACGGCACGGAGGTCGAGTTCGCGGGAGCCTGGTTACGGGAGATGTGGGCGAGCGGCTACTCGTCGGGGACGCTGCGTTCGTACGCCTATGACCTGCTGGGCTGGTTGCGGTTCCTCGACGCGGTGGAAGTCGATTGGGCGGCCGCCACTCGTGAGGAGGTTCGCGAATGGGTGCTCTGGCATCGGGTGCGCGGCAACGATCAACGACAGCGGACAGGAATCGACGGCCGGCCGGCGGCGGGTTCGGTGAACGTCAAGACCGGTAAGTCGTATCTCAGTGGGTCGTACTCGAAGTCCTACATCAACCACATGCTCTCGTCGGTGAGCGGTTTCTACGACTTCGCTGTCGAGGCTGGGATCGGCCCGCTGCGCAACCCAGTTCCGAAGGCGCGACGCGTGCTCTCTGTCGGCACCTCGTCCGTGCGAGTCTTGCCCAAGAGAGCCCCATATCGGCAGAAGATCCCGACGAAGACGCCGCGGGCGCTCAGCGATGAGCTCTATGACGAGGTGTTCTCCGCTTTGCGAAACACCCGCGATCGCGCCCTGATTGCTGTCGCGGTCGGGGCCGGGTTGCGGGCGAGTGAACTGCTGAGCATGCAGCGTGGGCGCCTTTGGGCTGATTCGTTCACCGCCGAGGTCATCCCGAAGGGCAGCCATGATGGTGACCGGGTAGTGGTGCCGATCCCGCCGCCCGCATTCGTCTGGATCGCCCGCTATCTCGCTGAACGTCCACCGGGACCGCCCGACGAACCTGTCTGGATGACCATTCAAGGGCTCCGGAGACCGCTGACGTATTGGGCGCTGCGGCAGGTCCTTGAGAGCGTCAATCGGGTGGTGGGAACGAACGTGACGATGCACGATCTGCGGCACACGTTCTGCATGCGCCTGGCCGGAGACGAGAACATGTCGATGACCGACTTGCAGCACCTCATGCGGCACGTCTCACTGTCGAGCACACAGACCTACCTGAGGCCGCGGATGGACGACCTGGTGGCCAAGCTGCAAGAGCACTGGAACCGCCCGCCGGCCCCCGCGCCGATCCCGGCGGCGGGCTACGACCCCGACGATCTACGAATCCTGTTCGGAGGAACTCTCTGATGGCACGCGTGCTGAGCAGGGACGAGTCCCTGCGGCGACGTTCGGACAACAAGACCGGGCGCCCTTACCCGATCACACCGCTGATCCAAGCCGTCACCGAGCCTGACGCTGCCACGCACCCCTGGTTCGACAATCCGGTCGACGCGGACGAGCGGGCCCGGATCCTTGACGCAGGCATTGAGATCGCGGCTCCCTGGTTCGGCAGCAGCACCGGCTATCCGCACTACGGGCCGCGAAAGGCACGGCATGCGCTCACCGCGCTGCTGGACTGGTTCGACGAGCTGCCCGGTGACACCTACCAGCAGCGCTGGCTCGCCGCTGACCCCGATGCTCGACCGGGGAACTGGTGCCCGATGCTCAGCGCAGGAACCAGCAAACGCAACGACGCCCGACTCGGGATCAACGCGCTGATCATGCTCGGCGTGATCCGCCCGTCGTTTGAATGGCTGTTCGCGAACAAGCAGTCCCGGTTCTGGCGTGACTGGACGCTCTTCCATGACCCAGCCATCTGGGACCGCTACCTGGCTGCGGCCGAAGCGGCCGGGGCAGACGATCGGCGGAGCTGGTCGGGTGCACAGCATCTCATCCGAATCAGCATCGTCAACGGTATTCCCGCCGCCGCGATCCATGGCGGGCACGTGATTGCCTACCGGGAGTTCCTGCAATCCACGAGCCGCCCAGGTGGTGGACTCTTCGCCGCCTGGCAGTTCGCACGCACCGCCGGGATGCTGCAAGGCGAACCCGATGATCTCGGCTCCTTAGTCCGATTGGGGCAGCGCACACCCGCGCAGATCGTCGACCGTTACCAGGTCGCATCCCCGCGAGTCCGCGATCTCCTCGTCGACTACATCGCCGAACTCTCCACCACTCGGGACTACGGCTCACTCGAGACCTGCGCGACGGAACTGGTGGGGTTGTTCTGGAAGCAGATCGAGACAACCAATCCCGGGATCGACACGATCGAGTTGACAGCTGACCAAGCCACCGCCTGGAAGCAATGGCTGATGACCCGGCCCGACGGCACCGAGCGCCTCAACGCGGACAGTGTGCTCTCCGCGGTCCGCTCGTTCTACCTCGATCTCGCCGCCTGGGCGCACGAGGACCCCGGACACTGGGCCGAATGGGCAGTGCCCTGCCCGATCAGCGTCCGCGACGTCCGCGGATCCGGGAAACGTCGCCGCGCCCGCACCCACCGCATGCAAGCCCGCACCCGATCACTCGCCCCGCACCTCCCCGCGCTGGTCGCGCACGCCCGGCGGCGCCACGAAGACGCTCTCGCACTGCAAGAACTCGTCCGAACCACACCCGTGGGCGAACCGTTCACCTTCAACGGCGACCGCTACATCCGCCACCCCACCCGCCGCGGTGCAACATCGACCTCCTACGTGACCCGCGAAGGGCAGACCACACGCATCGACACCAACTCGCGTGTCGTCTCCACCTGCCTCACCTGGTGCGCGATCGAGATCTTCCGCCACACCGGCGTGCGCATCGAAGAGCTCCTCGAACTCACCCACCTCAGCATCCGGCAATACCGAAAGCCCGACGGATCGATCCTCCCGCTCCTGCAGATCGCTCCCAGCAAGACCGACGAGGAACGCGTCGTCCCCTGCAGCCCCGAGCTCACCGCCGCCCTCGCACGCCTGGTCTCGTTCGTGTCCATCGACGGGGTCGTGCCGCTCTGCATCCGCCGCGACCCGCACGAGCGCACCCACTCCGCATATCTGCCGCATTTGTTCCAGTTCCGCGAAGCTGGCCGCTCTCGCGTGGTCTCGTTCGGCACCATCCGCAACTGGCTCATCGATCTCGCCAACGACCTCGACCTGCATGACGTTGACGGCCAGAGCATCGTCGTCCTCCCACACGACTTCCGTCGCATGTTCATCACCGACATCGTCAACTCCGGCTTCCCGATCCACCTCGCCGCGAAGCTCGTCGGGCACAAGAGCCTCGACATCACCAGCTCCTACACCGCGGTCTATCAACGCGACGTCTTCGAAGCCTACGAAGGCTTCATCACGCGACGCCGCCAAACCCGCCCAAGCCAGGAATACCGGGAACCAACCCAAACGGAATGGGCTGAATTCGTTGAGCACTTCGGCCAACGCAAGATCGCGCTCGGCAACTGCCACCGCCCCTACGGCGCCTCGTGCGTCCACGAGCACGCATGCATCCGATGCGACTTCCTCCAGGTCGATTCCGCCCAAGCCGGGCGACTCACGGAGATCACCGAGAACCTCCACGCCCAAGTCGCGGAAGCCGAACGTCACCAGTGGCTCGGAGACGTCGAACAGCTACGCCTCACAATCCGCCACGCAGACCGCAAAGCGCGAGAACTCACCGCCCGAACCCTCACGGCACCCGAGCTCGTCATCGCAGCCGTCAGCGCTGACTGAAAGCCCTGCATAGCGCACTGGAGTTCCGTGCCGGCCAGAGACGCGGGCTCAATATTCAGCTCCCCGCCATCCAGACGGCTTCCCCCGCACTACCGGTCTATCTTCGGCGCGAGCACGAGTGAGCGGCATACTCAAGCCATGAATCGCGCGTCCGGCACTTCTGCCCCCGACCTTTGGGCGTTTGCTCACGAGCACCTTGAGCACACAACGAGCTATCGCCACTCAGGCTCCCCGCGTCCCTGGCGTTACGCGAGGGGCTGGTTCTACCTCGGCCTTGCCGCCGGCCTGACTTCGGCAGTCATGATCGTGACGGGGCTCCACATCATGTCCGGGCTCGTCCCGGTGGCCGGACTCCTAGCTGGGACATCAATCACGTTCCTCTCCTGGCGTCACGCGGACCGAAACTTCGCACGTCAGCTCGTGGCAGGGATCCGGATCGCAAGGAACGTTGTCTCAATCTGCGCGTTCGTTCTGTCATTCCTGATCCCTGCCTGCGCCGTGATCGGTCTGTTGGCTTTCCCACACGATCGAATGGGCCTCCTCGCCGTCGCCCTGGGAGGTCTCCTGGGCGCAGGCGCTGCCGCCGTGTTCCTGGTGACCCTGCCGCCCTTGATCATCGCGAGGTCTTGGGACGAACCGCTCTGGCTCAGGGGCGCCGCCATCTTTGCGTTCTTCGCATCCGGGCTTATCTGCTTCACTGCACTGGTTCGACTCGCCAACTCGAGCAGCGCGCTCGTCACTACCGTCCCGCTCCTGCTCACCGCTGGCGGGTTAATCCTCAACGCGCTGCTCCTGGCTAACCGCGATTCCAACCAACGAGCGACTGACCTGGAGCAGGCCCTGGCGGACGCGCTCCTTGCGATGCGTCGAGCTGATGTTGATTCGTATGACGCACTGTTCCACCTGTGCGCCACGATCCGGCGGCTCGAACGAGGCGGACGCTTCATCCCGACCCCACGACCGCTCTCAGAACCGCTAAGAGTCGTGCTTTTCTACGCCACCCAAGCCGAAGCAGGCATCGGCGGATATCTGCTCACCCCAGCACAGCGACGAGAGCTTCGGGAACTTCTTACCCCAGACGTCGCCGCTCAAGGTCTGCCGGCGCTGATCGAGAGCCTGCACGACCAACTTCTCGACGGCCGCACAGCCCGCGAAGACCGAGAAACGGAGCAAGCGAACAAGCGAATCCGCCAACTTCGTAGGAAGTCTGAAACGCTTGTTTCTCAAACTAACAAGCCGGATGCATCGACGGTCGGGTCTGGACAGCGGGTCGACCGTCCCGGATCCCAACTCGTTGACCCATTCGAGCCGGCTGACACAGGCGATCGCGACAGCTAGGTGCGCTCGTTTACACAACACAGTTCAGTTACGAACTGCAGAAAAGCGGGCCGGACAGGAGCAGGTGGTGCCCGCCGGCCGCCGCGGCGACCAGCGCGGCGACCGCTTCGTCCTGGCCGATCACGTCGGCGAGTTCCGGAGCCGGGCTCATCGACGCAGGTGTCGCCACCGCCCGCACCGGCTCCAGGTCGCCGGGGTCGGCGAGGTCCGCGCCGTGCAGCATCGCGACATGCGCGAGACTCACCGCCGCGTGCACCTCGAGCCCCGGCACGAGCCGCGCCTCCGCCTCGTTCGCCACCGGGACGACGACGCGCTCGAATCCGGCCTCCCGCGCCGCGTGCAGTGCGGGCAGCACCCCGGGGATGGGACGCAGCCGCCCGTCCAGCCCGAGCTCGCCGAGGTGCACGGTGCGCGCGAGCGAGACCTGGTCGAGGGATCCGGCCGTGCCGAACGCCGCGATCGCGATGGCCAGATCGAATGCCGAGCCGTGCTTGGGCAGGCTCGCCGGCGACAGGTTCACCGTGAGCTTGCGCCGGGGCAGGTCGAGGCCGCTGTTCCGGCACGCGTTGTGCACGCGACGTACGGCCTCGCCGAGTGCGCGATCCGCGAGTCCGATGAGATCGAAGCCCGGGGTCTGCTGGGAGAGATCGGCCTCAACGTCGACCATGTGCCCKTTGAGACCGGTCAGCGCGACCGACCAGGTGCGCGCGGTCATCGCAGATCCCGCAGATGCTCGAGGCTGCCGATCGCCGGATCCGCGCCCACAATCCCGATGGCCTCGAGCCGCAGCGCCCGCCCTGCACTCGACATCGGGTGTTCGCGCACCCAGATGTGCACGAGACGCCACAGCCGCTTCCGCTTGCGCTCGTCGATCGCTTCGAAGGGGTGCCCGTAGTCGAGGGTCCGCCGGGTCTTCACCTCGACGAACGCGACCACCCCCTCGCGTTGCGCGACGATGTCGAGCTCGCCCTCATCACACCGCCAGTTGCGGTCGAGGATCCGGTATCCGAGTCGGGTCAGGTGCTCGGCGGCGCGGTCCTCCCCTGCGCGTCCGAGATCGTCTTTGGCTGCCATGACAGACAGCCTGCGAGTCGATCAGGCCGCGTGGAGGCTCGTTCGCGCAACCGGTGCGGAACCCGCAGTGCCGCCGACCTGTGGAGGACGATCGCTCCCCCCAAACCGGAGCCACCCCCTCCAATATCTCCTCTACTAGCGAGTCGTCCCCGTCAGCGGACGCCATAGGGTGCGCTGACGGGGACGACTCGAATTGTGGGGAGCGCGCCCAGGGCTCAGTTGAGACTGCGGGGCGCAGATCCCGTCGAATGAACGCGTTGTTACCCGGAACACGGGGTATCGACGCGGCGATCCCGTGCACTCGACGATCCGCCGTGCGCTCAGCGAGCAGTGGCCTGGACGGCCGGCGCGTGAGGGCGTGGCGCCCCCAGGTCCGGGCTCACTCGCCGTCGAGCGAGAGCTCCTGAGGCAGTTCGAACTCGCGGCGCGACAGCTCCTCGACGTTCACATCCTTGAACGTCAGCACGCGCACCGACTTCACGAATCTGTCGGCGCGGTAGATGTCCCACACCCAGACGTCGTTCATGGACACTTCGAAGTAGAAGTCGTGCTCCGTGTCGCGGCGCACCACGTTGACCTCGTTCGCGAGGTAGAACCGGCGCTCGGTCTCGACCACGTACTGGAACTGAAGGACCACGTCGCGGTACTCGCGGTACAGGGCGAGCTCGAGCTCACGGTCGTAGTCATCGAAGGCGTCGTCATCCATGATCCCCCCATCCTACGAGAGCCGCATCCGCACGGCCGCATCCTCGTGGGCGCTCAGAACAGGGTGGGCGCGTCGGCGATCGCCCAGGACGAACGATGATGACGCGTGAGACCGCGCAACCGGATCGCCTCGCGATGCTCGATGCTCGCGTAGCCCTTGTTGCGCTCCCACTGGTAATCCGGGAACTCGGGAGCCAGCTCGACCATGAGCGCGTCGCGAGCGACCTTGGCCAGGACCGACGCCGCCGCCACGGATGCGCAGTCCCGGTCCGCCTTGACGATCGAGCGCACGGTCAGAGGTCCGGGGTGCACGACCGAGACGTAGTCATGGTTCCCGTCGAGGATCACGAGCGCGGACGAGGCTTCCCACGTCTCCCCGCACGCGGCAATGATCGCGCGGGAGGCGGCCAGGCCGAGCGCGCGCATGATCCCGACCTCGTCGATCTCCGCGCTCGAGGCCCAGCCCACGGCGCTCGCGGGCGCCCAGGCCCCGGCGCGATCGGCGACCTCCGGCCGGCGCTTCTCCGGCACAAGCTTGGAGTCCCGCAGCCCCTGGGGCACGCGGCGCCGGGCTGCGGCCGCGTCCACGACCGTGGCACCCACGGCGACGGGACCGGCGAGGGCTCCCCGTCCGACCTCGTCCAGGGCGATCAGATGGGAGTGCTCGCGCAGCAGCCGCCGCTCGAGGACCAGGCTAGGCTCGACGACCGCCACGGCGGCGTCCTTTTGGCTTCGGGTTCGAGACCCCGTTGAAGACGGCGTAGTGGCCGTCGATGAGGCCGAACCGGTCGAACGGCCAGGTCGTGAGGAACGCGCGCCCCACGATGTTCTCCATCGGTACGAACCCGCCCCCCGGCTGATCCTGGTGGTAGCGGGAGTCCTCGGAGCGGGTGCGGTTGTCGCCGAGCACCCACACGGCGCCCTTCGGCACCGTGACGTCGAACGGGATGCTGGACGCACGGGAGTCGCCCACGCCGGGCTTGAGATAGGAGGACTCGTCGATCGGCGCCCCGTTGACGGTGATCTGTCCCAACGAGTTGCAGCACACGACGTGATCGCCCGGCAGGCCGATGAGCCGCTTGACCAGATGGTCGTCCGAATCCGGGGCGGCGACGCCGATCAGCGTCAGGAACCACTCCCCTGCCTCGAGCAGCGGCGACCTCGGCTGCTGCGGAGGCGTCGGCGGCAGCCACCCGCCCGGATCCTTGAACACCACGACGTCGCCGCGGTGATAGCCGTTCCAGTGCGGGGTGATCTCATCGACGAGGATCCGGTCCTTGACGAGAAGCGTGTTCTCCATCGAGCCGGACGGGATGTAGAAGCTGCGCACGACGAAGGTCTTCACGAGGAAGGAGACCAGCACCGCGATGAGGAGGATCACCACGACATCGCGGAGGAAGATCACCCAGCCGCGTCGTCGCGGCGTCGTCTGCACCCGTACCGCGTCAGCGGGTGCGGCCGCGATCTCTTCCGTCATGCGCCATCCTTCACAGACCTCAGCCGTCGGTCGACGGCGCCATCCAGCTTCTCATGTCCGCGGAATGAACAAGCGCCCCGAGAACCGTGTCTCGGGGCGCTTGTTCGAAAGCGGAATGGCGTCAGCGCGCGTCGCGCTTCTCCTTGATCTTCGCCTTCTTGCCGCGCAGGTTGCGGAGGTAGTACAGCTTCGCGCGGCGCACGTCACCGCGGGTGACGACCTCGATGTGGTCGATCACCGGGGAGTGCACCGGGAAGGTGCGCTCGACGCCCACCTGGAAGCTGATCTTGCGGACGGCGAAGGTCTCGCGCACGCCGTCGCCCGAGCGGCCGATGACGACGCCCTGGAAGACCTGGATACGGGAGCGGCTGCCCTCGATGATGTTGACGTGCACCTTGACGGTGTCGCCGGGGTGGAACGCGGGGATGTCGGAGCGGAGTGAAGCCGCGTCGACGGCGTCGAGGATCTGCATGATCGTCTCTCTCTGCACTCGCCTCAGGTCGCATGCATGTGGGAAGGAATGAAATCGGAGTCTGTGTCGAACGGCGCACGAGGCGTCCGCGGGTTCCCCTGAGGCAGAACCGGGTCACGGCACAAAGAACCATTCTGCCATGGATCCGGATCCCCACCAAAACGCGCAGCGATGCGCGGACCGGTGGACTCAGTGCTCGGAGCGGCCCTCGCCGGTGTTCCCCGTCTCGGTGATGACGATCACGTCCCCGTTGCGGCTCGCCCGCTCCCGCACGGGCTCGCTCTGATCGCCGTAGACGGTCGCCCGCATCGTGTCGGGATCGATCACGAAGGCCGCCCTTCCCCGCTCCGCGACGTCCTTCCAGAGCTGCCAGAGCGTCGACCAGAACAGGCCGAGGAATGCGACGATCGTGCCGGTCAGAAGCCAGCCGAAGGCATCCTTCGGGAAGAAGCCGAGTGCGATCGTCAGGCCGTGCCACACGGTGAAGCCGACGACATCGCGCCAGGAGACAGCGCGCTCCTCACGGACCGTGGGTCGGGCGCGCACGAGGAATGCCAGGGCCACCTCGCCGACGAGGACCGAAGGCAGCGCGACGAACAGCACCCAGAGGAACGCCCATCCGCCCGCCTGGAACACGCCCCAGCCGATGAAGAGCCAGAGCGGCAGCACGAGAGCGGCCGGGAACAGCCAGGAGAAGAACGCGCGCCGGATCCACATACCGCGATGCTACGTCTCGGGTACGGCCCCGGATCCGCACGTTCGCTGTGAGCGTCCCCGCACGCGGGGTAGGAGAGAATGGCTACGACGAGAGGATTCGGAATGATCGAACTGCGCACCCCCGCCGAGATCGAGGAGATGCGGGCGGCCGGACGCTTCGTGGCGGAGACGCTGGCGACGCTGCGCGCCGAGACCAAGGTGGGCACGAATCTGCTCTCGATCGATCGTCGCGCGCACGACATGATCCGCAAGGCCGGCGCCGAGTCCTGTTACATCGACTACCACCCCTCGTTCGGCGCGAGCCCCTTCGGGAAAGTGATCTGCACGTCCGTGAACGACGCCGTGCTGCATGGTCTCCCGCACGACTACACGCTGCGCGACGGCGATCTCGTCACCCTCGACTTCGCCGTCTCGGTCGACGGCTGGGTCGCAGACTCGGCCGTCTCGTTCGTGGTCGGCACGCCTCGCGAGGAGGACCTGCGCCTCATCGACACCAGCGAACGTGCCCTGGATGCAGCGATCGCGGCCTCCGTGGTCGGCAACCGCATCGGCGACATCTCGGCCGCGATCGCCGGAGTGGCGCATGGCGAGGGCTATTCGATCAACACCGACTTCGGCGGCCACGGCGTCGGTCGCATCATGCACGGCGACCCGCACGTACCCAACGACGGGCGTCCCGGACGCGGCTTCCCCCTGCGGGCGGGCCTCGTGATGGCGCTGGAGCCCTGGTTCCTCGCGACCACCGACGAGCTGGTGACGGATCCGGACGGCTGGACGCTGCGCAGCGCCGACGGCTCCCGAGGGTCCCACTCCGAGCACACCATCGCGATCGCCGAGGACGGCCCGATCATCCTCACCGACCGCTCGTTCCTCGGCGTCGACTGACCCTCTGCACCGAAGGCGCCGATCGGCGTGACACCGGCGACCGCACGGCATGGTCCACCTGTGCCATTCTGTGGGCATGTCCCGACACGACCTGCGGATGCCGGAGCGCCTGTTCCTGGCGCGGCACGGTCAAACCGCATGGAATCGGGAGCGCAGACTGCAAGGACAGCTCGACTCCCCGCTGACGGATGCCGGCGTGGGGCACGCGAACGAGATCGCACGACGACTCGAGGGGGCCGGCGTCGGGTTCGTCTGCACGAGTCCGTTGGGGAGGGCGCGACGGACCGCCGAGATCGTCGCGGCGCACCTGGACGTCGAGGTCGTCGCCGTGGACGGTCTCGCCGAGGTGCACCACGGGTCCTTCGCGGGTCGTACGTGGGGCGAACTCGAGGAGGCCAGCCCCGGGATCCGCGCCTTGAGGTCAGAGAACCGCTACGGCTGGGCGTTCCCCGGCGGGGAGAGCTATGCCTCCGCACGCCCGCGGGCGCTCCGCGCCCTGGATGACTGCGCCTGGGCGGGCGAGGGCACACCATTGATCATCACGCACGAGATGATCGGCCGCCTGCTCCGCGCGGCGATGCGAGGATTCGGTCATGCGGAGGCGCTCGCGCTTCGTCACCCGCACGGCATCGTCTTCGAGATCACTCGAGCGGGAGAGCGGCTGGTCTGAGCGGCGGCCGGATCAGATCGCCCGGTACACGTACACGTCCGTGACCTGCGGCAGCTCGAATTCGTCGCGCCCCGCGGTCTCGGGATCCTGATCCAGGATCTGCTCGATCGCGGAGACCATCCGCGCCCGTTCCTCGTCCGAGGCGGCCAGGAAGGAGCTGACGGTCAGCCAGCGCGCCACATAGCCCGTGCGCGAGATGCGCTCACGCCACGGAACCTGGACGAATCGCGGGGGCGCGAAACCAGGAAGCAGCTCGCGCGTCGCGGCGTCTCCGGAGAGTCCGTTCTCGAGCGCCGGATGCGCGACCCTCGCGCAGGCGCGGTCCCACGTGCAGGCGGGATCCGAATGGTTCCAGACGAGGCCGAGCACGCCCTCCGGAACCAGCACTCGGCGGATCTCGGCGCATGCGGCCTCGCGTTCGAACCAGTGGAACGCCTGGGCGACGGTCACCACGTCGACGCTCGCGTCCACGACCGGTATCCGCTCCGCGGATCCGTTCAGCGCATCGACGTCCGGGAGTCGGCGGCGGAGCACGTCGAGCATCGCCTCGGACGGCTCGATGGCGATGATCCGCTCGGCGCGCGGCGTCAGCAGCGTCGTGAACTTGCCGGTGCCGGCACCGAGGTCGAGGATCGTCGGCACTCGGGAAGGCACGATCTCGTCCGCTGCCGCGACAGGAAAGCCCGGTCGGTGGCGATCGTATTCCTCACCGATGCGGCGAAAGGAACCGGCTAGACGCTCATCCACCATGACTCGACGCTAACAGGCGCGGCGCGGCCGAACCGCGCTCAGCCCTCGTCGGGCAGCAGGTCCGGTCGGCGACGCCGAGTGCGCTCGATCTGCTGCTCGCGGCGCCAGGCAGCGATCGCTCCGTGGTTGCCGCTCAGCAGGATCGGCGGCACCTCGCGGTCGCGCCAGACGGACGGCTTCGTATACGACGGGTACTCGAGCAGCCCGTCCTCGTGCGATTCCTCGACGAGGCTCTCCGGATTGCCGACGACTCCGGGGATGAGCCGGCCGATCGCCTCGACCATCGCCATGACAGCGACCTCTCCCCCGTTCAGCACGTAGTCGCCGAGGCTGATCAGCCGCACGTCGCCGAGCCCCGCGGCCTCTTCGAACACGCGCTCGTCGATGCCCTCATAGCGGCCGCAGCCGAAGATCAGGTGCTCGCGGTCCGCGAGCTCGCGGGCCGTGGACTGACGGAACACCTCGCCGGCCGGCGAGGGGAAGATGATGGTGGGGCGCCCGCCGACAGCCTCAGCGGCTCCGGCCGAGCGAGCGGGCTCGGCCGCGAGCTGATCGAGCGCGAGTCCCCACGGTTCCGGCTTCATGACCATGCCTGCGCCGCCGCCGTAAGGAGTGTCGTCGACGGTGCGATGCCGGTCACTGGTCCAGTCGCGCAGATCGTGGACGTTCAGATCCAGGATCCCGCTGTCCCGCGCCCTGCCGAGCAGGGAGAGGGTCAGCCCGTCGAAGTACGACGGGAAGATCGAGACGACGTCAATCCGCACCGGGCGCGTCCTGCTCGGCGGCATCCGACGTGGAGGAGTCGGAGTTCGCGTCGTCCTCCGCCAGCTCCTCGAACAGCCCGGCGGGGGGCGTGACGATGATCCGCCCCGCGGCGATGTCCACGGTTGGCACGATCGCCGAGACGAACGGGACCATGATCTCGGATCCGGACCCGGATCCCGATGCGGGCCGGACGATCAGCAGGTCCTGTGCGGGCAGGTGGTCGACGCGGATCACGCGGCCGACGACGACGTCGTCGCGGACGACGTCGAGCCCGGTGAGCTGGTGGTCGTACCAGGCGTCGTCCTCGGGCTCCTCGGTATCGTCCTGGTCGATCCACAGGATCGCCTTGACGAGGCCCTCGGCGGCATCGCGGTCGTCGACGCCGTCGAAGAACACGACGGAGCTGCCGTTCATCACCCGGTGCTCGCGGACGGTGATGGACTTGCCGTGCCACGGAGATGCCTCTGGCACCTGCAACGTGAACTCGGCGCCGGGCACGAAGCGTCCGGCGGGATCGTCGGTGTACAGCTCCAGCTTGAGCGCACCCTTGAGCCCGTGCGCCTTGACGAGGCGCCCCACGCGCAGCTGGTTGCGTCCGGAGGGGCGGTCGGTGACGGCCACGCTCAGTCGTCCGCGACGTCGACGCGGACGCGACGTCCGTCCGCGAGCGCCGTGATCAGCGTGCGCAGGGCCTTGGCGGTGCGACCGCCGCGCCCGATCACGCGCCCCCGGTCATCGGGGTGCACGTGCACCTCGAGGACGTCGCCGCGGGGCGACGAGGTGGCGGTGATGGTGACATCCTCCGGGTGATCGACGATCCCCGAGACGATGTGCTCGAGCGCGGCAGCCAGCACGACGGATTACTCCGCGTCGGCCGCAGCCTCGGCTGCGTCCTCGGCGGGGGTCTCGACCGGAGCCTCCTCAGCGGGAGTCTCCTTCTTCTCGACCTTGGGCTTGACGACGGACTTCTTGGCGGAGTCGGCCTCGAAGGCGACCTTCTCGCCGGCGACCCTGAGGGTGGACTTCGCGTCCTTGTCGCCCTTGAACTTGCCCCAGTCGCCCGTGATCTTGAGGATGGCGGCGACCTGCTCGGTCGGCTGAGCGCCGACCGACAGCCAGTACTGCGCCCGCTCGGAGTCGACCTCGATGAACGAGGGCTCCTCGGTGGGGTGGTACTTGCCGATCTCCTCGATCACGCGACCGTCGCGCTTGGTGCGCGAGTCGGCCACGACGATGCGGTAGTAGGGCGCACGGATCTTGCCCAGGCGCTTGAGACGAATCTTGACAGCCACGATTCTCCTGAATGGTGTGGAAGGAAGACGAACTGATCACCAGAAGCGTGGGGTGCACACCCGGTGGAAGCTCTGCGGGTGGATCACGGCCGGATAGAGGGTCGAGCGGTGATCCAGCTATCCATTCTGCCAGATCCGCGCCGCTGAGGCGAAACGGGGGGAATCCGTGTCGCGTCAACGGTCGAAAATGCTGTACCGCATGACATATTACTGGCTAGGCTGGGTGCATGTCCGATGTCATCGCCGAGCTCGCCCTTATCGATGCCCCGACCCTCGCGGCCCGCGTGAGCATGGCGGACGCGATCCGGGCCGTCGGCGCCGTGCTGCGCGGGGGTTTCGACCCCGAGGACGACCTCCCGCGGACAATTCTCGATGTCCCGCACGGGCAGTTGCTGCTCATGCCCGCCGCTTTCGGCGGCATGGTCGGTCAGAAACTGGCCTCCGTCGCGCCGGGCAACCCTGCGCAGGGCCGGGAKCGCATCCAGGGGCTCTACATCGTTCTGGACGGCGTGACCCTTGCTCCGATCGCTGTCCTGGATGGCACGGCACTCACGTCGCTCCGAACGCCCGCGGTGAGCGCCGCCGCGGTCGACGTGCTCGCCGGGCCCGAGGCAGGGGACGTCGTCGTGCTCGGCACAGGGCCGCAGGCCGTGCGGCATGTTCAAGCGCTCTCTGCCATCCGTTCGCTACGCACGGTGCGGATGGTCGGCCGGGATGAGAGCAGGGCCTCAGCCGCTGTCGCAGCGTCACGGGCGCTCGCGCCGGGAGCCTCCGTCGGGGTCGGCTCCGTCGCGGACCTCGCTGCCGCCGATCTCATCGTGTGCGCGACCACGGCGACAGATCCGCTGTTCGCCGCGGACGTCGTCCGCGACGATGCGGTCGTCGTGGCGATCGGTTCGCACGAGCCGGAAAAGGCAGAGCTTCCGGCCGCACTGCTCGGCCGCAGCCAGGTCGTCGTGGAGAGCCGGCGCGTCGCGGCAGCCGAAGCCGGAGATGTCATCCGCGCCGTGGATGCCGGCACGCTGCGTCCGGAGGACCTCGTCACGATGCACGAGTTGTTCACCGGGGCGGCCTCCCCCGCGCGTGATCGGCCCAGAATCGTCAAGACCTGCGGCATGGGCTGGCAGGACCTGGCCGTCGCCGCGCGCGCCGTCGGCGCCGGAGAGGAGCGATGATGATCACCACCGAGGACTGGCACACCGCGGGCGAGCCGTTCCGCATCGTCGAAGGCGTGCCGACCCATGGCGCCACCGTGGCAGAGCGCCGGGTGGCGGCGATGACCGGGGACGCCGACGCCATGCGGCGCTTCCTCTGCCTGGAGCCTCGCGGCCACGACGACATGTACGGGGGCTTCCGCACCCCGCCGGACGACGACGGCGCCGACTTCGGCGTGCTGTTCTGGCACAAGGACGGCTTCTCGACGGCGTGCGGACACGGCACCATCGCACTCGGCGCCTGGGCCGTTCGCACGGGAGTCGTCCCCTCGGATCCGGACGGCGAGACGACCGTGACCATCGACGTCCCGAGCGGTCGCGTGCAGGCCAGGGTGCGGCAGGAGAACGGGCGCATCATCGATGTCGTCTTCCGCAACGTCGAGTCGCGCGTGCTCGCGCGCGGCATCGCCCTGGAAACCTCGCGCGGGCTGGTCGATGTCGACCTGATCTTCGGCGGGGCCGTGTACGCGACGTTGCCCGCGTCGGCGGTCGGACTGTCCGTGCTCCCCGAGCACACCGCCGACCTCATCCGCATCGGGCGCGAGATCAAGTGGGCGCTCAACGAGCATCCGGCCGCCCAGCTCGACGACGCGCGGTTGAGCGGCGTGTACGGCACGATCCTGTTCGACGACCTCGGACGCACAGAGCGCGGCCCGTGGCAGCGCAACGTCACGGTCTTCGCGGATGGTGAGGTGGACCGCAGCCCGTGCGGCTCCGGTACCGCTGCCCGTGTCGCGCTCCTCGCCGCCACGGGCGTGCTGGGCGATGGCGAGGAGCTCACGCACGACTCGATCATCGGCACCCGGTTCCACGCGACGGTCTCGGCCCGCACCCCGGACGGCGTGATCCCGGAGGTGCGCGGCCTCGCGCACCGGGTCGGATCCTGCACCTTCGACCTCGACGACGGCGACCCGCTGCCCGAAGGCTTCAGCCTGCGCTGACGTCGGGCGCCGTCCTATCGTGAAGCGTCCGACCATCCCCCGCCCACCGCATCCCCATCCCCCAGTGAAGGAGCACCCCATGCGCACCGGATCCCTCAGCATCCTCGGAGCAGCCGTCTGGAACGGCGACCGCTTCGAAGAACGTGACCTGCACATCGTCGACGGCGCCGTCGCCGAACGCCCGACCGAGGGCGCCACGACCGTGGACGGCCGCGGCCGCTGGCTCATCCCCGGCCTCATCGACGCCCACTTCCACGCCTACGCCACCAGTCAGGACGGCTTGGAGGACGAGCGCGGCCCGCTGAGCTTCGCGGCGATCAACGGCACCCGCCGGCTCGGCGCGGCGCTGCGCCGCGGCTTCACCACCGTCCGAGACGTGGCGGGAGGCGACATCGGGCTCGCCCGCGCGATCGACGCTGACCTCTTCGACTCGCCGCGCTATCTGTTCACGGGCCCCGCCCTGAGCCAGACCGGCGGCCACGGGGATCCGCGCTCCGCGCACGTGGACATCTGCTTCAGCCATGGACACATGTGCGAGATCGTCGACGGCGTGGACCCGCTGCGCCTCGCCGTGCGCAACCGGCTGCGCAAGGGCGCGCACGCGATCAAGGTGATGACATCCGGCGGAGTGTTCTCACTCACGGATCCGATCCGCGTGCCGCAGTACTCCGCGGAGGAGCTGCAGGCGGTCGTCGCCGAGGCGACCCGGCAGGGCTCCTACGTCGCCGCGCACGCCTATTCGTCCGAGGCCGTGCAGCATTCGATCGACAACGGCGTGCGCTCCATCGAGCATGGGAACCTCATCGACGCGTCGACCGCCGAGCGCATGGCCGCCGCCGGAGCGTTCCTCGTGCCGACGCTCGCCGCCTACGACGCCATGGACCGCCGCGGCGCAGGGATYGGCCTCAACGCGACCTCGCTCGCGAAGAACGCCGAGGTCCTCTCCCACGGGCAGGAGGCGGTGCGGCTCGCGCTCGCCGCGGGTGTGCCGGTCGGGTTCGGCACCGACCTCATGGGCGAGCTCGAGGACGATCAGCTCTGCGGCGTGCGGCTCCAGGTGGAGGCGAGCGGTGCGGAGGCGACGCTGCGCTCGATGACGACGGTCAACGCCGCCCTCATCCGCGATCACCGCGCGGGGCATCTGGGGCTCGGCGCGTATGGTGACGCCGTGCTGCTCACAGCTGACCCGCTCGCAGAGCCGGCGACCCTGTGGGAGCAGGACGCCCGCGCGCTCGTGGTGCGCGCCGGGCGCGCGATCGACTGAGTCCGCCCCGGGCGTGCGAGAGGCGGCCACCCCGATCGCTGGGGCGGCCGCCTCTCTCGTGCTGACGACTCAGCGGGCGAAGGCGCCCCACCCGGTCGAGCGGCCGGCCTCGCTGCGGGTCTGCGGAACGCGCCACGGGTTGTCGTCCCGCAGCGGCGGCGGGAGCAGTTCCTGCGGCGCGTTCTGATACGCCACACCCCGCAGGAACCGGGTGATTCCGGCGGTGCCCACGCTCGTCGCGTCGGTCGTCGTCGCCGGATACGGACCGCCGTGCTGCATCGCCGGCGTCACCGCGACTCCCGTGGGCCAGCCGCCGAACAGCACACGACCGCTCGTGGCGGCGAGGGCGTCGACGAGCGCGTCCAGGGAGCCATCGGCGAGCTCGTCCGCGCGCGCATGCACGGTCGAGGTCAGGTTGCCGGGGAACAGCTCCTCGTGCACCGCAGGGAGCTCCGTCGCGTCGGCGTATCGCACGATGATGGACAGCGGGCCGAACGACTCCTCGAGCAGCTCCTCACGGTGCGCACGGAGGGTGTCGAGCCCCACTTCGACAATCGTGGGGCTCGCGTGGCGCTGCCCGCTCTCGTCCTCGCGGATCTCACCCTCGGCGAGGACGGTCGCGCCCTCCGCACCGAGCACGGCGGACCTCCGGCCCTCGAACGCGCGCCCGATGCCGGAGTTCAGCAGTCGGTGCTCCGCGCCGGCGGATCCGGCCACGGAGGCGACGAAGCCCTGCAACAGCTCGGCATCGGCGTAGGTCGCGTACACGGGGTTGACGCTGCCCAGCTCCCCGTAGAACGGGATCGGGCGCGGGCGGGCGGCGGCGATGTCCGCGAGCAGACGTCCGACATGGGTGGACCCGGTGAACGCACCCGCACGGATCCTTTCGTCCTGCAGCAGTGCGACGCCGTTCTGCTGTCCCTCGATGAGCTGGAACACGCCGGCCGGCATTCCGGCGGCCTCGAGCGCCTCCGCGACGATCGCAGCGGTGCGGCGAGACAGTTCCGGGTGGCCCGAATGCGCCTTGACCACGACAGGGCAGCCCGCGGCGAGGGCCGCTGCGGAGTCGCCGCCGGCGACCGAGAACGCGAACGGGAAGTTCGACGCGGCGAAGTTGAGCACCGGCCCGACCGGCTCCAGCACGCGGCGCACATCCGGGCGCGGCCCGATCACGTATGCGGGATCGGCGGCGTCGATCCGCGCGTCCAGGTAAGCGCCGTCGACGATCGTGTCCGCGAACAGCCGCAGTTGCCACGACGTGCGCTTCAGCTCGCCGGTGAGTCGAGCCTCGGTGAGGCCCGTCTCCCGCATCGCGATCGTGATGAGCTCGCCCGCGTGCGCGTCGAGGGCGTCGGCGACCGCGACGAGCGCGGCCCCGCGGTCCGTCGGCGAGGTGACGGCGAAGGGGCGGGCGGCCGCTGCGGCCCGCGCGGCGACGTCGGACACGCTGGTGGTGCTGTCAGTCATGCATCTCTCCTAGAAGACGAAGCCCTCGGGGAACGGGTCGTCCCCGTCGAGGATGTACTGGCCGAGCCCGGTCACCCAGGCGCGGCCGGTGATCGTGGGGATCACGGCTGGCCTGTCGCCCACGGTCGCCTCACCGACGAGGCGCCCGACGAACTCCGTGCCGATGAACGACTCGTTCACGAACGGCGCGTCCAGCGCGAGCTCGCCGCGGGCGTGCAGCTCGGCCATGCGGGCGCTCGTGCCGGTGCCGCAGGGCGATCGGTCGAACCAGCCGGGGTGGATGGCCATGGCGTGCCGCGAGCGGACGGCGTCGGAACCGGGCGCGATGAACTCCACATGGTGCACGTGGTTCGCCCCCTCCAGCACGGGGTGCACGGGCGGCGCCTGCGTGTTGATCGCATCCATGATCAGAAGACCGGCACGGACGATGTCGTCCTGGCGCGCGCGGTCGAACGGAAGTCCAACCTCGTCCAGGTCGACGAGTGCGTAATAGTTGCCGCCGAACGCGACCGAGTAGGTGATCTCGCCGATGCCGGGCACCTGGATCCGCTCATCCAGGCGATCCACGAAGCTCGGGACGTTTTCGATCGTGACGTTCACCGCACGGCCGTCCTCGACGGCGACCCTGGCGATCACGAGACCTGCCGGAACATCCAGCCGGATCTCGGTCACCGGCTCGGTCACCTCGACCATGCCCGTCTCCACCAGCACCGTGGCCACGCCGATCGTGCCGTGCCCGCACATCGGCAAGAACCCGGACGCCTCGATGAACACGACGCCCCAGTCGGCGTCGTCTCGCGCAGGCGGCTGCAGCAGCGCGCCCGACATCGAGGCGTGCCCGCGCGGCTCGTTCATGAGGAACCCGCGCAGCCCATCGAGGTGCTCCATCGCGTACAGGCGACGGTCGTTCATCGTCGCGCCGGGGATCCGGCCCACGCCGCCGGTGACGACGCGGGTCGGCATCCCCTCGGTGTGCGAGTCGACCGCCTGCAGCACCCGGCGCGCACGCATCAGCGTGCTCCTGCCGAACAGCCGAGCGGAGGCCGCATCCCGAGAGCACCTCGCATCAGGCGACCGCCGCGGATCGTGCCGCCAGGGCGGCGAGGGCGCGCTCGGTGTCGGCGGTGACCTGCGCGTGCTGCTCCGCGCTCAACGGGCCGCGCGGCGGACGGGTGGGGCCGCCGTAGGAGTTGCCGCAGATGTCCATGGAGAGCTTGATCGCCTGCACGAACTCTGTGCGCGAGTCCCAGCGGAACACCGCGACGAGCTGCTCGTAGAGTGCCTTCGCTTCATGCCACTTTCCGTCGGCGCAGAGAGTGTAGAGCTCGACGGCCTCCCGCGGGAAGGCGTTCGGGTAGCCCGCGAACCAGCCGACGGCACCGTTCACCATGAGCTCGAAGAGCACGTCGTCGGCACCGGCGATGATGTCGATGTCGCAGAGCTCCTTGATCTCGTAGACGCGGCGCACGTCGCCGGAGAACTCCTTGATCGCCACGACCTCGGGGATCTGCGCGAGCTTCGCCACGAGCGAGGGCACCAGGTCGACCTTGGTGTCGAAGGGGTTGTTGTAGGCCATGATCGGCAGACCGGCCTTCGCGACCTCCTCGTAGTGCGCGATGACCTCGCCCTCGTTGGCGCGATAGATGGTCGGCGGCAGCAGCAGCACGCCGTCCGCGCCGTCCTCGCGGGCGAGCTCCGCCCACTTCCGCGCCTGGTGACTGCCCACGCCGTGCACTCCGGCGATCACGATGCCGCGGCCGTCCACGGCCTCGACGGCGACCTGGATGACCTTGCGGCGCTCTTGGTCGGTGAGTGATGAGTACTCGCCGAGCGAGCCGTTCGGGCCGACGCCCCGGCAGCCGTTGGACATGAGGAAGTCGACGTGCTCGCCGAACTTGTCGTAGTCGACGGCGAGCCCTGCCGGAGCCGAGGAGTCCTCGGTGAACGCCAGCGTGGTCGCGACCACGACGCCGCCGAGGTCCATGGTCTGCTCAGTCATTGCGATGTCCATTCTCTCCGTTCCCGCGCCGCCATGGCCGGGTTCTCGTGTGCGACCCGCGTGGTGGTCACGGTCCCGCTCCGGGAAGTGTCGTACGACGCCTTCGTCGCCAGTAATACGTAACATATCACCCACTACTGACCCTCGGCAAGGACGCGACACCCGCTCAGCCCGCCCGATCCTGGCGGGTCGCCGCGAGCTCGCCGATCCGCACCGACGACAGCACAGGGCGGCGGTCATAGCCGACAGGGGTGCCGATGATGTCCTCGACGCTGCGGCCGCAGGTGCGCGCCTGGCAGGCGCCGAGACCCGCTCGCGTGGCAAGACGCATCCCGCGGGAGGAGCCCTCGGCGTACTCGTCGAGCGCACCGCGGCGCACCGATTCGCAGCGGCAGACGATGGTCTGAGCATCGAGCCATCGAGTCCAGCCGGATCCGATCCGGTGCGTCTGCAGCCGCGTGGCGAAGGCGCGCATGCGCCGGCGCGCGGCGAGGGGGCCGCGATACCGGATGTCCGCCGACGCGACCCCGGCGGCGGCGAGACCGGCCACAGCACCCTCGGCGAGGGCCGCGTCGGCACCGCCGATCCCGGTGATCTCCCCCGCCGCATACACGTCCGGCACGCTCGTCTCCTGCGACGATCCGACGCTGACGAACCGGTCAGGCCCGATCTCGCAGCCGGCCTGGATAGCCGCCTCCAGCCGCGGAGTGAAGCCATGGCCGAGCGCGACCGCGTCGCATTCGATCGTGCGCTCCGTCCCCGGGATCGGACGCCAGTCGGCGTCGATGCGCTGCACCGTCACCGCCTCGACGCCGGAGTCGCCGTGGATGCGGGTGACCGCGGAGCCGAAGCGGTACGGCGTGCGGCGGGCGGCAAGGGTCCCCAGGTAGGACGCCAACTCCCCCGCCTTGCCTGCGGCGGCGGTGAGTTCCCAAGGACGCCGTCCCCAGCCCCGCGCGATGGTCGCGATGCTCGCCGCCTCCACGATCTCGGCCACCTCGCCGCCGACGCGTCCGATGCTCTGCGCGACGGGCAGGAGGAACGGCCCTGCTCCGCCGACCACCGTGCGCGTGCCGAGCCGCACCGCGTCGCGCTTCGCAAGAGCCTGCGCCGCACCCGCCGACGTCACGCCAGGCAGCGTCCATCCGGGTACCGGGAGCACGCGATCGTGCGCGCCCGTGGCGATCACCAGGGCGTCGGCCAGGATGGTCTCGCCGCGGCGCTGCGCGGAGTCCGCCGGCCCGATCAGGGCATGCACGCGCACAGGGACGCCCGGTTCGATCCGCCACACCGACGCGGAAGACAGCACGCGGGCGCCCGTGAGCGCCTCCTGCAGCCGCCGGAATCGCGCGGTCTGGTGCTGCAGGTGCGGATCCGTGAGCTCGGGGTGATGCCGCCAGAACTGGCCGCCCACGCGCTCGCCCTCGTCCAGGACCGTGACGTCCGCCCCGGCCTCGACCGCGGCCGCCGCCGCAGCCAGTCCCGCAGGGCCCGCGCCGATGACCACCACGCGCCTCGCACTCATGCCCGGACCTCCCGCTCCACGACGTCGCCGTCGCATGCCTCGCGCTGACAGGCACGCACACCCTCGACGCCGTTGACCGTGAGCACGCAGTCCTGACAGACGCCCATCCCGCAGAAGATCCCGCGCTCGGCGCCCGCCGCGGTGCGCCACGTGCGCCGGCCCGATGCCAGCAGCACGCCGGCGATGGTCTGTCCGTCGCGTCCGGAGACGGTGGCGCCGTCCACGGTGATCTGCACGCTCATGCTGCGCTCCCCTGCCCCTCGGCACCGTGTGCCGCGCGCACCGCGCCGATGCCGTCTGCACCGCGGCCGTCCGCCCCCTGCAGGCTCTCCCGTGAAGGCAGGAACGGGGTCGGATCCAGCGGTGCCGGAGCGCCGAGGACCGCATGCGCGATGAGCGCGCCCGTGGTCGGCGCGAGTCCGATGCCCGCCCCCTCGTGCCCGGCTGCGTGGAATAGACCGGCGATCGTGGCGTCGGCGCCGATCGCGGGCAGGTGGCCCGGCGCGTAGGGCCGGAAGCCGTGATAGGTGCGCAGCAGCATCGTGTCGCGCAGGAAGGGGAACAGCCGCGAGGCCTTCGCCGCGATCTCCGAGAGCGGCGCGAGCAGCCCCTCGCCGGAGAAGCCGACGCGCTCGCGGCTGGAGCCGATCAGAACGGTGCCGGAAGGCGTGGACTCGACGACCGTCGAGGTCTGCAGCGCCGCATCGGCGGAACCCACCGCGCCCACATAGTCGGCGTCGTACACCTTGTGGAACACCCGCTGCGGCATCGCCGCCGTGACGAGGATCGTGCCGCGGCGCGGCCGGATGTCCAGCGCGCTGCCGAAAAGGGCCGCCGCCGCGCCCGCCCAGGGCCCGGCGCAGTTGACCACCGCGTCCGCCTCGACGAGACCGCGCGCCGTGCGCACGCCCGTCACCTGGTCGGCGACGACGACGCCCGCCGTCACCTCGTCCACGACCAGACGCGCGCCGCGGTGCACGGCGCGCGCCAGCATCGCCTGCGTGGCGAGGCTCGGCTGCACCTGCGCGTCGTCGGGGTAGTGCACGCCGAACGCGATCTCGGGGCTCAGGTGGGGCTCGGCGGCACGTAACGCCGCCTCATCGAGCGCCTCGGAGCGGATCCCGATTCCGTCCTGCGACATCGCGAAGGATCGCAGCGCATCCGTGCCGCCGGGGAAGGCGACGACGATCCCGCCCTTCGCCTCGAACTCCGTCGCGGGCTGGCCGGGAACGCGCTCCGCGTCGAGCGTCTCGGCCAGCACCCGCCAGGCACGGTTCGCCTCGATCGCCAGCTCCGCCTCGGCCCCCGGCTCCTTGTCGGAGACGAGGATGTTGCCCTCGCACCGGCTCGAGGTCTCCCCCGCGACTCCCGCGCGATCGATCACGATCACCTCGGCGCCCGCCTCGGTGAGCGCGAGCGCGCAGGCCGCGCCGATCGCTCCGGCGCCGATCACGACGACCCTCATCCACGCCTCCTGTAGCGCGCACCTGTTCCGTGGGCGCGCATGTACCATGTGACATTTTACATTGTCGATCACGCCCGCGGGAGTGACTCTCCGGCGCGGATCCGACTACTCCGCGGATCCGCGCCGGAGCTCAGCCGCCGAGGTACGCGTCGACCACCCGCGCATCGGCTGCGAGTTCGGCCGCCGAACCGGACAGCGTCGCCCGCCCGGTCTCCACGACGTAGGCGCGATCCGCGATCCGCAGCGCCGCCCTGGCGTTCTGCTCGACGAGCAGCACGGTGGTCCCCTGCGCGTTCACGGCCTGGATCGTCTCCATGACCTGCTTGACCACGAGCGGCGCGAGGCCCATGGACGGCTCGTCGAGCAGCAGCAGCTTGGGCCCGCCGATGATCGCCCGTCCGATCGCCACCATCTGCTGCTCGCCGCCCGAGAGGGTCCCGCCCTGCTGCTTGCGACGTTCCGACAGGCGCGGCATGAGCGCGTAGACCTGGTCCACCCGCTGAGCGATCAGCTTCTGATCCCGCACGGTGTATCCGCCGAGCAAAAGGTTCTCGTGCACGGTCATGGTGGAGAAGATCCGCCGCCCCTCCGGCACGTGCACGAGCCCCGCGGCCACGATGTCCCAGGGCTTGGCCGTGGCCAGATCGATGTCTCCCCAGCGCACCGTGCCGCTCTTGGGCCGCACGAGCCCCGAGAGCATGTTCATGGTCGTCGACTTGCCGGCCCCGTTGTTGCCGAGCAGGCAGACGATCTCGCCTTCGCGCACCTCGAAACTGAGCTCCCGCAGCGCGTGGACGCGGCCGTAGTAGACGTCTGCCGCCTGAACCGTGAGCGAGCTCATAAGCGCTTCCCCTTCTTCGTCGTGCCGTCGCCCTCGAGCAGGGACAGATCCACGGTGCCCGTCTGCAGCTTCGTCGCGTCGAGCGGCTCGTCCTCGACCCCGAGGTACGCCTCGATCACGATCGGATCGTGTTTGATCTGCTCGGGCGTCCCGACGGCGATCTCCTTGCCGTAGTTGAGCACGACGATGCGCTCGGCGAGCTCCATGATGAGGCCCATATCGTGCTCGATGAGCACCACCGCGACCCCGAGGTCGCGAATCCGGCGGATGAGCTGCATGAGCGCCTGCTTCTCGCTGAAGTTCAGGCCGGCAGCCGGCTCGTCCAGCAGCAGCAGCTTCGGGCTCGTGGCCAGCGCTCGCGCGATCTCCACGCGGCGCTGCTCGCCGTACGGCAGCTGCGTCACGTACAGGTTCTCGTCATCCGTGAAGCCGACGAAGTCCAGCCAGCCGCGCGCCGCCTCGGCGCAGGCGAGCTCGGCGCGGCGATAGCCGGGGGTGTGCAGGAACGTCGCCCAGAAGCCCTCCCGCAGATTCGCGTGCATGGCCGTCTTCACGTTGTCCAGCACGCTGAGCTCGCGGAACAGCCGCAGGTTCTGGAACGTGCGCGCCATCCCCCACTTCGTCACCCGCGAGGGCAGCACCCGGTAGAAGCCGAAGCTCTGCAGCAGGTCGACCAGGCGGAGACGGCGCCAGAAGCCCGGCGCCTCCCGCACGATGTCCTTGCCGTCGAACACGACGGATCCGGATGTCGGCAGGTAGAACCCCGAGATGCAGTTGAACGCGCTCGTCTTGCCCGCGCCGTTCGGCCCGATGACCGCGAGGATCTCGCCCTGTTGCACGGAGAAACTGAGCCCGTCGACGGCCTTCACGCCACCGAATTGCAGGCGCAGCTCCGAGACCTCCAGCAGCGCGCTCATCGCTCCTCACCCTCTTCCGCGGCAGCTTCCTCCGCCGCGAGCGGCGTCTCGTCCTCGTCGACCGCAACCGGCGCGAGGAACCCCTGGGTGGGCGGCGGCACCGGCCTCCGCCTCCTCAGCCACGGAAGGATCGCCGTGGAGGGCCAGAGTCCCGACGGGCGGAACAGCATGACCACCACGAGCAGCACGCCGAAGATGAGGAACCGCCACTCGGAGAAGTCGCGGAGCATCTCGGGGGCGAGCGAGACGAACAGCGCACCGATGATGACACCGGGGGTGGATCCCATACCGCCCAGCACGACCGCCATCAGGATGAGCGCCGAGTAGAGGAACTGGAAGCTGTTCGGGCTGATCGCGCTCAGGTGAGTGGCCATGAGCTGGCCCGCGACACCTGCCCAGACCGCGCCGATGATGTAGGCCGAGATCTTCGCGAGGTACGTGTTGATGCCCATGGCCTCGGCGGCGTCCTCATCGTCGCGCACAGCCTTCCATGCGCGGCCCATCTTGCCCTTCGCGAGGCGGCCGGCGCCGATCACGCCCACGAGCACGACGATCGCCGCGACGAAGTAGTAGAACAGCACGCGCTGCGGGAAGACCAGCCCGCCGATCGTGAGACCGTCGGCGAAGCTCCAGCCGCCGAAGCTCCACGTCGGGATGCCGTGGATGCCGGAGGGGCCTCCGGTGATCTTCAGGTTGTTGGCGGTGATCCGGATGATCTCGCCGAAGCCGAGCGTGACAATCGCGAGATAGTCGCTGCGCAGACGCAGGGTCGGCGCCCCGATGATGATGCCCGCCGCGATGCAGCACAGGATCGTCGCGGGCAGCGCCATCCACATCGGCAGCCCCACCACGGTGGTGAGGATGCCGGAGACATAGGCACCGACCGCGAAGAAGGCGATGTAGCCGAGATCGAGCAGGCCGGCGTAGCCGACCACGACGTTCAGCCCCATGCACAGCATCACGTAGATGAGCGCGCTCGTGGCGATCGACATCGTGTACCGCGACGCGTCGATGAACGGGAGCACGGCGAGGAGCACGATGCACAGCCCGCCGAGCGCGCGCAGGAAGCCCTGCTGCGAGGAGAGCACTCCGCGCGGGGCGGACGGACGGTCGAACAGCGGCGAGGGCGCGCGCAGCTTCGCGTCGCGCAGGGCCGAGGTCACGGAGCCTGGGGTGGCAGTGCCGGACATGTCACATCCTCTCGACGACGCGGGCGCCGAGCAGCCCCGTCGGTTTGAAGGTGAGGAAAAGGATGAGGAAGGCGAACGAGAACACGTCGCGCCATTCGCCGCCGAACCACGCGGATCCGAACGACTCCAGCAGACCAAGCAGCAGGCCGCCCAGCATGGCGCCGTACAGGTTGCCGATGCCGCCGATGACCGCCGCGGTGAACGCCTTCAGGCCGATGATGAAGCCCATCAGGAAGTCGATCGAGCCGTAGTACGCACCGGCCATGACGCCCGCGGCGCCCGCGAGGGCCGATCCGATGAAGAACACGGTCGCGATCACGCGGTTCACGTTGATGCCCATGAGCTGGGCGCCCTGCGGATCCAGGGCGATGGCTCGCATCGCTCTGCCCTGCCGAGTGCGCTCGACGATGTGCGCGAGGACGAGCATGAGGACGGCGGCGATGACGACGAGCACGATCTGCGCGGGGGTGATCCGCATGCCGAGGAAGTCGAAGCCGGCGGACTCGAGCCGCACCGGGAACGCCTCGGGGTTGGGCCCGAAGATCTGCCGCACGGCGTACTCCAGGGTGAAGGAGACGCCGATCGCGGTGATCAGAACCGCGAGCCGGGGACTCTTGCGCAACGGACGGTACGCGATCCGCTCGATGCCGACGCCGATGAGTCCCGTCGTCACCATCGACAGCAGGAGGATCACGAGCAGCAGCGGGATCGAGGACTCGTTGGAGATCCCGAAGGCCGAGAGAGTGGCGAAGCCGGCGAACGCGCCGAGCATGTAGATGTCGCCGTGCGCGAAGTTGAGCAACTTGATGATCCCGTAGACCATGCTGTAGCCGAGCGCGACGAGGGCGTAGAACGAGCCGACGATGAGGCCGTTCCAGATGAGTTGCATGACGAGGATGTCCTTTCCGGGCAGCGGAGACCGAGGCGGGGGGCGACCACGGAGCCGCCCCCGGACGCGATCAGCCCTGCAGGTCGTCCTTGAGGACGAACTTGCCGGAGGAGGGATCGATCGACACGATCACGAAGCCGCCGCCGGACCGGGTGTGATCGGGCATGAACGTCAGCGGACCGGCGAGCGTCTTGAAGTCCTTGAGACCTTCGAGCGCCTTGACCACGCCGTCGAACTCCGTGCCCTTGGCCGTCTTCATCGCCTGTGCGACGACCTTGACCGCGTCATACGACTGGGTCGAGTACGGGCCGGGGTCGGCACCGGCGAGCTTCTTGTAGTCGGCGATCCACTTGTCGGCGCCCTTGAGCATGTCCGGCGTCTGCGTGAAGGTGCCGAGCACGTTCTCGGTGTAGCCCTTGCCCGCGATCTCCGCGAACTTCGCGTCGACGGATCCGTCGCCGACGAGGAACGTCCCGGAGAAGCCGGCGTCCTTGGACTGCCGTGCGATCAGGCCGCCCTCCTGGTAGTACCCGGTCCAGTACACGAGATCGGGCTTTGCGCCGGCGAGCTGCGTCGCGACGGCCGAGTAGTCGTTTTCGCCGGGCGTGATGACGGCGTTGACATCGGCCGTCAGGCCTGCGGCCTTGGCCTGCTGCGTGAACGAGTCGGCGAGGTCCTTCGAGTAGGCGGTGGCGTCGTTGACCGCGGCGACCGTCTTCGCACCGGACTTCTGCGCGTACTCCACCGCCGCGGCGGCCTGCTGGGTGCCCGTGCCGTTGATGAGGAACACGCCGGAGAGCTTCTGCTTGACGAGCTCGTTCGAGTTCGCCGCCGGGATCACCATCGGGATCTTCGCCTCGTTGAAGATCGGCAGAGTGGGCAGCGTGGCTCCGGAGCAGTAGCCGCCGACCGACGCGACCACTCCGTCGGTGACGAGCTTGTTCGCGGCGGCGACGGCGGTCGTCGCGTCGCAGGCGTCGTCCTGCACCTCGAGCTCGAGCTTGCGCCCGTCGATCCCGCCATCGGCGTTGATCTCGTTGATCGCGAGCTGCGCGCCGTTCTTCATGTAGTTGCCGAACGCCGACTCGCTGCCGGAGAAGGGCGCGAGCATGCCGAGTTTGATCGGTCCTGATGCGCCGCCGGTCGCGTTACCACCCCCGCCGGCGAGGCCTCCGGAGCAGCCGGCGGTGAGGATCAGTGCGCCCGCCGCTGCGAGGATGGAGAGGGAACGCAGAGCGCGTGTTGTTCGGGTGTGCATGTGAGGGCCTCCTGGATGCGTCATTGCATACGTGGTTGATACCATGTGACACATTACTCATACGACGCCCTCGAAGGGAAGAGCGGCCTCGGCTCAGTGCTCCTCGTGGCCGCTCCACACGCCGCCGACGTGACCGAGGTGCCGGCGCATGAGCGCCTCCGCGCCTTCGCCGTCCCCGGCCACGAGCAGGTCGACCAGTTCCGCGTGCTCCAGAGCCGTGGGCACCAGCGTGTCGGAATCCGCCAGGCGGACGAGCCCGACCAGACGCGTCTGCTGCCGCAGCTCCCGCACGGTGTCGACGAGCTTCTGGTTCCCCGTCACGGCGAGGACGCGAAGATGGAATGCCGTGTCGGCCTCGAGGTACTCATCGAAGCGGCGGTTCTGCCCCGCCGCGACGATCCGGTCGGCGAGCTCGCGCAGCTCCTTCTCGAGCGCCCCGTCGATCGCGCCGGCGACCCGGCGCATGGGCGGCGCCTCCAGCAGCAGGCGCACATCCGTCAGCTGGTGGAGCTCGTCCGCGGAGACCTCGGTGACCTGGAATCCTCGATTGCGGATCGGACGCAGGAACCCGCGGCGGGCGAGGTTGAGCATGGCTTCCCGCACCGGCGTTGCGCTCACGCCGAAGTCGCCGGCCAGGGTGGGCACCGTCAGCACCTCACCAGGAGGCGTCTCCCCCGACACGATCCTCGCCGCGATCAAGCGCTCGACCTGTTCCCTCAGACTCTCTGCAGGCACGAGGATGGATCCGGTGCTCATACTCGGCACCCGTCGCAAAACGTCATACGGCACATGCTAGCGCTGCGCGTGGGATCATTGGCCGACGACCTCCCGCACCGAATCGAGGCCCTATGCCGATCGAGTTCGCCTCCTCGCCGCGTTCCACGGTCGGGCTGGAGTGGGAGCTCATGCTCGCCGATCCGGCCACGGGCGATCTCGTCGGCCGTGCCCCCGAACTCCTGCACGATCTGGAGGGCGCGAGCGCGGACGAGCGGCATACCGTCACAGGCGAGCTGCTGACGAACACGATCGAGGTCACGAGCGGCATCGGATCCACGGTGTCGGCAGCGGTGGAGGACATCGCGGCGGCGATCGCGGCCGTGCGCGCCGCGACGGATCCGGCCGGCATCGAGCTGCTGTCCGCGGGCAGCCACCCGTTCGCGCAATGGTTCGATCAGCGGGTCACCGACAAGACGCGCTATCACTCGCTCATCGAGAAGACCCAGTGGTGGGGCCGCAACATGATGATCTGGGGCATCCACGTGCACGTCGGGGTCGAGGACCGCGGCAAGGTGCTGCCGATCGTCGGTGCGCTCACCTCGTACCTGCCGCACTTGCAGGCTCTCGCCGCGTCCAGCCCGTTCTGGGCCGGGGAGCGCACCGGCTACGCCTCCAACCGGGCCCTGGTCTTCCAGCAGCTGCCGACCGCGGGCCTGCCCTGGCCGCTGCCGGACTGGGCATCCTACGAGGGGTACCTCGAGGACATGGTGCGCACGGGCGTGATGGCCGATGCCACCGAGGTGCGCTGGGACATCCGCCCCGCGCCGCGCTGGGGCACGATCGAGGTGCGCGCCTGCGACGGCATGTCCACCCTGCGCGAGCTCGCCGCCGTAGCGGCCCTCACCCAGGTGCTGGTGGAGTCGTTCTCGCGCGACCTCGACGAGGGGCGGCCCCTGGCCGTCCTCGCCCCGTGGTTCCACCGCGAGAACAAGTGGCGCGCCGCGAGGTACGGACTCGACGCCGAAGTCATCGTGTCGGCCGACGGCACACAGCGCTCAGTGCGGGAGCACCTGGCCGAGGAGCTGGAGCGTCTATCGCCCATCGCCACCGAGCTGCAGTGCTCCGCGCAGTTCAGCGGGGTCGCCGACATCCTGCGGGACGGCGCCAGCTACGAGCGCCAGATCGCGGTCGCCGACGCGACCGGAGGCGACCTTCACGAAGTGGTCGAGCACCTGATCCGTGAGTTCCGCTCCGGCCCGGAGACGCTCTGACGCGTCCGTGGTCGACCACGGGCTTCGCAGAACGCTCCGGAGACGCCCACAGGGTCAGCCCTCGACGAGCTGACGCGCGAGCCCCTCGTCCAGCACGACGTCCGTGACCAGGCGCGCCCCGATCGCGGCCCGTAGCGAGGGCAGCTTCTGCGCGCCCGCGACCACGCAGAACCGTCGCGCGACGCGGCGTAGCCGGTCCAGTCCCGGTCCCGTCGCACGCGCGTTCACCGCGATGTCCTTCCATGTGCCGTCCGCGCGGAAGAACACGGTCGCCACGTCGCCGATCGCCCGGTCCTCGCGCAGGCTGCGGTAGTCGTCGCGGCCGAGGTAGCCGCCCACGTAGACGCGGCTCGGCACCTCGGCACTCGGGGAACCGACGCTGAACACGGCGAGGTCCATCTTGGCCTGCAGATCCAGCACGCGCAGGGTGCTGCGTTCGCGCCACATCGCCTCCCGCGTCCGAGGATCGTCGAAGAATGCGGGCACCGGGAACTGCTGCACCTGCGCCCCGAACGCGGATCCGAACCGCTGCAGGATCTCGCTCGAGTACTCCACGCCGCTGGTCAGGGTGTTTCCTGCGCCGTTGAGCTGCACGATCGTGGTGCCGCGGGTCTCCTTCTGTCCGAGATCGCGGCTGACCGCGCTGATCGTGGAACCCCAGGCGAGGCCGACCACCATGTTCGAGTCGATGATCTGCGTGAGCAGGCGGCCCGCGGTCAGCGCCACGCGCTCCAGCCGCTCCACCTCCGTCACGCTCTCCGGCATCGGCACGACGTGCGCGGTCACATGCAGGCGGTCGTGCAGCTGCTGCTCGAGCTCGCCCGCGTGCTCGAGGGGCGAGTTGATCCTGATGTCAACGAGGCCGACTTCGCGCGCATAGCTCAGCAGGCGCGACACCGAGGAACGGGACGTGTCGAGCTCCTCGGCGATGACGTCCATCGTCTTGTCCTGCAGGTAGTACAGCCGCGCCGCCGTGAGTGCGGCGACGACCTTCGACTGGCGCTTCCGTTCATCCATTCCAGGCCCTTCGAGGATCGATCCGATCGATTCTTGCACATTCGTGCAGCCTGCTTGACCATACGGGCGGCTGGGGGAATGCTGTGAGAAATCCGGAAGGAGACGAAGATGACTGACCACGTCCACAACGCCGCAGAACGCCCCGAGGTGACTCGCGTTCGCGAAGCGGGCCGCACCACTGTGCTGGTGATCGGCGGCGGGATCAACGGGATCTCCACCTTCCGCGACCTCGCCCTTCAAGGGGTCGACGTCGTCCTCGTCGAGCGCGGCGACTTCGCTTCCGGCGCATCCTCGGCCTCCAGCCACATGATCCACGGCGGCATCCGCTACCTCGAGAACGGCGAGTTCCGCCTCGTCAAGGAGTCGGTCACCGAGCGCAACGGTCTGCTGAAGATCGCCCCGCACTACGTCAAGCCGCTCGAGACGACGATCCCGATCTACTCGACCTTCTCGGGAATCCTGTCCGCACCGCTGCGCTTCCTCACGCACAAGTCGGGCAAGCCGCAGGAGCGCGGCGCGTTCCTCATCAAGATGGGTCTGACCATCTACGACACGTTCTCCCGTGACGGCGGGATGGTGCCGCGCCACAAGTTCCTCGGCCGCAAGAAGTCCCTCGCGGAGCTTCCCGCCATGGACCCGAAGATCAAATACACGGCGACCTACTACGACGCCTCGATGCACGATCCGGAGCGCCTCGCGCTCGACGTGCTGCAGGACGGTCGGGCAGCGCACCCGGGTGCGCGTGCCCTGAACTACGTCGAGGCGATCGGCCACGACGGCGATGCCGTGCTCGTGCGCGACCGCGAGAGCGGCACGGAGTTCGCCATCGCCGCCGACGTCGTCGTGAACACCTCCGGGCCCTGGACGGACCTCACCAACGAGGCCATGGGCGAGCTGACCCGCTTCATGGGCGGCACCAAGGGCTCGCACATCGTGCTGGACAACCCCGCGCTGCTCGCCGCGACCCGCGGCCGCGAGATCTTCTTCGAGCACTCCGACGGCCGCATCGTGCTGATCTACCCGCTCAAGGGCAAGGTCATGGTCGGCACCACGGACATCGACGCCGACCCGCGCGAGGTGCCGCTGTGCACCGAGGAGGAGATCGACTACTTCTTCGATCTCGTGCACCACGTCTTCCCGGACATCGCCGTGAACCGCGAGCAGATCGTCTACCGGTTCAGCGGGATCCGCCCGCTCCCCCGGCATGAGGACACGGCGCCCGGATTCGTCTCGCGTGACTACCGCGTCGAGGTCGACAACAGCCGCGCTGTTCCGCACCTCAGCCTGGTCGGCGGCAAGTGGACGACGTTCCGGGCGCTCGGCGAGACGCTGTCCGACAAGATCCTGGATCTTCTGGGCCGCACCCGCGTCGTCTCGACCCTCGGCCGGGCGATCGGCGGCGGCAAGGACTACCCGCAGGACGATGCCGCGCGCGTCGCCTGGATCACCCGGAACCTACCCGGCGCCGGAGACCGGGCCGAGCCGCTGCTGAAACGCTACGGCACCCGCGCCGCCGAGGTGTGGCAGTACGTCGAGCAGGGTCACGACGCGCCCCTCGCCGGCGGTCAGCTCTCGACGCGCGAGCTCGAGTGGATGGTGCAGAACGAGCTGATCGTGCGCCTCGAGGACGTGATCCTGCGCCGCACGAGTCTCGCCTTCACCGGAGACGTCACCGAGGAGATCCTCGAGGAGATCGCCGATGCGCTCGCACCGCTGTGCGGCTGGGACCGCGCACGCACCGCGCGGGAGGTCGAACTGACTCGGGAGCTGCTGAACTCCCGCCACGGACTGTCCCTCGTCGCCCGCACCCGCGGGTAGACGAGGATCCCCCGCCGCCCTCATCGGCGTCTACACATAACACCGCATCGGCAGAGGGGCCGATGCTCTGCGAAAGGTCAACGAAGACATGCCTGATGTGAATATGGGCCTCTACTTTCTGTCCGAATTGGTCGGCACGGCGATGCTGCTCCTGCTCGGCTGCGGTGTGGTCGCCAACGTCGCGCTGGTGAAGAACAAGGGCTTCAACGGCGGCTTCCTGATGGTCAACTGGGGATGGGGCCTTGCGGTCTTCGCCGGTGTGCTCGTCTCCGCCTACTCCGGCGCGATCCTGAACCCCGCGGTCGGCATCGGTCTGTTCGTGCAGCACCTGCTCGACCCCGCGAAGGGGATCGACTTCTCCCACTACGCCGTCGCGACGGCCGCGGAGCTGCTCGGTGCGATCATCGGAGCCGTGCTCTGCTGGCTCGCCTACAAGCAGCACTTCGATGAGGAGCCCGAGCCGGCCAACAAGCTCGGCGTCTTCTCGACGGGTCCGGCGATCCGCTCCTACGGCTGGAACCTGGTCACGGAGATCATCGGCACCTTCGTCCTCGTGTTCGTGATCTTCGCGTTCGCGGACTACGGCGACGTCAAGATCGGCACGCCTGGCGGCCTCGGTGCACTGTCCGCCCTGCCTGTCGCCCTCCTTGTCGTCGCGATCGGCGCCTCGCTCGGTGGCCCGACCGGATACGCGATCAACCCTGCCCGTGACCTCGGTCCGCGCATCGCTCACGCGATCCTTCCGATCAAGGGCAAGGGGTCGAGCGACTGGTCGTACTCCTGGGTGCCCGTCGTCGGCCCGCTCCTCGGCGGTACCATCGCCGCGCTGCTCTCGCCGGTGCTGCTGCACCTCGCAAAGTAACCCGAACCGCTATTCAAAGGAGAACTGCACATGGCTGACTACGTCCTCGCCATCGACCAGGGCACGACCTCGAGCCGCGCCATCATCTTCGACCGCAAGGGCAGCATCATCGCCACCGGTCAGAAGGAGCACGAGCAGATCCTGCCGCAGGCCGGCTGGGTCGAGCACGACGCGTCGGAGATCTGGGCCAACGTCCAGGAGGTCATCGGCCTCGCTCTGACCCGGGCGCACCTGACCCGCCACGACATCGCGGCGGTCGGCATCACCAACCAGCGTGAGACGGCCGTGGTCTGGGACAAGACCACCGGCAAGCCGGTCTACAACGCGATCGTGTGGCAGGACACCCGCACGCAGCCCATCGTGGACCGCCTCGCGGCCGACGGCGGCGTCGAGCGGTTCAAGCAGATCGTCGGCCTGCCGCTGGCGACCTACTTCTCCGGCACCAAGATCGCCTGGATCCTGGAGAACGTCGAGGGGGCACGTGCCAAGGCCGAGGCCGGCGACCTGCTCTTCGGCACGACCGACTCCTGGGTCCTGTGGAACCTGACCGGCGGAGTGGACGGCGGCGTGCACGCGACCGACGTCACCAACGCCTCGCGGACGATGTTCATGGATCTGGAGACCCTGCAGTGGCGCGATGACATCCTCGAGGCCTTCGGCGTGCCGAAGTCGATGATGCCGTCGATCCGCTCCTCCTCCGAGGTCTACGGCGCCGCCGAGGGCTCGTCTCTGCTGCGCGAGACCCCGATCGCGGGCATCCTCGGCGACCAGCAGGCGGCGACGTTCGGCCAGGCGGCGTTCAACACCGGCGAGAGCAAGAACACCTACGGCACGGGCTGCTTCCTGATCTTCAACACGGGCGAGGAGATCGTCCACTCGAAGAACGGCCTGCTCACCACCGTCGGTTACAAGCTCGGCGACGGACCGACGCACTACGCGCTCGAGGGCTCGATCGCGGTCACCGGATCCCTCATCCAGTGGCTGCGCGACCAGCTCGGCATCATCTCCTCCGCCCCCGAGGTGGAGGAGCTGGCCCGCCAGGTCGACGACAACGGCGGCGTGTACATCGTCCCCGCGTTCTCCGGCCTGTTCGCGCCGTACTGGCGCCCTGACGCCCGCGGCGCGATCGTGGGTCTGACCCGCTACGCGAACAAGAACCACATCGCGCGCGCCGCGCTCGAGGCCGTGGCGTTCCAGACCCGCGACGTGCTCGACGCGGTCAACGCCGACGCCGGCGTGGACCTCACCGAGCTCAAGGTCGACGGCGGCATGGTCGCGAACGACGCGCTCATGCAGTTCCAGGCCGACGTGCTCGGAGTTCCCGTGGTTCGCCCCGTGGTCGCCGAGACGACCGCACTGGGCGCGGCTTACGCGGCCGGCCTCGCGGTCGGTTTCTGGAACGGACTGGACGACCTCGCTGCCAACTGGCAGGAGGACCGCCGGTGGGAGCCCACCATGGACGCCGCAGAGCGCGACCGCCAGCTGCGACTGTGGCGCAAGGCCGTCTCGAAGTCGATGGACTGGGTCGACGACGACGTGAAGTGATCTGACACGCAGTAGGCGGGCCCGGAGGTGTTTCCTCCGGGCCCGCCTTCTGCGTCTCTGCCGCTTTCGCCGGCCGCAGAGTCAGACGTTCAGCACAGCCTTGATCGGGGCGCTGCGGTGCAGATCGCCACCGAACGCGACGAGCTGGAACTGACGCCCTCCGGCGAGATCCACCGCCTCTGCGAAGAAGACGTCGCGGTGCACCCGGCCCAGCCAGGTCGCGCCGGAGCCCCCGATCTGCAGCACGTCGTACCCGACGGCATCGGACTGGAGATCCCAGGCGAAGGTCAGATGCCGACGCCCGTCACCGGCATCGCCCGCATCCGCCACCTGGAAGCCCGTCGGCGTCGCAGGCTTGAGCGGCTTCCCTGCCTCCCGCAGCGACACTCGGCCGATGCGGCCGTCGCCGCTCGTCCGCAAGGAGATCCGCGCGATGCGGCGGCCGCGCGCATTCACCCCGCCCGTCCAGCCGTCCCAGCCCGCGGGATCTGACTTGGTGAGCGGCTGCCAGTCGATCTCGGACGGCGCGTCCTGCCAGGTGACGCCGAGTTCGATGGCCTGAAGGCCCTGGGCGCGGAGCTCGACGGCGATCGCCTTGTCGGCTGTCAGATCGGTCTTGAAGAGGTGGATCACTCCCCCGCCCCGCAGGCTGAGGCTGTGCCCGCTGCCGTAGCTGGTCGACTCGTCGAGCGTGACGACGACATCGCCCTCGGTCCAGAACTGCCAGGTGAGCGCCCGGTCCGCGCTGCCCATGTTGTCCCAGCCTCCGTCGCGCACCCTTGCACCGTCGAGGAAGAACGCGGATCCGACACCCACGTTGAAGTCGGTCGCGATCGGCAGTTCGCCGTAGGGAGAGCGTTCGGTGATCCAGTGCGCGATGCCGTCCCATTGCCGGTAGTTCAGCGTGTCGGTGCGATACGGGGGCGTGCGGGGCTCGAGCCGGCCCGACGTCCCGGGGTTCCCCGTGGGGCCGGACCAGAACCGCTGCTCCAGGTCGCGATAGGTCGCGCGCCCGTCGGCGGTGGAGGTGGTGCCGTCCCACGATCCATTCAGCCAGATCTGGGAGTCCACGAACAGCGCGACCGACGTCGGCGCGGGTCTGCCGGGGCCCGCGACACTGCCGAAGTCCTCTTCGGGCCGGAAACCGCCCTTCTGGTGCTCGACCCCGGCGAAGCCCACCACTCGCGGATCCCGACCGGCCGCCACGGCCGACGCGGCGCTCTTGCTGAGATCACGGTCCGCGCCGCCGGTCGTCGCCTGCCACCAGTAGTTCATGAACAGGGAGTCGTAGATCGGCGCGTCCGGCGTGCCCAGCCAGCGCAGGTTGTTCTCGCTCAGCCTGTTCTCGTAGCTGACCTGGCCGCTGTCGAAGTCGGCCGAGTCGTAGCCCTGCAGATAGAAGTCGGGATCCGTGCGCTTGAGGTAACGCAGGAAGTCCTGGAACCCCTTGATCTGCGTGGCGCTGACGCTGCCCTCCTGGTTGATGAACAGCCCGTCGAAGCCGAAGTACTTGCGGATCTGGATCATCTTGTCCGCGACCGGGAAGGATCCGTCGCTGGCCTGCACGAGGAAGGCGTCGAAGTCCACCGGACGCGGCCAGAACCAGCCGCCGATCGACCGGGCGCCGTTCTTGTGCGCGGCCTCCGTCCAACCCGGGTTGGGGATATCGATCACGCCGTAGGGACGTCCGGGCGCGCGCTCGCCGTCGATCATCTCGATGGGCGCCGATCCCTTGACCTGTCCGTGCCAGGTGCCCCAGATGTCGATGTACGACCAGTACCGCTGGGTGTATACCTGGGCCTCCACGCCGATCGCCTGATTGTGGCCCTCGTAGATGCTCCCCGCATCGTCGATCGTGAGCGTGGACAGCTGCACTGCGGGATCGAGATCCGGATGCGCCTGCGTGGCGGCGAAGGGCGCGATGCGCGTCGCGCGCGGGATCAGGCAGCGCAGGTGCTTCGCCCACGGTGTCGTGCCGGGGTCGAAGGCGAGCAGGTCGTCGGCGGCCCATCCGAACGTGTACGGGCCCGGCGGCGTGCCCCCGGACGCCGGCACGGGGGCCGCGGGGCCGGCTCCGGCGGCGGGGCGAATCGCCGCGGTGGCGGCACCGGGCGCACCGGCCAGCAG